>CAZTZN010000114.1:4590-15043 GCA_964617715.1 uncultured Armatimonadia bacterium | reverse complement strand
GGGGTGCCTGGATCGTGGGCGTCGGTAAACAACCGGGCTCAGACGGAGGCAGGGCGCTCGTGATCCAACACTATGTTCGAGGGCGGGCGCCCCGGTACATGGGCGGGCGGCGCGTGCCGACTGCAGATTGGCGTGCGCGCCGCCCGCCTTAGTGTGGTGCTACACGACCGCGTCATCGGGCAGCAGCGTGAGCTGCCGTCCGCGCGTCACGTGCCGCCTCGGCGCGCCGCTGCGCGCGGTCGCCGCGAGGCGTCGTGCTGAGAAGCCCGTGGAGGCGGTCGCGGGGATCACGCGCGTCCGCCCCACCTGGTTCATCACGGCTCGTGTGCGCAGGTTGATCGCCAGCAGTTCGCGCGGCGCCGGCTGTCGGCCGTTGAGCTGCGCGACCACCTCCGCGTCGTCCAGATAGATAACCGGCCTCCAGACCCCCGTAGCCAGTGCCTCATCCAGGACCGTCATCACTGCTTCGTAGAGCGCTGCTGTAGTGTCGGTGTGCTCCAATGCCTGGCAGATCGTCTTGATGGTGCTGCGATCCGGTGCTTTGAATATGATCCCGATCCCTGTTGCCTGCGTGTCCTGGAGGGGCACCGCACTGACGAGAGCGTAGGAGAACTTCTCCTCGCCGCCGCGTACCGCAGCCATCGCGGCACCTCCTCTTCTTCCCTTCTGGAAGTCGCCTCAGGCGCAAACCTCCCGACCTTAATTATACCCCATTTCCCCGTTCGGTAACAGCTCTGCACAGATTTAATGCCTCAAAGTTCGCAAAACTTCATCGTCAGAAGGCTCGCCTCGAGTCCGGCGGCGGAGCCGCGCGGACAAGGCAGAGACGTCGGGCCCAGGCCTCGTGCGGCCCGAGGATCGCCCGAATACCCCTGACGCGCGAGCCCCAACGATGCGAAAGCTCCGGGCAAAAAAAGAGGCGGAAGTCGGTTGCCGACTTCTGCCTCAAAGAGGTATACTTACGACGGACGCACAATCTATCCGGTGCCCCGGCCTGGAGGTGGCTCCGCCATGAACGAGATCGTCGCGCGCGAGCAGATCGCGCCGGACACCTGGCGCTACATCGTGCGCGCCCCCGAGATCGCCACCCACCGCAAGGCGGGGCAGTTCGTGGTCCTCCGGGTCTACGAGAAGGGCGAGCGCTTCCCTCTGACGGTCGTCAACTCCGACCCCGACGAGGGCACCATCGAACTCATCTTCCAGGCGGTCGGCACCTCCACGCGCATGCTCGCGGCGATGTGCCCCGGCGATGAGATCATGGATCTGGCGGGCCCCCTGGGCCGGCCGACGCACATTGAGCGCTTCGGGGTGTGCGTGGTCATCGGTGGCGGCTACGGCATGGCGCCGGTCATCCCCATCGCCCGGGCGCTGGCCGAGGCGGGCAACACCCTCATCGGCATCAACGGCGCCCGCTCGAAGGACTACGTGATCCTCGAGGACCGCCTGCGTGCGATCTGTGACCGCGTCGAGGTATGCACCGATGACGGCAGCTACGGCCACCGGGGCTTCGTGACCGACGTGCTGCGCGGGATGATCGACGCCGGCGAGCGCATTGACTACGTGCTGGCCATCGGCCCCACGCCGATGATGCGCGCGGTGGCCGAGCTGACGCGTCCGCACGGCATCCGCACCGTGGTGAGTCTCAACCCGATCATGGTGGACGGGACCGGCATGTGCGGTGGCTGTCGGGTGGAGGTGGCGGGCAAGACCAGGTTTGCGTGCGTCGAAGGGCCCGAGTTCGACGGCCATCAGGTGAACTTCGAGGCGCTGATGCGGCGCCAGCGCATGTACTCCGACATGGAGAGCGAGGCGCGCCGCATGTTCGAGCCGTACAGCACGCCGCTGTGCGCGTGTGAGGAGGACCGAGATGGTGAGTGAGGTCAGGGCCGGCCGGCAGCCGATGCCGGAGCAGCCGCCCGATGAACGCGTCCACAACTTCGATGAGGTGCCATTGGGCTACAGTCCCGCGGAAGCCTTCGCGGAGGCGCGGCGCTGTCTGCAGTGCAAGCGCCCGCGGTGCGTGGACGGCTGCCCGGTGAAGGTCAAGATCCCGCAGTTCGTGGCGCTCATCGCCGAGGGCCGCTTCGAGGAGGCGGCGCGCAAGATCAAGGAGACCAACGCCTTCCCGGCGATCTGCGGCCGCGTGTGTCCGCAGGAGAGCCAGTGCGAACTCAAGTGCGTGCTGGCCAGGCGCGGCGAGCCGATCGCGATCGGCCGGCTGGAGCGCTTCGCCGCCGACTGGGAACGCGCGCACGGCGAGATCCAGCGCCCGAAGCTGCACCCGCCGACAGGCTTCTCGGTGGGAGTCGTCGGCTCGGGGCCGGGAGGGCTGGCGGCGGCGGCGGACCTGGCGATGTGGGGCCATGAGGTCACGGTCTACGAGCTGTTCCACGCGGCCGGGGGGGTGCTGCGCTACGGTATCCCGCGCTTCCGGCTGCCGCGCGAGGTGCTCGACGCCGAGCTGGACTACGTGCAGAGTCTGGGGGTGAAGCTGCGCCTGAACTTCGTGGTCGGGCGCACCGCCACCACCGACGATCTGCTGGAGGAACACGACGCGCTGTTCGTGGCGACCGGCGCGGGCCTGCCGCGGTTCCTCGAGGTTCCGGGCGAGAACCTGCTGGGCGTCTACTCGGCCAACGAGTTCCTGACCCGGGTCAACCTGATGCACGCCGACCGCTTCCCCGAGTACCACACGCCGGTGCACTGCGGCGACGACGTCATCGTGGTCGGAGGCGGGAACGTTGCCATGGACGCCGCGCGCACCGCGGTCCGCCTGGGCTCGGAGAGGGTCACGGTGGTGTACCGGCGCACCCGCGCCGAGATGCCGGCTCGAGATGAGGAGATCGTGCACGCCGAGGAGGAGGGTGTGCGCTTCGTCTTCCTCGCCGCGCCCGTCGAACTGCTGGGCGATGATGAAGGCTGGCTGCGTGCGATGCGCTGTCGGCGCATGGAGCTGGGCGAACCCGATGAGACCGGGCGCCGGCGCCCCGTGCCGGTGGCGGGCTCGGAATTCGAGGTGCCCTGCGATACGGCGATCGTGGCCATCGGCTCACGGGCACATCCGCTGGTGCCTGACACCACTCCGGACCTCGAGGTCAGCCGGCGCGGATACATCGCCATCGACGAAACCGGCGCGACCAGCAAGCCGGGGGTCTTCGCAGGCGGCGACATCGTCACCGGCGCCGCCACCGTCATCGAGGCCATGGGCGCGGGGCGACGCGCGGCGGAGTCGATCCACCGCTACCTGACCGGCGAGGAGCCGCCGAACGGCAACAGCAAGGCCTGAGGGCGGGAGGCTGCCGGCGGCGTCACTCTCTGACGCCTCGCGCTGCTCGGACCGCATCTCCCCCGGCGATTCCGCCGGTGGACGAGACCGCCGACGGACACGCAGACGCCGGTGGCACGGCAGAAGGCCTCTCCCCCACCCTCGGCGAACTCCCGCGCCATCATGGAGACCTCAGGCGAGAAACCGATGGTCGGTCGGGAGGATATCACCCGCGGGTTGCGCGAGATCGGGCTGGGTACGGGCGATGTGGCCCTGGTGCACAGCTCGCTGTCATCGATGGGCTACGTCGAGGGCGGAGCGGGTGCCGTCATCGATGCCTTCCTCGAGGTGCTCGACCCCGCACAGGGCACGCTGGTGGTGCCCACGCTGTGCCAGAAGGACGTGGGCCGGCGCTTCGAGACCTGGGACATCAGGCGCTCGCCCTCGGACGTGGGCGCGATCACCGAGGCCGGGCGCCTGCACCCTGACGCCATCCGCAGCGACCACCCCACGCACTCGGTCGCGGCCATCGGCCGCCAGGCGGCGGAGATCACCACCGGTCACGCCACCGCGCACGGCCGCCCCAGCCCCTGGGGACCGGCCGCCTTCGGCTTCGGCAGCCCCTGGCAGTGGCTCTACGATCACGACGCGCACTACCTCTTCCTGGGCGTGACCACCTCGTGCAACACCATCGGTCACTTCGCGCAGGCGGAGTTCGTACGGTCGGTACTTGCCCGGGTCGCCGGCGACGCGCACGCGGAGCTTGAGGAGCAGGTGCAGGGCTGGCAGAAGCCGGGCGTGTGGCCCGCCTTCGGCTTCGCCATCTGCGAGGAGTGGCTGCGGGCGAAGGGCGCGATGCGGTACGCACAGATCGGCGCCGCCACGTTGCGGGCCACCCGGGCGCGAGTGAACGTGGACACGATCCTGGAGAAGCTGAACGCCGAGCCCGAGGGCTTTCTGAAGCCCGACTTCCTGGAGTGGCTCGAGCGGGCGAAGGCCGCAGCGTCCGCGTAGGTCGGGCTGCCGGACCGACACCGTGCGCAGTCGCCGTGGAGGAGCCTGCAGGGCGGAGCATCGCGACGCACTACGCAGTCGCCTGACCGGCCCGCCGTTGCCCGCAACGGTGGACGGCGACCACGAATGACCCGGCCGGTCTCAAGCCCGGCCGCTTCGAACGGCAACGCCAGACGGCATTGACGCGGACCATGCAGGGAGGACCACCATGATCGTTGACGGCAGGCGCATGTGGATCGACTCGCACGTGCACGTTCGGGGCTTCAGCGAGGATGGCTCGGGCCCGCCGGAGTTCGGCATCGAAGACGTGCTGGCGGTCATGGACGCCGACCCGGCGCTGCTGGTGTGGATCATCAGCTTCTCCTTCCCGGGCGGCGACGCCATCCGCCGCGACCCCGCGACCGGCGTGCCGCGGACGAACGAGGGCCAGCTTCGGCTCGTGCAGGCCGCGCCGGACGGCCGCATCTTCGGCTCGGTGGCGGTGCATCCGGGCGCGGTGAAGCAATCGCGCGAATGCCTCGACCTCTACGGCGGCGAGCACGGCTTCGTGCAGGTGGGCGAGGTGCTGGGCTACGCCATGGGCTTCGCGCTCGACAGCCCGCAGATGGTGGAGATCGCGCGCCACGCCGCGACCCTGGGCCTGCCGGTGCAGTGCCACGTCTCCACCGCCGGGCAGCCCGACGGGGAGCAGATGCGCCAGGCCATCAACCTGGCGCGACAGGTGCCGGAGGCGAAGATCATCGCCGCACACGCGCTGGGCGGACGCAACTCGTACACGCACATCACCGCCGCCGAGGTCTACTTCATGATGGGCGGCGACAACCTGTGGCTGGAGATCCGCGACTTCAACACGCGCGAGTGGGTACGCGCGGCGCTCGAGCGCCTTGGCTCGGAGCGGCTGATCGCGGGCACCGACTGGATCTCGCGGGGCACGCCGCCCTTCCCGCCCTACGGCATCCTCTTCCCGCACACCGACCCGGACGAGAACCCGTATCCGTGCACGGTCGCGAGCCTTGAGGGCTTCCTGCGCGAGAGCGGCTGCAGCGATGGGGACGTCGCGAACATCGCGGCGCGCAACTCCATCGGGTTGTTCGGGCTCGAAGAGCGGTTGTAGGGAGCGACGAGGTCAGCGCGGCTCCGCCAGGGGCAGCGTGAGCCGCGTGCCCACGTGCACGTCCACGTAGCCCATGCCGAAGAGTTCGGCGAAGACCTCGCGGGCGGTGTCGCCGGAGCAGTGGCACGGCCCGACGCGCCGCACACCCATGACCTGCAGGGAACGCGCGATCTGCTCGATGCGCGCGCGACTCGTACCCGTGAGATGGAAGCCGCCGAAGACCAGTTCGATCTCGCCCTCATGCTGCTGCCTGGCGACCTCCACCATCCGGTCCACGCCCGGGTGCGCGCAGCCGGTGATGACCACCAGGCCCTCCCCGGTCTCGAGCACCAGCGCCTGCTCGGGCGGCGGACCGGGGATAGCTCCGGTCGTGAAGACGCCTTCCCGCAGCCGCCGGCCCGGCTCCACCTCGACCAGCGTGATACCGGATTGCCGGATCCCGCGCTTGATCGCCTGCGGGAACGAGGGCGGCACGCAGACGGTCACGTCGGGGTTGAGCGAGAGCACCTTGCGCAGACCGCCGGTGTGGTCGCCGTGGGCGTGGGACAGCACGATCATGTCGATTGAGTCGGGCGCGATCGCGGCCGCGTTCATGTTGGCGATGAGCACCTCGCCGTCCGCGCCCGTGTCGAACAGGACCGTGGCGTCCGGAAGCCGGACCACGCAGGCGAAGCCCCAGCCGGTCCGGTACTCCGGCGGGCCAGGGTTGTTGTCGAAGACGACGGTCAGAGTCATAGTCCTCTCCTCCGCCTCTCGCACTTGTGCAGGGCCCGGGGGAGATGCGTCACCCGCGCCGCCGCGGCCGGAGTCGTCGGTGCAGCCCGCCAGTGGTGTGAGGAGCAGTACGACGACGGGCAGCAGCATGCACGGGCGGTCCGCTAGAACTCCAAGCATCAACATGGCCGGTCATCCGCCTCCATCAGTGGTGCCAGATACCGCACACCGTGCCGTGCCCCTCGACCGCAGCCTGGGCCGGTGATCGCTCAATTCGCGGCGGCACGCGCCACCGATATCTTACCGCACGCAAAAACCTTAAGCAAAAGGTAATCCGCCAGGACTTGGAGGTATTGCCCTGCAGGACGTATAATGATATATGTGGGGTTAGGGCGGGGCTAACATAGTACGGTGGAGGTGCGGATGATGACACGCGCCGCCTGTGTGGTGTGTGCGCTGCTGTGCGCCGCCGGTGCGTTCGCGCAACAGGACGTTTTCGACCTCACGCAGGCCGTGGGGACCTCGTTCGATGAGATCGCGCTCCTGCCCACTCGCCTCACGTCCTTCAACCAGCACGATGACGCTGCGCGTGCGACCTACACCTGCTGCAAGCCGTGGCAGGAAGAGGAGATCGAGCAGGCCCTGCGGGCCAACGCAGCCTTCCTGCTGGCCCACCCCACGAGCGACTTCGCAGACGACACACTCATGCACAACGCTCGTGTGACCTCGGTCAAAAAGGACTTCCGCGCCGAGATCGCCGCCTACCAGCAGCTCATAACCTACTACCCCCACAGTGACCTGGCCGATGACGCCTGCTGGGGCCTGGCCAACATGTACCGCCGCGATCAGGACCACCTCGCGGCCATCGCTACGCTCAACACGCTGATCTTCACCTGGCCTGAGAGCACCTGGGCCGATGACGCGCACTTCGCCATCGCCCAGGAGTTCCGCGCGGTCGATGACGAGGAGGGCTATCTGCAGTCGCTTGAGGGGCTGGTGCGGCAGTATCCGCGCTCGGACTACTGCGCGCAGTCGCTGGCGCTGTTGGCCGACAAATACCGCGAGGTGGAGAACTACGAGGCCGCGATCCTGGCCTCCGAGGATCTGATCGCGCGCTTCCCGTGTTCGGACCGGCTCGATGACGCCATGTTCTGCATCGCCGAAAGCCTGCGCCACATGGGCGAGCCGCAGGCGGCGCTGGCGATGTACCAGCGCGTGATCGAGGAGCTGCCGGGCAGCGCGTTGACCAACCGGGCGATGCGCGAGGCCAACACCCTGGCGCGCAACCTGCGCGGCCGGGGCGCACAGGCGCCGGCGCTCTACAACGTCGAGGCGGGCGACGCCGGTGAGGCCGCGCGCGACATGTTCAACTACGCCCGTCACCTGCAGAACTACCGACAGTTCGCTGAGGCCATCGCCGCCTACCGGGAGTTCGCGCGCACCTTCCCGGGCAGCGACAACTTCGACAACGCGCTGTTTAACATCGGCGTATGCTACCAGCAGATGAACATCCTCTTCGAGGACATCAACGAGGCGGAGGGCCCCGAGGACCTCTACCGCCTGCAGCGCCGCTTCGAGGACGCGGTGGGGCGCCGACAGGCGATCCCCTCCGGCCAGCGCCTGAACGCCGTGCGCGACGCCGCGAGCGCCTTCGCCGAGGTGGTCAACTTCCTCGAGGGCAGCGACCTGCGCGATGACGCGCTCTACGAGATCGCCAAGACCTACGAGGACTCCGAGCGCACCGAGGACATGGTCTACACCTACCAGCAGCTCGTGATCTACTTCCCGGGCTCGGAGTACGAGATGGAGGCGCTCTACGAGGTCCTCAAGTACTATGCGGACCCCAAGAACTACGAGTTTGCGGCGCAGATGTACCCCGAACTCTCGGCGGCCTATCCGAACCTGTTCCCCAAGGGGCTGGAGCAGGCCAGGAACGACTTCCTGACGCTGATGCGCGCCTACTCCTCGCATGTGAGCTTCGGCTGGTTCGAGTACCATGACCATCACATCCCCTACCGCGTGACCTGCGCCGACCTGGGGCCCGACGCGTCGTTCCACCTGGCGGCGATCAACATGGCGCGCGGGGAGTACAATCTCGCGCGTAAGCAGCTCAAGCCGCTGACGGCATTGCGCACCAACGACTTCTGTGCGCCCGCGACCTACCTGCTGGCGCAGGCCAACGAGCGCCTGAATCACCTCGACCGGGCGCGCGAACTCTACGCGACCGTGGCCGCGCAGTTCCCGGACTCGGGGCTGGCCGATGACGCGGAGCTGGCGGTGACACAGTTGGGGCAGCAGGCGCCGGCCCGGTACGTGCAGGTGGTGCGCGAGAGCTTCCCCTATGCGCCCGGTCAGGTAGACTGCTACGTGGGCGATGAGATCGTGGTGTTCGCCCCCTACACGGTCACGGTGAAGATGCGCCAGTATAACATGCCCAACATCTGGGAGCAGTCGCAGAAACTGCTCGAGCAGTGGACCGGCGCGGAGGCTCCCGACAAGGTGGTCATCTGCATCGACAACGGCTGCCGCCAGATGGAGCACCAGGCGGTGCTGCTGCCCGGTTGCAGGATCGCCGATCCGCCGCGGTGGTCGCTGGGATTCGAGAGCCTGGCGCGGCGCATGATCACGCAGGTGGCGGGCAATGCGCTGGGCGGCGAGGGCGCCTACATCGACGGTCTGGCGCAGTTCGCGGCCGCCAGCCTGCAGTATGACCTGGTGACCGAGACGCGCGACGCCATTGGCAGCGCATCGGCGGTGGTGCTGCCGCAGCAGGACGTGCTCGACGCGCGCGCACGCGCGCTGGCGGCGCTCGAGGAGTACGTGCGCGAGGGCCGGAGCGGCACCCCCTCGCCCGAGGTGGTCGCGGGGATGCTCTACGCGCTGCTCGACGCGCAGGGCTTCTCGCAGGAGCGCCTGATCGACCGCCAGCCCTACGCGCGCATGTTCGCGAGGCTGAGCGAGCAGGCGCCGGACCAGCCCGCCGACGCGGGTCTGAGCGCCGGGCTGTTCGCATACGCGCTCAACCGCACCTTCGACGGCGCGTGCGGCCAGCAGCTCCGACAGTGGGGCTTCCCGGTCCGCGGTCGCATGGGCGGGTAGCGAAAAGCCGTGGGCGAGGCAGGAAGGTCGGTGCGGGCGGGCGAAGGTCGCCCGCCCGTGACCGCTTGCGCAGGGCGAGGAGGCGGTGAGTGATGAGCGACAGGCTGGGGCGACGAGAGTTCCTGGGAGTGTGCGCACGGGCCGGCGCGCTGGTGGGTCTGCTGCCGGGCACCGAAGGGCTGCTCACCAGCCTGAGCGGCATCTACCGCACCGTCGGGGACGTCGCCAACGAGCCGGCGCGCTACTGGGAGGCGCTCGATGGCGGGCGCGTGCAGTGCCAGATCTGCCCGCGCCAGTGCGTTCTGGGGCGCGGCGAGCGCGGCTTCTGCGGCAATCGCCTCAACGTCAACGGCCGGCTCATCACCCAGGTCTACGGCAGGCCCGCGCTGGTGCGCGCCGAGGCGATGGAGAAGGGCCCGTTCTTCCACTTCCTGCCGGCCACGCAGACCCTGGCGCTGGGCACCGCGGGCTGTAACCTCGACTGCGGCTACTGCCAGAACTGGGAGTTCGCGCGCTCGACCCCCGACCAGACCGACAATAAGAACCTTCCGCCGCGCGACCTGGTGGATCAGGTGGTCGCGCTGGGCGGGCGTAGCATCACCTTCACCTACTCCGAACCCATCACCGCCATCGAGTACGTGATGGACACCGCCACCTACGCGCGCGAGCAGGGCCTGCAGGTGGCGATCAAGTCAGGCGGCTACGGCAACACCGGGACCATCCAGGCGCTGTGCTCGGTCGCGGACGCGATCAACATCGACTTCAAGGCCGCCGACGCCGACGTCTATCGGCAGATTACCACGGCCGAGATCGACACCATGCTCGCCACCATCCGCACCATCGCGGCCACGGACGTGTGGCTGGAACTGACCAACCTGGTGGTGCCGGGCTACAACGACAACGACGCGATGGTCCGGCAGATGGCCGAGTGGATCATCGCCAACTGCGGCGCCGACACCCCGCTGCACATGTCGCGCTTCTTCCCCAAGTACCGCTTCCGCTCCATTGACCCGACGCCCCGGGAGACGCTGCTGCGTGTGCGCAAGGTGGCGCTTGACTCGGGCCTCACCTACGTGTACCTGGGCAACATGGGCGGCGACCCCGCAGAGTCAACCTACTGCCCCAAGTGCTGGATGAAGGTCATCGAACGCGTGGGCTTCCGGGTGACCAATAAGGGCCTCGACCTGCGGACCAGCAAGTGCGTAAAGTGCGGCTACACCATCCCCGGCGTGTGGACGTAGGCGGCG
>CAZTZN010000114.1:0-4490 GCA_964617715.1 uncultured Armatimonadia bacterium | reverse complement strand
CTACCAGCTACCAGCTACCAGCTACCAGCGAACGGCGAACGGCATCTCCAACGGCATTGATCCCGCCCGCGGGCGGGAGAAGCCTGGCCTGCGGTCAACGGCACATCGGCCGCGCACACGCCACAGCCCTTGCCGTAGCCGTTCCCCCGTTCCCGGTTCCCCCATTGCCGATTGCCCATTGCCGATTGCCCATTACCCGTCGTTCCCCATTGCCCATTGCCGACCGTCCCCCCGAAAAGGCCCCCGGCGTGCGCACGACGAAACTGCGGGCGTGAACTCAACCGCATGTGAGGTGGTCGGCGATGAAGCTCGACGATCTGCTGGAAGGCCAGAGCGAGCGTGGCGGACTGAGCTACGAGGACGCGCGCGCGGTCTACGCGGCGGTCGGAGTCGATACCGAGGCGGCGATTCGGGCGGCGCTCGACACGCCGGTATCGGCGCACTGCTGGCAGGCCGATGACGTGGTGGGCCTCGAGGCGCTGGACGGCGCCCTCGACGGCGGTGGCATCCAGGCGACCGGCAACTACCCGGGGCGCGCGCGCACGGGCGACGAGATCCGACAGGACTTCGAGATGGCCGCGCGTTTGATCCCGGGCACGCTGCGCTTCAACCTGCACGCCATGTACGCGGAGACCGGCGGCGCCCGCGTGGACCGCGATGAGCTGGCGCCCGAGCACTTCGCCACGTGGATCGACTGGTGCGCCGACAATGGCTGGGGCATGGACTTCAACCCGAGCTGCTTCGCGCATCCGATGGTGGTCGATGGCCTGACACTGAGCAGCCCGCGCAGGTCGGTGCGCGAGTTCTGGATCCGCCACTGCAGCGCGTCGCGCGAGATCGCGCGGGCGATGGCGAAGAAGCTGGGGTCGTGCGTGTGCAACATCTGGATCCCGGACGGGCGCAAGGACGCGACCGCCGACCGCATCGGCCCGCGCCGGCGACTCGTGAAGTCGCTGGACGCGATCCTCGAGACGGCCAGGGCGAAGGTCATCGACACCGTCGAGAGCAAGCTGTTCGGCATCGGCGTCGAGGACTACACGGTGGGGTCGCACGAGTTCTACCTGCTCTACGCGGCGGCGCGCGGCTGCGGTGTATGCTTCGACATGGGCCACTACCACCCGACCGAGGGCATCGCCGACAAGATCTCGGCGGCGCTGCTGTTCGTGCGGCCGGTGCTGATCCACGCCAGCCGCGGGGTGCGCTGGGACAGCGACCACGTGACGCGCTTCAATGATGAGCTGCGCGCGGTCGCCGACGAAGTGATACGCAGCGGCAGAGCGCGCGACGTGCTGTGGGCGACGGACTTCTTCGACGCGAGCATCAACCGCATCGCGGCGTGGACCATCGGCCTGCGCTCGGTGCGCAAGGCGTTGCTGTGGGCGCTGCTGGCGCCGGTCGAGGCCGCCCAGAGCGCCGAGCAGGCCGGTGACGGCGCAGGCAAGCTGGCGGTCGAAGAGCTGCGCGCGGAGCTGCCCTTCGGCGCGGTGTGGGACGAACTGTGCATGCGGGCGGAGGTGCCGGGCGGCCTGGCGTGGCTGTCCGAGGTGCGCCGCTACGAGGCGGAGGTGCTCAGCGCGCGGGGCTAGGCCGCGGCTACAACGCCCCCGCGCGCTGCGCGCTCAGCAGCATGACCGGCGCTGAGGCCGCGGGGCTGCCTGCAGCCTGGTAGGCGGTGAGAGCCAGCTCATACGCCCGCCGGTCCCACTGCGACAGCGCGCTCCAGTCACGCATCACCGGCGAGTGCTTGAAGTCCTCGCTGTCGGCGACGCGCGCGGCCATCAACGGCTTCTCGGTGTCGCCGTTCCACATTACCGCCAGCCAGGTGTTGGCCATACGCACCATGTCCTCGTCGGTGAAGACGACGCCGCGCCGCGCCGCCTCGATGGCCAGGCTCACGTCAATGTGCCCGTGGCTGGTGTCCTCCCAGCCCGAGGCCCCCGGCTCGCCGAAGGCGATCCAGTCCCAGTAGTGCCACGCCCACGCGTCGTGCTCCTCATCGAGCACCAGGTGGTTGCGGAAGAGGCGCACCATCTGCTCGGCGCGCTGCGCGATGAGTGGGTGCGCCCCCTCGACGTTGGCCAGTACCAGCCAGGCCCGCGCCAGCGCGCCGTACTGGTTGTGCGGCATCACGCGATTGGGGAAGCGGTCGGTGATCTTGGGCTCGAAGCGGTAGGCGCCGCCCAGCTCGCCCAGGTCCAGCCAGTCGCGCTCGTTCTTCTCGAGCACATGACGGTTGATGAAGGCCAGGAACTCGTCGGCGTCGGCGCCGAATTGCTCCTGCAGTTCAGGGCTGCTCTTCACCGCCTCGATGAACAGCGCGACCGGGTAGATGAACATGCCCTGGTGCACGGTGAACTCTATCGGCTCGGGGCCGATGGTGCGCACCATGAAGCGATCGCCCTGGTGCGTCTCGCCGCTGATGGTGAACCGGAAGGGCTCGATCTCCGTGATGGCTGCGCCGCTGTCGTAGGCCAGCCCGTCGGCGATCACCGCGCGCGTGTCCCAGTCGGTGATGCGAAAGACGTCCGCGCTGTCGTGGAACTCGATGAGGTAGGTGTGCCCGGTGCACAGTGTGAACTCGCCGCGGCGCGTGTTCTTCTGGAAGGCGGGCTCGATCTGCGCGTCGGAGACGTTGAGCAGCCGCTCGGCGTAGGCGACCGCGGTTGAGTACGTGGAGGTCTGCCAGCTCAGGTAGCCGTCGCCGTCAGGGTCGGAGGCGTTGGCCATGATCCGGCGAAAGTGGTCGGCTATCTTCTCCAGCCAGTAGCTGTCGCCCGTGACCTCCCACAGGTCCGCGTAGTCCTGGATGATCGCGCCCTCGCCCCATCCCAGCGACCCCGAGTCGGGCTTGTCGGAGTGGCCCAGCCCCTCGTTGCGCTCGAGGTCATATGCCTTGTACGCTTCGGCCAGGGCATCCACGTCGAGCTGCGCCCACCCGGAAACGGCACTCATCAGGATGACGCCTCCCACCAGCAGAGTGTGCACGGCGCATGTGCGGCGCACATCGACCGCCTCCTTCGTTGTCGGTGTCGCCGCAGTATTGTCCTTCGGCGGCGCGCGCACCTGCCCGGGCGCGGAGGTCCACCGACCAATGCGGCGAACACTGACCCGAGGAGGGAGTGCCGTGGCCGACCGCAAGCAGTTCGTCTCCGGCCGCGATGACGGCCGCTTCGGTACCACCGCCGGCTTCATCCACGCGTCGCTGAAGGCGCTCGATCAGCCACTGGCGTTCGACCCGGAGATGCCCCCCGACGACCTGCCGCGCTGGCGCGAGCAGGTACGCGCGAAGCTGCACGAGCTGCTACGCTTCCCCGAGGTCCCCCCGCAGCCCGAGCCGCGCATGCTCTGGCGCGAGCCACGCGATGGCTATGAGCTGCAGAAGTGGGAGGTCTACCCCGAGCCGCTGGCGGCGGTGCCCTTCCTGGTGCTGATCCCCGACGGCATCCCGACCCCCGCGCCGGCGGTGTTGTGCTTCCCGGGCTCCAATCGCACCAAGGAGGGCCTCGCGGGGGAGCCCGAAGAGTCTGATGACCGGCACTGGGAGCGCAACACGATGGCGCTGCGCTACGCCCGCGCGGGGATAGTGGCCATCGCCGCCGACAACCCGGGCGTGGGCGAGTTGCGCGACCCGGTGCAGCCTGACCGTGCCGTCCATCCGATTAATCTGCTGTGGCTGGGGCGCAACTTCGAGGGCCTCACCACACTGCACAAACTGCCCATGCTCGATTGGGCGCGCGGGCAGGCCTGGATCGACTCCGAGCGCATCGCGGTCAGCGGGCACTCGCTGGGCGCCAAGCCCGCGCTGAATCTGATGGTGCTCGACGAGCGCATCTGCGCGCTGGTGTTCAACGACTTCGTCTGTGACTTCCGCGAGCGCGCGATCGCACTGAACCTGTCGCTCATCGCGCTGTGGCAGTACATTCCCGACTTCTGTCGGTGGTTTGACTCGCCGGACCTGCTGGCGGCCAGCGCGCCGCGGCACGTGCTGATCACCGAGGGGGGCCGCACCGTGCATATCGAGCGCATTCGACGGGCCTGGGAGATGCTCCGAGCCGTCGGGAACTTCGAGGTGCACTACTACCCGCGCTACGCCGACCCCGCCGATCGCTTGCACGAGGGCGAGCCCATGCCCGAGGGCATCTCGATGGAGGAGTACTTCGAGTACGCGAATGTGGACGTGGCGGAGCACGCCTTCAAGCACGAAATCGCGGTGCCGTGGCTGGCGCGGGTGCTGGGGGCGGGGACCTGACGATGGCGCGCAGCTCTCAGATCAATCCGCCGAGATCCGCGATGAACACATCCCGCGTGCCCTCCGGGCAGGCGTTGAAGGTGACGTGGCGCCGGTCCCGGGCCCACGCCGGGTGCGGATCGACACGCAGCACCTTCAGGTCACCCTCGTAGTCAGGCTTCGTGCGGATGCGGGCGAGGCGCGTCTCCTGGCCGCTCTCGATGTCGAGCAGACGCAGCGGCGTCGTCCCATCCTCCCACGC
>CAZTZN010000113.1:0-15376 GCA_964617715.1 uncultured Armatimonadia bacterium | reverse complement strand
GCGCGCAGGGCATCGGCCTGACCCGCACCGAGCACATGTTCTTCGGCGAGGAGCGGCTGCTCAACTTCCAGAAGATGATCGTGGCCGACGATGAGAAGGCGCAGCGCGCGGCGCTGGCCGACCTCCTGCCCTACCAGCGCGAGGACTTCGAGGGCATCCTCCGAGCCATGGACGGGCTGCCGGTGATCATCCGGCTGCTTGACCCACCGCTGCACGAGTTCCTGCCCAAGGACCGCGAGGACCAGGAGATCATCGCGCGCGAGACCGGTAAGACGGTCGAGGCCATCCAGGACATGGTGGCGCGGCTGCATGAGATGAACCCCATGCTCGGGCATCGCGGCTGCCGCCTGGGGATCACCGACCCGTTGATCTCGGAGATGCAGGCCCGCGCCATCTTCGAGGCCGCCTGCGCCCTGAAGAAGCAGGGACTGGACCCGCGCCCCGAGGTCATGATCCCGCTGGTGGGCACCGAGGGTGAGATCTCCATCCTCAAGAAGCTCGTGGTGCGCGTCGCGGAGGAGGTCATGGCCGAGCAGGGCGTCACTGTGGACTACATGGTGGGCACGATGATCGAGCTGCCGCGCGCGTGCGTGGTCGCCGATCAGATCGCCCGGCACGCCGAGTTCTTCTCCTTCGGCACCAACGACCTGACGCAGACGACCTTCGGCTTCAGCCGCGACGACATCGAGGGCAAGTTCCTGCCCGCCTACATCGACCAGCGCATCTTTGAGGTCAGCCCGTTCGCGGTGCTGGACGAGGACGGCGTGGGCGCCCTGGTGGCCATGGGCGTCGAGAAGGGCCGGGCGCAGCGCCCCGACATCGAGATCGGCATCTGCGGCGAGCACGGTGGCGACCCCAAGTCGATCGACTTCTGCCACCGCGTCGGCCTCGACTACGTGAGCTGCTCGCCGCTGCGCGTGCCGATCGCGCGGCTGGCCGCGGCCCAGGCGCAGGTCAACAACCCGCGTTAACGCAACCGGCCCGCTCGGGCCGATGACGACTGCACCCCTCGGGGCGGGCGCCACCAACGGCTGCCCGCCCCGGGCATTTTGCGGAGGTGTCACGATGACCACCATCACCTCAGTCCACGCACGGGAGATCCTAGATTCACGCGGTAACCCCACCATCGAGGTCGAGGTCGCCCTCGCCTGCGGCGCGTGGGGCCGGGCCGCCGTCCCCTCCGGGGCCTCCACCGGCGAACACGAGGCCGTCGAGCTGCGCGACGGCGACCAGAGCCGCTACGGCGGCAAGGGCGTCCTGAACGCCGTCGAGAACGTCAATACCAGGATCGCCGCCGAGGTCGTCGGCCTCGACGCCACCCGCCAGCGCGAGCTGGACCAGATCATGATCGACCTCGACGGCACCCCCAACAAGGCGGAGCTGGGCGCCAACGCCATCCTGGGGGTCTCGCTGGCCAGTTGCAAGGCCGCCGCCAACGCCGCCGAACTGCCGCTGTTCCAGTACCTTGGCGGCTGCAACGCGCGCACGCTGCCGGTGCCGATGATGAATATCCTCAACGGCGGCGAGCACGCCGACAACAACGTGGACCTGCAGGAGTTCATGATCATGCCCGTGGGCGCACCCAGCTTCCGCGAGGGGCTGCGCTGGTGCGCCGAGATCTTCCACGCGCTCAAGAAGGTGCTCGCCGGCAAGGGCCTCAGCACCGCGGTCGGAGACGAGGGCGGCTTCGCCCCGAACCTGGGCTCCAACGAAGAGGCCCTGCAGGCCATCGTGGAGGCCATTGATGCCGCGGGCTACGCCCCGGGCGAGCAGGTCCGCATCGCGCTTGATCCGGCCGCATCCAGCTTCTACCACGACGGCAAGTATGTGCTCAAGGGCGAGGGCCGCGAGCTGACCGCAGAGCAGATGATCGACTACTACGCCGAGCTGTGCGGGAAATACCCCATCATCTCCATCGAGGACGGGCTGGCCGAGGACGACTGGGAGAACTGGCCCAAGTCCGTCGAGCGTCTGGGCGAGCGCGTGCAGATCGTGGGCGATGACCTGACCGTGACCAACACCGAGCGGCTGGCGCGCGCCATTGAGACGGGCGCCATCAACTCCATCCTGATCAAGGTCAATCAGATCGGCTCGTTGACCGAGACCCTCGACGCCATCGAGATGGCCAAGCGTGCGGGGATGACCGCCGTGGTCTCGCACCGCTCGGGGGAGACCGAGGACACCACCATCGCGGACATCGTGGTGGGGACCAACGCCGGGCAGATCAAGACCGGTGCGCCCTCACGCACCGACCGCGTGGCCAAGTACAATCAGCTCCTGCGCATCGAGGAGATGCTGGGCGAGATGGCCGAGTACCCGGGCCTCAGCGCGTGGTACAACCTCGCGGGCGGATAGTATCAACCTGCGCAGGTCCCCATGAGAGAGGCGAGACCGGCGCGGGCGCCTGGCATACGCACCGGGCCCCCGCCGATCCGCCATTGCCTCGGCCGCGAGCGCTCCCCGGAGCCTCGCGGCCGCTCGGCGTACCACCCGGGCCGGGCAGCGCTGCACGCGAGCGAAGGCCGCGTCCTCGCTTCGTCATCTCGCATGGCCGTTTTGCGTTCCGGCCATCTCATGGTATACTATGCGCGCTCGCAGCAATGCCACGGCCCAGATCTTGCCCGGGAGTTGGACGGCAGTGGCGGCATCGCACCCGGATCCGACGCACGAACAGTGGCTGCAGCGGCGGTGCGCCCTGCGCCGCCGATGGCTGGTGATCGGCGCACTCACCTTCGCCACCATCGCATGGGGCCCACGCGCGGCGATGGTGTTGATTCGTGGCTGGTCGGCATCCGCTCAGGTGCTCCGGTGTCGGGACGAGGTCGCGATACGGCGCGAGCGCGTGGAGATGCTCGAGCGCCGGGTCAGGTACGCGCAGACCGACGAGGGCCTTGACGTCGAGGCCAAGCGGCAGTTCGGCGTCGGCCCGCCGGGCGAGATCTGGATCACCGTCGAAGCCGAGCCGCCCCGCCCGCAGGCCCCGCCTCCGCAGGCCATCGCCGATCGCGTGACCGCCTGGCTGAGCGACACCGGGGCGCGCTGCGTGGACCGTGTGCGCGGAGGCGTTGGGGTGCTGCGCTACTGGATCGGCCTGGACCGCGTCTCCGAGCCGCCCCCGCGTGCGCCCGACGTAAGCACCGAGGCCGGCCCGGAGCCCGAGGCGGAGGCTGAACCGGTCACCAATGACGAGAGCCCGCAGCAGTGACTTAAGCCGACACCGCCGCGGCCGCGGCCACTCCTCCCGGAGCCCGCGGCCGCCTGCATGTACGCTGCTGCTCGCACTGAGCACCGTGGCACTGGGCGGCTGCGCCCAACGTGCGGAGTTCGACCGCCGGCCGATGGCGGTGACGATGCACGAGGGCAGTCCGGTGTTCGCTCACGCACCGGGACCGGTCACGCTCGTGGTCGAGCCGGTGACGGTGATGCAGATCGGCGACGTCGTGCGCTGCATGGCGCCGGCCCCCGACAAGGGCTTCCTGGTCTTCTGCCGGCGGACGCTCATCCACCTGCGCTACCGCGATCGCACGTGGTCATGCGCGGACTTCACACCCATCCACCGTCAGGTGCGGGTCGCAGTCCCGGTCGGGCCGAGCCTGGCCACGATCACCGGCGGGCGGCCCCAGCCCCTCGGGCAGATGGCACGCGACGGCACAGAGACACCGCCGTGGCTGCTCGGCGGCGAGGTGCGGATGGCGTGGTTTGACGGGGGTGAGTTCGTGATCGGCGCGGCGGAGCTGCCCGCGGAGACTAACGCCTGGCGCATCCGTGCGGGCCGGTTCGCGGGGGAGGAGAACCTGCTCATCTTCGTGTACAACCAGGCGCCCTTCGACGCCGTGACGCGCCGCCGGCCGTGGATCTACCGCGTGATGGAGGGCAATGACGGTCTGCCCCACCTCGAGCCACGCTGGCGCGGCACCTCCTTCGCTCACCCCTTCCGCGACGCCACCTTCTGCGATCTGACCGGCTCCGGGGAGGGCGAGATCGCGGCGCTCGAGGTCGCCCGGGACGGCGGCCGGATGCTCACCGCCTACCACTTCGAGGGCTTCGGCCTCGAAGGCATAGCGCCCAGCGTGAAACTGCCGGAGGTCGAAGATCGCGTGGAGGCCGTCTATCGCAGGCGCGGCGGGCGCGCCGAACTGCTGGTGCACGCGACCGGCACCGCCCCGGCGTTCCTCTTCTACTGCCTCAGCCGAGGCGGGGAGCCCCGGCTTGTGCAGACCGCTCGCGTGGCCGCACCCGAGAACCTGCCGGGCTGGCTGCCCGGGAGCGCGGACGACCGGGCATTGCAGATCTTCTGCCTGCTGCCCGACGGCTCGACCCGGACCATCGAGGTCCCCATCCGAGATCAGCCTCCACCGAGCTGAGCGCCCCCTGCCCTGACGCCGTGGTATCGACCCCGGGCAGGAGTGGCCGCAGCCGGGCGCGAAGTGGCGCGTTGGGGCCGGGAAGCCGGGCCTTCAACGCCCGCCGCGCGACGGGCGCGAGCGCAATCAGGTTGACCGATCGGCGATGGGAGAGCCCGCATGTCACGGAAGCCGCTGCGCCGCAGAGACGCGTTCTTCGGGCTGCACTTCGACCAGCACGCCAACGAAACCGACGAGGCGGTAGGCGCTGAGACCACCGCGGAGAACATCCGTGAGTTGATCGAGCGCGTGCGCCCCGACTGGGTCCAGTGGGACTGCAAGGGCCATCCGGGCTACGCCGGCTACCCCACGCAGGTCGGCTGGACCGCGCCCGGCTACGCCGCCGACGCCCTCGCGGTGCTGCGCGAGGTCACACGCGAGCTGGGTGTCGCGTTGCTGATCCACTACTCGGGCGTGATCGACGAGAAGGCCATCGCCGAGCATCCCGAGTGGGCCGCGCGCACTGCCACCGGCGAACTCAGCACACGCGCCACCAGCACCTTCGGCCCCTACGTGGACGAACTGATGATCCCGCAACTGCGCGAGGTCCTCGAGCGCTACGACATCGACGGCGTCTGGGTCGATGGCGATTGCTGGGGCGCCGACCTGGACTGGTCGGCGCCGGCGATCGCGGCCTGGCGCGAACGGACCGGCACGGAGCCGCCGACCGGCCCCGAGGACGACGGCTGGGAGGCATGGAAGGACTTCCACCGCGAGCAGTTCCTGCGCTACCTGCGCCGCTGGGTGGACGCGCTGCACGCGACCAGGCCGAACCTCGACATTACCAGCAACTGGATGTACTCGACCTATGCCCCGGTTGAGCCCGAGATCGATCTCGACTACCTCTCCGGCGACTTCTCTCCCGAGGCATCGTGCGAGCGCGCGCGCATCGAGGCACGCTACCTTGCCGGCACCGGCAGGCCCTGGGACCTGATGGCCTGGGGCTTCAACCGCCCGAGTGGCGCGATCTCAGCGCGGCAGCACAAGCCCGCGGTCCAGCTCATGCAGGAGGCGGGCGTCGTGCTGGCGCAGGGCGGCGCCTTCCAGTACTACTACCAGCCCACGCGCACCGGACACGTGCCCCGCCAGTTCATCGAGACCGCGGCCGAGGTCGCGCGCTTCTGCCGCGCGCGCCAGTCGCTGTGCCAGGGCAGCGTGGCGGTGCCCCAGGTCGCGCTGCTGCTGTGCGCCGATGACCTGATGCGCCGCTCCGACCGCGTCTTTCACACCGGTGGCGCGCCGCGCGAGGACCTCGAAGGCGTCCTGCACGCGCTCCTCGACCTGCACTACTCCGTGGACGTACTGGCCGAGTGGGCGCTGCTCGACCGCCTCGACGAGTTCCCGCTGATCGCGCTGCCCGATGTGCAGGTCCTGGCCGACGGCGTGCGCGACGCCCTCATCGACTACGCCCGCCGAGGCGGGCGGCTGGTATTGCTGGGCGCGAGCACCGCCCGCATGTTCGCCCGTGAATTGGGAGTGCGCCTCGACGGCGCGCCGGTCGCACAGACCGCATACCTCAACTCGGCCGTGGCCATGGGCGCGGTCCACGGCGACTGGCAGGCGGTGACGCCCATCTCCGCCGACGCGGTCGCGCTGCGCTACGAGACCTACCACCCGCGCCACGGCGTGCCCGCGGCAACCGTCGCGGACCTCGGCGAGGGCGCCATCG
Organism: uncultured Armatimonadia bacterium; assembly: GCA_964617715.1. Taxonomy (GTDB): domain Bacteria; phylum Armatimonadota; class Zipacnadia; order Zipacnadales; family UBA5352; genus JALGVA01. The sequence goes on along the minus strand of CAZTZN010000113.1, from coordinate 9,304 downwards.
GCGCGGCGTGGGGGCCGGTCGGCACGGGTTACCGGCAAACCCACCACCCGGCGGTGCGCGCGCTCGTCGGCGAGCTGACACGGCGGCTGCTTCCCAAGCCGATGGTGGAACTCGATGCGCCGCCGGAGGTCGAGCTGTCGCTGCGCCGCGACAGCGCCGGACGGCTGTGCGCGCATCTGCTCAACCTCACCGGCGCCCAGCGCGCGCCCGACTTCCTGGCGGTGGAGAACATTCCGCCGGTCGGGCCCATCGAGCTGCGCCTGCGCCTGCCCGAGCGGCCCGCGGCGGCCACCTGGCAGCCCGATGGCGAGGAGCTGGAGTGGACCTGGGCCGATGGCATGCTGACGACGACCCTCCCGCGTCTGCACATCCACGGCGCGGTAGTGCTCGATTGACGCGCGAAGGCGAGGCGATCTTGATGACGAGGCGGGTGGCGCTGATGATGATCGTGGGCACCATGGTGGCGCTGTCGGTTGCGAGCGCGCAGGACGCAGCCCCGTTGCAGGCGCAATGGGAGCTGATCACCGAGCACGCGCAGTTCGGCCCGCGCGACACCGCCGAGCCGTTCGTCTTCGACGGCAGGATGTGGCTCAGCAACGGCTACTTCCACGGCAACGTGCTCTACCCCGACTTGTGGGTGGCCGAACCGGGCGCGGTGAACTGGCGCTGCGTGCTTGAGAAGACACCCTACTGGCCCTACGCCGAGATGGTGGTCTACGACGGCAGGATCTTCGCGATCAAGGGCGACGTGTGGACCTCGACCGACGGCGAGCACTGGGAGCAGATCCTCGCCGAGACCCCCTTCGGCGTGCGCGGATACGGTGAGGTGCTGGTGCACGATGGCAAGATCTGGCAGATCGGCGGCTCCGACATCTGGACCACCACCGATGGCGTGAACTGGACTCAGGTGGCGGCCGACCTGCCCTACGGCGGGCGCTCGGGCTCGGCCATCCTGGCCTTCAACGGCAAGCTCTGGCTCATGGCCGGCAGCGTCAACATCCCCAACGATCCCCCCGAGGCCGGCTACGAGACCATCACCACCTACAACGATGTGTGGTGCTCGGAGGACGGCGTGACCTGGGAGCGGGTGCTCGAGCACGCCCCGTGGGCGCCGCGCAAGTGGGTGGTGGGCGAGGTGTATCGCGACCGCATGTTCATCATCGGCGGCTACGACAACCGCAACGAGGCGAACTTCGGCGACGTGTGGTGGAGCCGCGACGGCGTGAACTGGCACGAGCTGCCCACGCCTGAGGGCTACAGGGGCCGCCATGAGGTCACGCCCTACGTGTTCGACGACAGCCTGTGGATCGTGGCCGGCAACACCTGGCCGGTGGTCAACGACGTGTGGCGCATCACCATCCCGGAGGAGTGAGCGACATGGCGCGGGCGAGTCTGTACCTGGCGCTGGCGGGGGTGCTGACGGCGTGCGCATCGGCCGCTGCCGAGCCGATCACCTCGTTCGAGGATGAGGCGAGTCTCGAGCGGTTCACCCCCGGCGGAGTAACCATGGAGCGCGTGCGCGAGCACGCCAGCGACGGCGAGTGGTCGCTGCGCGTGGACTTCCCCGGCAGCGAGCGCGACACCTGGCCGGGTGTCAGTCTCATCGCCGACATCGACACCACGCAATACCAGGTGCTGTCCTTCGACGCCTTCAACCCGGCTCCCGAGCCGGTGGCGCTGAGCTGGCGCATCGACCTTGCGGACGGTCGCAACCAGTTCGCGGGCACGAGCCTCAGGGCCGATGACACCACGCACGTCGAGGTGTGGATCTCGGGCCTGGGGCCGATTGAGCGCATCCTGCTCTACCGGCGGATGCCCCGCGCCGACTGCACCCTCTACTTCGACAACTTCGGGTGGGCGAAGATGGATGATCGCTTCGAGCCCATGTACTACGTCGATGACGCCGAGCCGCCTGCTCCCACCGACGCCGAGCAGCAGCGTGGCTTCATCGTCTTCGGGCGCCCCCTCACCGATGTGGTCTTCGCCAACTGCATCCCGCGCGCGGAGGAACGCATCGACACCATCGATGCCGTCGCGACTCCGGGCGAGTACGAGCCGGCGACGCTGTCGCTCTACGCGCTCGAGGACCTCTCACAGGTGCGCGTGAGCTTCGACGGCATCCCGGCCACCGGCGAGGTGCTGCCGGTGCGCTGCCTGAACAAGCGCGAGACCTACTCCTCGGACCTCTACATCGCGGACATGCCGGTGCTGTGTGAGCGGCGCGCGGCGGTAGACGTGGGCGCGCAGACCAGCAAGCGCTGGGTCATCGACCTGCGCGTGGCCGAGGACGCGGCGCCGGGCGTGCACGAGGGCACCGTGACCATCGCGGCGGCGGGCCGCGAGCCGGTCGCGCTGCCCCTGCGCCTGCGCGTGCTGCCCTACGCCCTGCTCGAGCCCACCGACATGTTCTGGGGCGAGTACTACCAGGGCCCCAGGCTCGCCACCGACGACGAGGGCCGGATTACCGAGATGCGCGGCGACCTCGCCGACCAGCGCGCCCACGGCATGACCTCGGTGGGCCTGTGCTTCGGTGTGCCCGCCGAGAGCATCACCTGGACCGATGACGGCGCCTGCGAGCTGTCGCTCGACGGCACCCTCTACGCCGCCTTCATGGACGCCTACGTCGAGCTGGGTTTCCCCATGCCCGTCATCCAGCTCTCCGACAGCGGGCAGGCCGCCGCGGGGATGGCGGGCGATTTCGCCTTCGAGAGCGAGGAGTGGGGTGAGCACTACCAGGCGTTCTGGGGGGCGATGCAGGCCGAGCATCAGCGGCGGGGCTGGCCGGAGGTGATCGTGCAGCCGGTGGATGAACCCGGCTGGCAGGACCAGGTCGCCCGCGACCGCAATGTGCGCTGCCTGAGGCTGCTCAAGCAGATACCGGGCCTGCGCACCGAGCAGGACGGCCCCGGCGACGCCTACTTCCACGACGTGGCCGGGCCGCTCGCCGACGTGTGGAACTACAACGGTGGCATCGGCCAGCCGGCGGTGGTCCAGGCGGCGCAGGCGGACGGGCACATCGTCACGCTCTACAACTGCGACGTGGAGTCCTACCGCCCCGAGGTCGATCGCTACGTCACCGGCTGGTTCCAGCTTGCGGCGAAGGTGAACGGCTGCTTCAACTGGGCCTACATGTCCTGGCGCGGCAGCCCGTACGACGACAACGACCACGCCGTGGGCACCTGGATGCATGTCTACCCGCCCATGGGCGACGAGCCCGGCGGCCCCTCAACCGGCTGGATCGGCGCGCGCGAGGGCATCGACGACTACCGCTACGTGCACACGCTGCGCGCGGCCATCGCCCGCGCGCTGGCGTCCGACAACGTCGCCGCGCAGCAGGCCGCGCGCGCGGCCCAGGCCGAGCTGGACCGGCTGATCGCCTCGATCCAGTACTCGCCGCGCGTGCGCAACACCGCGCAGTGGACCGTCCGCGAAACGCGCGAGGATGGCACGCGCATCCTGAGCGGCACGCTCAAGCTCCCCAACGGCTGGTCGCACGCCGACTACGCGGTGCACCGCTGGGTGATCGCCGAGCAGACCATGCGCGTGCTGGAGGCGCTGGGCGAGATCGAGTAGCCCTGCACGCCGTTAGCCCGCTCTCCGGGACGGAGAGGGGCTGGGGGTGAGGCCAGCAGGTCGCGACCGTAGTGGCCTCCCTCCGAGTTCGCTGACGCGAACTCCGCCCCCCTCCGTCCCGGAGGGGGGCGACGACAACGGCATTGATGCGGAGGTGCCCGACATGACCCGCACGCTCGCCGTGTTCGTGCTTGCCATCGCGCCGGTGGCCGCGCTTGCTCAGCCTCTGGCCGACGGCGGCCGCAGTAGCTGGGTAATCTACCACGCGCCGGACGCGCCGCCCTCGGTGCAGCTTGCCGCGCGGGAGATCCAGCGCATCGTGCTGGCCTCGACCGGCGCCGAACTCCCCATCGTCGATGCCCCGACCGCGCCCATGATCTGCCTGGGTGACAACGAAGCCGCGCACGCCGCCGGCGTCTCCGTGGAGGGCCTCCCGCGCGACGGCTTCCGTATGCGCACGGTCGGCGGCAGCCTCTACATCTGCGGACGTGAGTTCCCCGATGATCGGCCTCAGTGGGTCGGCTGGACCAGCCGTGGCACCCTCTACGGCGCCTACGAGTTCCTCGAGCGCATCGTCGGCGCCCGGTGGCTCATGCCCGGTGAGGTCGGCGAGGACATCCCGACCCATGCCACGCTGGAGTTGGCCGCGCTCGACATCGAAGAGGCGCCCGACTTCGAGATCCGCGTGCTCCAGGACGTGCGTGAGGAGCTGCCGCAGTGGTTAGAGGATCGCGAGCTCGTGCGGCGCTGGATGCACACCCAGAAGCTGCCGTGCAAGCAGTTCGACGGTTACGCCCTGAGTTGGGGGCACTCGTGGGATGACTACATCGCCGAGGAGACCCTGGCCGAACACCCCGAGTGGCGCGCGATCCCGCGGAACATGACTGAGCGCTGGGTGCCCGCGCGCCACTCCGCGGTCAAGTACTGCACCACCAACCCGGAGATGCTGCAGGCCTTCGCGCAGGGCGTGATGGCCCGGCTCGAGCAGAACCCCGAGCGCATCTCCGCCTCGATCTCGCCCAGCGATGGCGGCTCGTTCTGCACCTGCGCGGACTGCGCGGCCTACATTGACGATGACCCGCACGGCTGGCCGTCGTTCTCGCGGCTGGTGCTCAAGTTCTACAACGACATCGCCGGCATCGTCTGCGCGCGCTACCCCGATCGCCAGCTTCCCGGCTACGTCTACTACAACTACATGTACCCACCCGCCGAGACGATACAGATGCACCCCAACGTCTGGCTGGTGTTCTACGGCCTGCGCTACTACGGCTGGGGCCTTGCCAAGCCCACCTACGCCGCCGAGTTCAGCGACGTAGTCGAGGGCTGGCGGCGCTTCACGCCCAACATGATCTACGGCAGCTACACCGTGTGGATGCGCTCCTTCAACGGCGCCATCATCCCGCCGCCGCGCGCCATCCTGAAGATGGAGCTGCCCATCGCGCACGAGGCGGGTTACCGCGGCGCGACCATGGTTGGCATCGCCGCGTGGGGATGCGGCGCGCCGATAAACTACGTGCTCGCGCGCCAGATGTGGGACGCCGACCTCGACGTGGACGCCACGCTCGACGAGTGGCTGCAGCGCGCCTACGGGCCCGGCTGGGAATCGATGCGCGACCTCTACGCACTGGTGGAGCAGGCCCTCACGCGCTGGAAGGAAGCGGAGACTATCGAGTACCGCGGCGAGCAGTACGAGATCAACTATGAGGTCATCAACGCGGTGCACCGGCCGATCTTCGACGAGATGGAGCGACTCTATCTCGACGCGCTCGCCAAGGTGGAGACCGACAGACAGCGCGCGCGGCTGGAGATGTTCGGGGACAACCTCATTGAGCTGCACCACGACATGCGCGAGGCGGGGATGATCGCGGGCGGCGAGGAGTCATACTTCTACCGCGACGATGCCGCCTACGAGACCTGGCTCGCGGACCAACGCAGCGCGATCGCGATCGACCCCCGACGCTACCCGATCTGGCACGGGGAGTGGTCCGGATAGCGCCTACAGCTCCATCCGCATGAGTTCCTCGGCGATGAAGACCTCACCGGAGAAGATCTCCGCCATCTCGGCCGGCGGCTCGACGCCCGCGGAGGGCAGGTGCTCCCAGCCCTCCGCGGGCGCCGGCTCGATCGGGTCGCTGGTGTCCGGCTCCGGGCAGTTGTGATAGTTGGTCGGCGGCGCGAGGTCGAAGTATGACTGCGCAGGCCGGAACAGCCACTCGATGTGCGTCACCATCTCCGGCTCAGTGGGCGGATAGCCCGCATAGTTGAAGACCACGCTGCGCATCCCGGCGCGCGCGGCCGTCTCCCACAGATACTCGGCGCGGCAGTGCCCGGCGTTGAAGGCCTCCTCGCGGTGCGAGACGATGTGCGCCTTGCCCGGGACACGCGAGTCCCACGGGGATGACCCCGTGCGTCCCCGGCGTCGCCCCGGTCGCGAGCGTCGTCCAGTTGATGGGGGTCTGCGCCGGAATCACCGGCCGGACGCGGCTGAACACGCCGCGCGCGAGCAGCCGGTCGAAGTTGGGCAGGATGCCTTCGGCGCGGAACTTCTCGACCATGTTCTGGACCAGGGCATCGAAGCCCAGGAAGAGCGCGCGCTTTGCCTGTGCCGTCGGTCGGCCTTCCTGCATCACGGGGACGTCGCAGGAGCCCCGGGCGGGGCGGCGAAATGCTCTCGCCCACCATCTGAGCGAGGAGGGCCATCATGCGAAGCTGGTGTTGGGCTGTCTTCCCACTCATCCTCTGCGCCCCGACCGGCCTAACCGTCGCGGGCGCGCAGCCGGTCTTCGAGGCGCACTTTGATCCGGACGAGGGCGACACCCCCGAGGGATGGCGCTTCCTCAACCAGCGCGGCAAATGCTCGGGGGCCTGGGACCGCACCGAGCCCCCGCCCGACGGTGGGTCGATCCGCTGCGACATCCCTGAAGACGTCACCGCGCGCGCGACCTGGGCCGCCCCGCGCATCGAGCTGAAGGGCAACACCGCCTACCGCCTGCGCCTCCGGGTGATGCTCGGCGAGGTGACCGAAGGCGCGAAGGGCGCTTACGTCATCCTCTACGAGGACGGCGTGCCCGCGCCCGACCACTGGCATATGACCGGGTTTATGCGCGGCAGCCAGGACTGGCACGAGCGCGAGCTGACCTTCGTCACGCGCCCGGAGACCACGTGGGGCGAGCTGCAGTGCAAGCTCTGGGAGTGCACCGGCTACGCGTGGTTCGATGACATCGTCCTCGAGGAAGTTGACCGCGCAGAGGCCACGCCCGTGCAGACCGCGGCGCTCGTGCCGCCGCCCGATGATGGCTGGCCCCTGCAGCTTGTCTGGTATCCCGCGCAACGCCGCCCGGACCGCACGCTCTGTCTGCTGCCCGGGCGGCTCAACCCGGTCGCCGCCTTCATGTGGGGCCGCGCCGACGAGATCGCCGACCCGCATCTGATCATCGAGGCGCCCGAGGGAGTCACGCTGGCGGGCGAGGTGGTCTGCGGGCGCGCCCTGCCGCCCGATCCGGTCGAGGTCACGCCCGAGCCCATCGAGCGCGACGGGCAGCGGCGGCTGCGGTGGCGCCTGCCCATCCGGCGCGAGACGCTGGTGCGCGGGATGAGGCCCGACGGCCCCAACTGGGAGCGCTACCACTTCATCTACGTCGAGCCCGGCCCGGACGCGCCCGCGCAGTTCACCTGGCGCTGGGCCTGCGAGAACGCGGGCGAGATCGGGCCCGAACATGAGATAGCCGCGCGGCTCGTGGAGGACCTCGGCGGCGCCATCGAGCCGGTGGAGGGCTTCGATCTCTACGCGCAGCACTCCAGCGCCCTGCGCCACCCGACCGAGGCGGGGCGCGAGCGCATCCTCGAGTGGCTGCGCTACGCGGGCATCCGCGGCGGGCTGGCGCTGAGCTACTGGGCGCCGGAGATGGTGCCCATCGACGACGAGCTGGCGGCCAGGGGCTGGTTCGCGTGGACCTGGGCCTGGTACGGCTACGGCGGCCCGGCGGCCGAGGGCCAGGAGCTGATCGACGAGACCGGGGCGCGCAGCTCCCGCGCCAGCGTCTGCCCGCAGGTGCAGGTGGAGATGCTGGAGCCCCACGCCTCGTGGCTGCGCGAGTTCTACGCGAGCAAGCTGGCGCTGGGCCGGCGGTGGCTGATCCTCAACTACGAGCCGCCGGTCTTCAACGTATGCTTCTGCGAGCGCTGCCGACGAGCGTTCGCGCAGTTCGCGGGCCTCGACGCCGACGCGGTGCTGGCGATGACGCCGCAGGAGATCCAGGGCCTGCCCGACCACGCCTGGGGCCGCTTCCGGGCCTGGCAGAACGAGCGCATCATCAAGAATCACGCGGCGGTCATCCATGAGATCGACCCCGACTGCCGCTTCGGGGTGTGCGGGCCCCCGTGGACGCAGTGGCACGCCGACCGCGGCATGGACATCCGGCGCTTCGAGCCCGACGTGTTCCTGCACGCGCCCATGATCTACCGCGAGCCGGTGGACTTCGAGCCGCTCATCCGCTCGACCTGCGAGAACACCCGGGCGCTGGTCATGCCCTTCACGCTGGGCTCAGACCTCGCGGTGCCCGGCGTCTTCCCTGACGCGTGGGACCAGCAGATCAACCTGCTCGCGACTGCGCTGTCAGGCGGCGACGGGGTCATCCTGTGGGTGGGCCTGGAGTCGCTCGACGGCGAGATTATGAACGCGCTGCGCCTCAGCATGGAGCAGATTCGCGTGCTGCGCCGGTACATCGCCGGCGCCGAGCGCGGTGCGGGCGTGACCATCGCGGCCGAGTTGGCGCGACCGCGCACGGTCATGGTCGATGGCCGGGAGATCGTGGTCGCCGCCGAGAACACGCTGCAGCCGGTCCGCGACTGGCAGTGGCGCGGGCCGGACGGGCGCATGATCGCGCTCATCAACTACGACCGCGAGCAGCCGCACTCAGTGCGCCTGGTCGGCGAGGGCATCGCGGAGGCGCACCCGCTCTTCGGGCCTGCGCCCGAGGCGATGGCGGACGGTGCGCTGCTTCGGCTGGCGCCGGGTGAGTTCGCGGCGCTGGCGTGGTGAGTTGACCGACGAAGGTCTCGGAGCCGCCAGGCGCGATCCCGGGTACCGCGCCGTCGCCGGAGAGCATGCCTCCGCACACCTCATGCACTGAACGGCCGCTCACAGCCGCACCGGATCGCCCTCATCGTTGAGCGCCTCGCCCGTGGCGAGCAGATGCTCGACGCGGCGCCGGATCTCGTCGCGAATCGCGCGGAAGACGGACATCCGCTCCTCGTCATCCCCCTGAGCCTGCGCCGGGTCTTCCAGCGACCAGTGAACGTTCTCGCGTGCGCCCAGGAACATCGGGCAGGCCTGGCGCGCGTCATCGCAGACGGTGATGACCAGGTTGAACCGGTGGTCGTCATACACCGCCAGGTGCTTCGGCTGCTGCCGCGAGATGTCGATGTCCACCTCGGCCATCGCCCTCACGGCCAGCGGGTTCACCTGCTCCGCGATCTCCGTCCCCGCCGAATGCGCCTCGAAGCGTCCTGCTCCCAGCTCGCGCAGGAAGCCCTCCCCCATCTGACTGCGGCATGAGTTGCCGGTGCACAGGAACAGAACCTTCGTCTTCCCGGACATCCGCCGCTCCTCTCGCGTGGACCGCCGCCCCGCCTCACAGGTGCTGCATGGCGCCGGACCGCGCAGTCACCTGACCCGTCCGCCGTTTGCCGTTGCCGTCGCCGTTTGCCGTTCGGAGGGGCCGGTCGCCTG
>CAZTZN010000112.1:0-15581 GCA_964617715.1 uncultured Armatimonadia bacterium | reverse complement strand
AAGACGCCCCAGTCGATCTCACCGTAGCCGGGGATGCAGTAGCGCCACCAGCCGCTCCCGCACAGGTTGCCGACCCAGGCGAGCTTGTGAGCGACGATCTCGGTGTCCTTGGCGTGCACATGGAAGATGCGGTCGGCAAAGACCTCGACCGCCTTGAGGTAGTCGATCCCCTGCCAGACCAGGTGCGAGGGGTCGAAGTTGAGCCCGAAGTTCTCCGCGGGCACGGTCTCGAAGATAAGCTCCCACTGGGCCAGGTTGCAGATGTTGGTGGCGGTCCAGTTCTCCATCGCGAGCCTGACACCGAGGTCGGCGGCGCGGGCGGAGAATTCGGCGTAGAAGGGCCCGGCGATCTGCGTGATGGTGTCCTCGCGGCTCATCTCCCCCGCGGGGCGGCCGGCCATGCAGCACACCACGTCGATGTCGTTGGCTGAGGCCATCTCGACGGTGGTGGTCAGGGCGGCGCGGTTGGCCTCGCGCGCCTGCTCGTCCGCGTCACTGATGTCCATGTAGCAGGCCAGCGAGCTGATGCGCAGGCCCGCGTCGCGGACCTGCGCGATGGTGTCGGCGGCGGCGGCGGGGTCGAAGTCCACGCACAGGTGCTTGCAGCCGGGCCGCACGTCGATCTCGACCGTGTCGGCCTTGGCCTCGACAGCGAACTTCACGACCGTGTCTATTGTCTCGTTGCGGAACGGCGCGGTCAGGATCCCGACATCCATGGCGGTCATCTCCCGGTCAAGTGTGAACTACTGCGCTGCCTGCCCCGCGAGGAAGCAGCGCACCATCTGCTCGGCGGTGAAGGCAATCATCGGTGCGGCAATCTCCGGCCGCATGGCCTGCTCGAGGGTCATCGGACGGTTGAGGATACATGCCAGCGCGTCGAAGCCGCGCTCGTGCAGGCTCACCGCGTCGAGGGCCACTCCGCCGCCGATGGCGATGACCGGCACTCCCTCGCGCTCGGCCACCGCGGTCACTCCTGCGGGGGTCTTGCCGAAGGCGGTCTGACCGTCGATGGCGCCCTCGCCGGTCAGGCACAGGTCGGCGCCGCGCATCTTCTCGGGCAGTCTGACGGCGTCGATGACGATCTCGACCCCCGGCTCGAGAGTGGCTCCGCAGAACGCCACCAGGCCCGCGCCCAGGCCGCCCGCGGCGCCCGCGCCGGGGACGTCCCGCACGTCCAGGCCGAGGTCACGCTGCACCACGTCGGCGAAGTGCTGCAGGTTTCGGTCGAGCAGCTCCACGTCCGCGGGCGAGGCGCCCTTCTGCGGGCCGTAGACATGCGCGGCGCCGCGCTCCCCGCAGAGCGGGTTGTCCACGTCGCAGGCGACGCGGATCTCGGCCTCGCGCAGGCGTGGGTCGGCAGCGGCCATCTCGATGGTCGCCAACCGCGCCAGTTCGGCGCCACCGTAGCCGATCTGCGCGCCATCCTCGGCCAGCAGGCGCACCCCCAGCGCCTGGGCCATGCCGGCGCCGCCGTCCGTGGTGGCGGAGCCGCCGATGCCCACGATGAGCTTGCGCCGACCGGCGTCGAGGGCGGCGGCGATCAGCTCACCGGTGCCGAAGGTGGTGGTGACCGTGGGGTCTCGCCGGTCCTCGGGGACCAGCGGCAGCCCGGAGGCGGCGGCCATCTCGATAACCGCGGTCTCCCCGTCACCGAGCAGGCCGAAGGTGGCCTCCACCGGCTCGCCCAGCGGGCCGGTGACGCGACGGGTAACCAGCCGCCCGCCGGTGGCGTCCACCAGTGACTGCACGGTGCCCTCGCCGCCATCGGCCATGGGCACCGACACGATCTCGATCTCCGGGCCGATGCGCCCGATGGCCTCCGCGGCCGCTTCACAGACCTCCAGCGCGGTGAGGCAGCCCTTGAAGGAGTCGGGCGCGATCACGATCTTCACGGACGACGACACTCCCGTCGGCACCGCGGCGGCCGCACATCGCGGCCGCCGCGGTGCGTGGGTCGGTTCGGGCCTACAGCAGCGACCACGCCTCGTGGAAGGCGCGCTTGGTGCCGGCGATGAGCAGGTCCGAGTCCTCGCCGGGCATGGGCGCGACCTCGAAGGTCACGATCGGCCGGCCGCTGGGCAGGTCCCGCCGATCGAAGTAGCCCACGTAGACGAGCGCCTCGAGGAAGCGTGCCAGCTCCTCGACGTCGTTCTCGCTGTTGGGGTAGCCGAAGCGGGGGTGCTTGTCACCGTAGCCCACCATGTCCTTGTCCGCCATCACCGCGTTGCCGACGTGCACGTGAATTAGGTGATCGACCGTCGGCTCCAGCGCCTCCTGCGGGCTCTCGCCCAGCAGCGGCAGATGCGAGAGGTCCTGGGTCAGACCGAAGTTGGGCACCTGCTCCTTGACCCGCTCGCACAGCTCGGCGGCGCGCGTTGACGGCCCGATCAACGAGCACTTGTCAACGGCGTCGTCGAACTGCTCGAGCGAGAGCCAGACGGGCTCGCCGTCGCCGGCCAGGCTCTGCGAGTACTCGCACAGCTCCACGCACGAGTCCACCAGCGCGTCCATGGCGGCGGGAATGTCCGCCTCATCGGGCTTCGGACCGCTGAGGAAGGCGCAGATGCGGCAGTTGAGCGCGTACGCGGCGTCGATCGAGAGCTTGACGTCATCCACGGCCTTCTGCCGCTCGGCGGCGTCGAGCGAGTTGATGTCGAGCTTGCCCAGCAGCAGCGGGGGCTGCGCGCCCAGGCCGAGCTTGAGCTTGCTGGTGGCCGCGATGGCACTGAGGCCCTCCATGACCTCGGGGTGCTGACTGCGGCGCACTTCCAATACGCTGAAGAAGTCGTCCTCGGCAATCTGCCTGGCGGTGGCCAGGATCATGTCGGGGTCGTCATCCCGAATGATCGGCCAGGCCATGAAGTGCACCAGGCCCAGGTCCATCATGTCACGCCAGTGCTTCTCGCTGTACATGTTCTGCCTCCATTCATGCGCCCCAGGATGGGGCGACTTCAGTCACATACACGATCCCGCATCCCCCGCGGTCGCCGCGGCGGGGCGAGACGGCATCTCTGTCGAAGCGGTACTTCCCGCCCGGGGACGCAACTCCTCCCTCGGGGTTTGATTGCGCCGGACGCTCGCCCCGGGGACGCAGGATATGTGCCCTGCGCGGGGAACCTAGCAGTGGCTTGATCCGAAGACTGCCGGTTGGCGGCCCGCATGTACCGGTCACAGCCACGGGAGGCGAGCGATCTTGAGGCTCAGCGCAGTCGCGATCGTCATCACTGTCATGGCGGTGTGCACGCTGGCCTGGGGCCAGGCCCCGGGGCCGGCGGAGGCGGACTCGAACGCCGTGCTGGCGATCGTTGACGGTCAGCCCGTGACCGCCGACGAGCTGTGGTGGTACATGTCGCAGACCGGCGGCGGACGGCTGCTGGACGAGCTGATCCTCTCGCGCCTGCTGGCCGCCGAGGCCGCGGCCCAGGGCGTCAAGGTCACCGAGCCGGAGGTCGATGACGCCCTGTCGGCGCTGCGGGCCGGATATCCGTCCGAGACCGCCTTCAGCCGCTGGCTGCGGGACTCAGGGCAGACTCTGAAGGGCCTGCGGATGCAGCTTGCCCGAGACCTGCTGATTGAGAAGCTGCTGGCCGAGCGCGCGGGCCTCACCGAAGAGGGCATCGAGCAGTACTACGCCGCTCATCCGGACGAGTTCTCCGAACCGCCGCGAGTGCATTTGTTCGACATCGTGACCCTCACGCTCGATGAGGCCTTCACCGCGCGCGAGCGCCTCGCCGCGGGTGAGAGCTTCGCGGACGTGGCGCGGGAGATGTCGCACGACCCGACCGCCCGGGATGGCGGCGACCGGGGCTGGATCGTCCCCGATGACGTGCTGCGCCCGAATGTGGCTGAGGTCGTGTTCGCGATGGAGGCGGGCGAGGTCTCTGACCCGGTGGACTGCGGCGATCACTTCCACGTCTTCTACGCCCGCGAGGTCGAGCCGGGGCGGTTGATCCCCCTGGAGGAGGCGCGCCAGCAGGTCATCGCGCGCATCCAGGAGGTGCGCGGGGTCTCACGCGAACTCTACCTGGCGCTGCTGCGCCGACGCGCAAACATCGAGGTTCTCTGGGACGATCACCGCTACCTCAACGACTACTACGCCGACCTGCGGGCGTACAAGGTGGCGGTGGACGGCGTGGTGCTGGACCTGCCGGCCGCCCCCCGGCTTCTGCCCAACGGCAACCTGATCGTGCCCGCGAAGACGGTGCTGGAGGCGATGGGGGCTCAGGTGACCTGGACCCCGGAGAGCGGTGTGCTCGAGGCGACACGCGACGATGTGCGCATCCGCCTGGTGGCGGGAGCGGATGTGTTCGCGGCAGGAGACGAGGAGCTGCAGATGAAGGAGCCAGCGCGCGTGGAGGGCGATGTGCTGATGATGGCGCCGCGCGCGGTCATCGAGGCCCTCGGCGGATCGCTGGAGTGGAATCGCGCCGACAACACATTGCACGTAAGCGCACGCGCGGAGGCGGAGGGCGAGGGATAGCCCGCAGCATCGGGCGTGTGCAGTTACCGTTCGGGAGGAGCGGGCCTGCCCGTCCACCCGCGCGTTGACGCGGATGGTGTCGCTTCCGTTGCGTCCCCGGAGTCGGGCCGGTAGCCCGCCCGACGAGTTGATGAACCGCGAGCGAGGTCCCTCTTGGCTGAGAGTCGGCCCCCACAGTTGGACGTACTGCGCATCCTGCACGAACGGCCGGATGAGTGCGCCTGCATCACCATCACCCGCGCGCAGCAGATCACCGTCGCGGTGCTGCTCGGACTGCTGGTCTGCGGCCTGCTTTTCCGGCCGCTGCCCACGCTCATCGCCCTGAACGTCCTGTTCATCAGCTTCTACGTGATGCAGTCGGCCTACAAGTTCTACCTGGTCTACCTGTCGCTCGAACGCCCGGTGCTGCACGATGTGTCGGCGCAGGAAATGGCCGCGGTCGCCGACGAAGACCTGCCCACCTACACGCTGCTGATCCCGCTCTACCGCGAGGCGGCGGTGCTGGGGCGGCTGGTCGAGGGCCTGTCGCGCATGGACTATCCGGCGGAGAAGCTCGACGTGATGCTGCTGCTCGAGGAGGATGACGAGGAGACCATCGCGGCGGCCCGGGCCATGGACCTGCCCGCGCACATCCGCCCGGTGATCGTGCCCGACAGCCAGCCCAAGACCAAGCCGAAGGCATGCAACTGGGGTCTGTTCAGCGCACAGTCGGAGCTGCTGGTGATCTATGACGCCGAGGATCGCCCTGAGCCCGACCAACTCAGGAAGGCCGCGATCGCCTTCCGCACGGTGCCCGACAACGTGGTGTGCCTGCAGGCCAAGCTCAACTACTACAACCGGCGCCAGAACCTGCTCACACGCTGGTTCACCGCCGAGTACTCGGTGTGGTTCGACCTGTTCCTGCCCGGGCTCACCGCCTCGGGGGCGCCCATCCCGCTGGGCGGCACCAGCAATCACTTCCGCGTCGAGCCGCTCAAGGAGCTGGGCGGCTGGGACCCGTTCAATGTCACCGAGGACTGCGACCTGGGGGTGCGGTTGCACAAGCACGGCTGGCGCACCGCCATGCTGGCCTCGACCACCTGGGAGGAGGCCAACGGCGCCTTCTGGTCGTGGTTCCGCCAGCGCTCGCGCTGGGTGAAGGGCTACCTGCAGACCTGGCTGGTGCACATGCGCCGGCCCCGGCAGTTGCTGCGTGAGATGGGCCCCGCCGACTTCTTCTCGCTGCAGATGACCATCGGCGGCTCGCTGCTGGCCTTCCTGATCAACCCGATCTACTGGGCGATGACGCTGCTGTGGCTGGTGACGCACTCGACGGCCATCTCGGCGCTGTTTCCGCCGGCGGTCTATCTGCTCGGCAGTTTCTGCCTGTTCGGCGCGAACTTCGTCTTCGTCTACATGGCCGTGGCCGGCTGCATGGCGCGTGGCTACTACGACCTGGTGAAGTACGCGCTGCTGACCCCGATCTACTGGCTGATGATGAGCATCGGCGCCTACAGGGCCTTCGGCCAGATCATTGTGCGCCCGCATTACTGGGAGAAGACCGAGCACGGTATCTTCGACCTCGACGAGGCGGGCGGTGAGGCGCCGTGAGTCGCCGGGAAGTGTGGCTGGCGTTTGCGCTGGTGAGCGCGCTCACACTCGCGGTGGGCGTGCGCGGGCGGCTGGTCGAGCGGCGGGTGGATTGGGACGGGCTGGCGGCGGTGGCGCACGCCAACGACGTCTTCCGCGCCGAGCCGGCGGCGAACCTGGCGATGATCGGTTTCGTGCAGCCGCCGCTGCCCGCGTTGCTGCAGCTTCCCGTGGTGTTAGTCGCGCCGGCGTTGGCGACGAGCGGACTGGCGGCGGCGCTGCAGGGGGCCATCGCGGCAGGGATCGCGGCGGCATTGCTGCTGGGGCTCGCGGCCGAGGCCGGCCTGGGGCGAGGGTGGCGCTGGCCGCTGGTCGTGCTCTTCGCGCTGCACCCGCTGGTGCTCGGGCCGGCATCGATGGGCGCTCCGCAGGCGCTGCTGACCGCGCTGCTGCTCGGTGCCTCATGGGCCCTCATGCGCTGGTCGCGGACCGACTCGCTGCGCGATCTGATCGCCGCCAGCGCGGTGCTGGCGGCGGCGCTCATCACCCGCTACGAGGCCGTCTTCATCGTGGTCGGCGCCATGCTCTACCTCGGCTGGCGCACCCGTCGGACGGGCGGATCGTGGAGCAAACTCGAGGGCACCATGATCACCTTCGCGTTGCCGGTCGTTTACGTAGCCGGGATCTGGGTCATCGCCAACTGGGCGATCATGGGCGACCCATGGTACTTCGCCCGCGAGACGTTCACGCTCGCGCCCGCCAGCCTCGACGAAATGCTGACCGCCTCGCTGCGCGTGTCGCTGGTGGCCTGCTTCCCCGTGCTGGCGCTGATCTACAACCAGATGCGCGGGGCCACGCGCTCGCCCGCGCCCGCTCGCGCGGCCGCCTGGCTGGTGTTGACCGCCATGCTCGCGCCGGCGGTCTTCCCGGGCGTGTTCGCGGGTGTGGCCGAGGACGGCGACTGGGGGCGGCTGGTCACCGTCACCGCCATGGCGCTTGCGGGCGGCTTCGCCATGGTCGCGGTCGTCGGGGGCGAAGCGCTTGCCGGCAGGAGCCGCGGGCCGATGCAGGGAACGCTTGTGATGATCGGCGCCAGTCTGGGGCTGGTCATCTTCCTGGGCAGTCAGGGAGCCGGTCTGCCGGGGAGGGCGACCGATGCTTATGTCGGTCGTGCGCCGCTGTCGGCCTCGGCCGCGCCCGAGCTGGCCGCCGCAAGGGAGCTTCAGCGGACCGAGCTGCCCGCGGGCGCCCGGCACGTCGTAGTCGGCTGGCCGGGCTTTGCGGTGGTGCTGTTCGCGGGCAGAACCGGGGAGATCATCGCCATCCGCACCGAAGACCTCCTGCGCGAACGCGGTCAACTCTGGGTGGGCAGCCGCGTGGTGCTGCTGAGCGATCGCGAGGAGGAGGGCGTTCCGGAGGCGGCGGTGCCGATCTCGTCCGCGGCGGAGCTGAAGCCGCTGTGGCAGGCGGGGCCGTGGCGCTGCTTCGAGGTACTTCCGCGCGGCGACGACGAGCTGCCGGTCGTTGACGAGGACTGACTTCGGGAACGCGTGCAATGCGAGCGGCGGGCCGAGCGGGCGAACGCCCCCTGCGGGCTGCGTTGCGGGGGGGGTGTGCCGCACTCATCCTTTCGGGCTCCGCGGGGCGCCTGAGCGTCAGGAGGACGCAAGCGTGCGCCTGATTATCATCGTCGTAATCGCGACGGCACTCGCCTGCGGGGTCTGCTCTGCGCAGACCGCGATCTACGGGCCCGTGCGCGCCGAGCTGGAGGGCGGCACCACCGTCTACACCGTTACCACGCCGGTCTTCGAGACCACCGCCGACGCCACCTACCAGACCGAACGCTTCGGCCCCGATTTCACCTACGTCTTCCACGGCCTGCCGCCCGGTCCGGCGCGGCTCAAGCTGGGCTTTTGCGAGAACCGCTACACGCGGCGTGGCGAGCGCGTCTTCGATGTCTCGGTCAATGGCACGGTGGTGCTCGATGACTTCGACATCCTCGCATGGGGAGCCCCCAACGAAGCGGTCGTGCGCACGGTGGACATCGACATCCCGCGCGACGAGCCCCTGCGCGTCCGCTTCGAGGCCGCCACCGACAATGCGAAGATCAACCTGATCCGAATCTACACCCAAGAGTGGCTGGTCGAGACCAGCCCACGGGGCGAGAAGGCCACCGCGCTCACGCCCGCTCAGCGCGATCTGCCTGCCTCCGAAGATGTCTGGGAGACCCAGCTCGGGCGGCTGGGCAGCCGTGTCGCTATCAACCCGCGCCCCCAGCAGGGCGTGTGGTGGCAGAGCCCGCTGGGACACGCGCAGTACCGCACCGCCTACTTCGACCCCGGCACCGTGGACTTCAAGCAGGCGCCCGCGCGCTATCTCTTCGGTGTCAAAGTCGGCGACGTCGCGCTCTCCATGCCCTTCGACGACCGGCTCAAGCACTTCTCGGCTATCCGCCAGACCGAGACCATGACCGCGCTGTCATACGAGTGCAGCTCGCCCGAGCTGCCGGTGGAGGTGCGCTTCACCTGGCGCGCGCCCTTCTACCCGCAGGACGTGAAGCTCAGCGTGGCGCCCTACCTGACCCTGGTGGTTGAGGTCACGGGCAACGACCCGGCGCCCCAGAGCGGGCAGGTGCTCATCGGCCGCTCGCTGCCGGTGGGCGAGCCCATGCAGGCGTTCGCGCACGAAGGCATCATGGGCCTGCGCCGCACGCCGGAGGTGTTTGAGATCCCCACTGAGGAGCGCTGGGTGGTGGATGATCCGCGGGCCTTCAAGTACTACACCACCGGCATGCCCGTGGGGGACGCGCCGACGGACACGACGGGTGCGTTCGCCCGCGATGCTGACGACCGTGTCATCCTGCCGGTGCTGTGGGACCAGCCCTACGGCGGTTTGACCTGGGACTTCACCGTGGCGCCGGGCGAGACCAGGTCATGCCGGATTGCCTACATCGGCTGGGTCGATGATCCGGTGCAGTCGGTGCGCGGCGTCGGCCAGCGCTTCAAGTACCACGAGTTCTTCAACAATCCGGACGAGGTCGCGCGCTACGCCTTTGACCAGTGGGACGCCATCGAGGCGCGTTGCCGCCAGTTCGAGGACGTCATCGCACAGATGACGGTGCCTGAGGCGCTCAAGCAGTTCCTCGCCTTCGCCACCCACAGCTACCTGGTCAACACCTGGTGGACCACAACCCCGGCGGGCGGCGACTGGTTCACGGTCTGGGAGGGCTGCTGCCAGCTCCAGTCCACGGTGGACGTCGAGTACAACGTCGCGCCCATCTACTTCTTCCTGTGGCCGGACCTGCTGCGCATGGAGTTTGATGAGTGGGCCGAGCACATCGAAGAGGGCGTGCTCAGCCACGACATGGGGGTGGGCCTGGAGGTCGATGGCATGGCCTACTGGCACCCCATGGAGATCGAGGAGAACACCAACTTCGTGCTCCTGCTGGACGCCTACTGGCGGCACACCGGCGATGAGGCAACCGTGCGGCGGCACTACCGGTCGGTGCGCGAGTTATTGGAGTGGATCACCGCCGCCGACACCGACGCCGACGGCTTCCCCGAGCAGGGCCTTTACAACACCATCGACCAGGGCTCGCCGGCGATTCAGTACGCCCCCGACCAGGTCTACCTCGCGATACGCTCGATTGCGGCCTACACCGCCGGCGCGCGCATGGCGGGGCTCGTCGAGGAGGCCGAGGACGCCGCGGAGTGGCATGCGCGAGCGGAGCTGGCCGCGCGCACGCTGGCCGAAGAGGGCTGGCTGAACGACCACTATGTGGTGGCGCTCAACCAGACGCGGCCCGCCGCGGCGGCGGAGCCGGTGGGCGCCCCGGCCGACTACCCGCTGATGGAGGGCGCCGCCGCGGGAGTGGGCGACGAGGGCGGCATGGGCTGGGAGCCCGCCGCCGGCGGCGCCTGGACCGGGGGTGGCTACACCGCGCCCGCCCGGCCGCTGACCGGCTGGGACAGCTACTCGATCTACACCACGAACGGGCTGGTCTACCCGATGCGCTCGGGCCTGCCCATTGAGGGCCTCGACCTGGGGCTGCTGCGACGCGATCTGCGCGCGGCCTCCGGCGAGACCATGGGTGAGTTCGGCTCGCCCCACACCAGCCACGAGAGCAATATGTGGGTGTCGCAGAACATCTGGCGCGACATCGCGGCGGCCTACCTGGGCATCGACTACCTCGACAACATTGAGCGCTACTGGGACCTCGAGCGCTACATCAACACCGCCAAGTTCGGCGCCTTCACGGACGTCTACGTCTACGGCCGCGATTCGACCTCGCTCGACTACTATCCGCGCGGCGTGGCCGCCTACGGGCTGATCGGCGCGCTGGCCGGGTTGCAGTACGATGCGGTGGGAGGCACGATCTCGCTGGCGCCGTTGCGCACTCCGTTGCGGCTGCCGCTGACCATGTTCGCGGACTGGGCCTCCGGCGTCGTGCCGTGGCTGGTGATCGAGGGCGATCCGGCGGCGCCGACAGTGCGCATCGAGGGAGCAATCCCGCCGAGGATCGAGTTCCGCCTGCGCCCCCGTGGCGAGCCCTTCGCCGCGGGCGAGGTGATTGAGCCAGGATAGGGGCAGCGAACGGGCAGGAAGCGGGAGGCGGGACGATGGCCGAGTGCACGCGCGATGTGACGACCGACCCCTACGACGTGTGCGTGGTAGGAGCGGGGCTGGCCGGGATCTGTGCGGCCCTGGCGGCGGCGCGCCACGGCGCGCACACCGCCCTCGTCGATGACCGGCCGGTGCCGGGAGGCTGCTCGAGCAGTGAGATCCGCGTTCCCCCGTGCGGCGCGGGCTACTTCAACCCGTGGGCGACCGAGACCGGCATCGTCCACGAGCTGATCGTCGAGGATCGCGCGCGCAACCACGCCCCGGTCGGCTACGGCCAGGCCAACGCCATCTGGGACCTGGTCCTCTACGACGCCTGTCGCCGCGAGCCGCGCCTCGACCTGCATCTGAACACCTGTATCGACCGCGTCGAGATGACCGGAAAGCGCGCCATCGCGCTGGTAACGGGGCTGCAGTCGCACAGTGGCAGCCGCCTGCGCGTCCCTGCGCGTGTGTTCATCGACTGCTCCGGCGATGGCTGCGTGGGCGCAGGGGCGGGCGTTCCCTTCCGCGTCGGCGGCGAGGCGCGGGCCGAGTACGGCGAGTCGCTCGCGCCGGAGGAGCCCGACGATTTCGTGATGGGCTCGAGCCTGCTCTTTCGCGCCATGGATACCGGCCATGACGTGCCCTTCGAACCGCCGCAGTGGGCGGAGGTTTACGACTACCCCGATGGCATCCCGCACCGCAGCACGCGCGATCTGCGCGGCGGCTACTGGTGGATCGAGATCGGCTGGCCACTGGACACGCTGCACGACGACCCGGCGATCCGCGACGAGCTGCTGCGCCACGTCTTGGGCGTCTGGGACCACATCAAGAACCGGAGCCGCGAGCGCGAACGGGCGCGCACCTGGGCGCTCGACTGGGTGGGTTTTGTGCCCGCGAAGCGCGAGAGCCGGCGCTTCGTCGGCGCCTATGTGCTCACCCAGCAGGACCTGCAGGGCGAGCCGGAGTTCGCGGACACGGTGGCCTTCGGCGGCTGGTCGATCGACGATCACACGCGTGGAGGGATCACCGCCCTCGACCGGGCGCCCTCGTTCGACCGCCGGCGGCTGGTGGACTACTTCGTGACGCCTTACCCGGTGCCGCTGCGCAGCCTGTACGCGCGCGAGATCGACAACCTCCTCTTCGCCGGGCGGTGCCTGAGCGCCAGCCGCATCGCCTTCAGCTCCCTGCGGGTGCAGCAGTCGCTGGCGACCACCGGCCACGCAGCGGGAGTCGCAGCCGCGTGGTGCGTCGAGAATGACTGCCGCCCGCACGACATCGGCGACGCGCGGCCGCTGCAGCAGCGGCTGCTGCGCGATGACGCGTGGCTGCCGGGTGTGGCCGAGGACAACCTCGCGCGCGATGAGCGTGGCGCCACGGCGCTGGCGTCGAGCGAGGCGCCCCTGCGGGCCGAGCCTGCTGAGGGTGGGGTCTCGCTGGGCAGCCGCCCGGCGGCGCTGATGCCCGTGTCGGCCGAGCGGGTCGAGCGGGTCGCACTGTTCCTCGCGAATGACGGCGGCCCGCACCGGCTGACCGTCTCGCTCTTGCGCGCGCGCCATGTCTGGGACATGACCGCGCTCGATGGCGAACCGCTGGCGTGCGCGGAGGCGACGGTCCCCTCCGGCCACGGTTGGCTGGACATCGACCTGGGCGTGGCTGCCGGACCGGGGCTGTGTTGGGTGCTGGCTGAGGGGCACGCAAGCGTGCTGTGGCGGCATGCCGCAAGCGCGATGCCGGGGATGGCAGTCTGCCACCGGCGACCGGATGGGACGCGCTGGTTCACCGGCGGGGGCCGGGGTGGAGGGGCGGCGCTGGCCGTGCGCGTCGAGCCGGAGAGCCGTCCGTTCGGCGCGGCCCAGGCCATCAACGGGCGCGCGCGCCCCGAGGACGGCGCGAACCTGTGGATCTCCGACCCCGAGCAGCCGTTGCCGCAGTGGCTTGAGGTGACGCTGCCCGCGCCCACGCGCATTGACAGCGCGGTGCTGATCTTCGACACGAACCTGAGCCGCACCAACATGACCACGCCGGGGCTGTTCCGCGCGCCCGAGTGCGTGCGTGATTACGTACTCGAGGCCGAAGTCGATGGCTACTGGCAGGAGTTGGCAACGGTCACGGACAATTACCATCGACGCCGCGAACATCGCTTCGAGGCAGTGGTGGCAACGACGGTGCGCCTGACGGTCACGGCCACGAACGGTGATGCGTCGGCGCGGGTATACGGGCTGCGTCTCCACGATGATGGGCACTGATGCCGGGAGGTTCTCGTGATGTCTGCAGAGTTGCGTGCAGGAGTCGCAAAGGTTGATATCACCCCGCCGCTGGGCCTCACCATGGCCGGCTACGGGGGGCGCGACAAGGTCAGTGACGGGATCGAAGACCCGCTCTACGCCTACGCGGTCGCGCTGGAGCAAGGCGATGAGGCGTGCGCCATTGTGGTCGGCGACCTCATCGGCATCCCCGAGCCGCTGGTGGGTGTGTTGCGTGAGCGTGCCGAGGAGCTGTGCGGGCTGCCCGCCGAACGCATAATGGCCTGCGCCACACACACCCACTGGGGCCCGGTACTGCGCAAGTCCGGCTACCTCCCCCCGCACCTGCAGGACGCAGTATCCGACGAGTACGCGCTCACCTGCATGCGGCAGATGGCCGGAGCGGTGGCCGAGGCATGGCGCACGCGCGAGCCCGCGGTCGCACTCGCCGGCACCGGCGACGCGGACCTGGCGAGCTTCAACCGCCGCCCGGTCACGGTCGAGGGCCAGGTGGCGATGAACCTGGCCCTGCCCCTGGAGCAGGCGCTGGTGGCCTCGCAGGTGGGCCACGACCTGTCACTGACCTGGGAGAGGGGCGGGCCGCCGGGCGAGCGCCTGAGCGAGCCGCAGGAGGGTGTGCAGGGCCTGTGCGTGGGGCCGGTCAACTCGCAGGTGCCCGTGCTCAAGCTGGTGCGCCCGGACGGCTCGCCCATCGCCGCGGTGCTCGCCTTCGGCTGCCATCCAGTGTGCGGCGGCGATCCGGACACGACCTTCTACCGCTACTCGGCCGACTATCCGGGATATGCGCGGCGGGTCCTCGAACTCGCCCTGGGCTGCCCGGCCGTGTTCCTGTTGGGCGCCGCGGGCGACCAGGTGCCGCTGCGGCGCAAGGGCGACTCGCGCAGGCGGGTGGGACACTCGGTGGGAGCCGAGGCGTTGCGTGTGTGGGAGTTGATCGAGGGCGATGGCATCGGCCCGCTGCGCGTCTCCAGCCGCATGGCGGAGCTGCCGCTGCGTGACCTGCCCACGCCCGAGGAGGCGCGCGAGGCGCTGCAGGCGACCGGCGACCCCGACGGCCCCGGCGGCATGCGCGCACGTCACGAGCTGTCGCTGGCCCAGCGGTACGAGGCCATGACCGCCTGCCCGATCGAGGTGTGGTCGATGGCGCTGGGCGATCAGTGGGGACTGGTCGGGCTGCCGGGTGAAGTGCTGTGCGAGTTCGAGCTGCGCACCCGCCAGCAGTCGCCGTTCGCCAACACCGCGATGGTCGAGCTGTCGCTGGCGACGCTCGACTACCTGCCCACCGACGCCGCGATCGACGAGGGCGGCTACGAGCCCGGGTGGTCGCCGTTCGGCAAAGGCACCGAGGCCGCGGCGGTCGAGGCCGCGGTGGCGGCGTTGCACGACGTGGCGGGGTAGCGCATCGGAGAAGGTCCGCATCACCATGACCGATGCCGACGACATTCGGCCACCGGCGCTGGAGTGTGTCTCGCGGCTTGCGTGCGCGCGAGACCTGCCGGTGCTGGCCATCTTCGAGCGCGAGCTGGCGCGCCTGGCCTTCCCGGAAGACCCCATCCTCGACCTCGACTACCACACGGAGAAACTGCGGCGGGCGCTGGAGCGCGAGCCCGAGGGCATGATCGTGCAGACCGTGGCCTCGCCGGACTCGCCCGCGGGCGACGAGATCGCAGCCTGGCTGTGGTTGAGCACCAGGCGCACGCTGGCGACGGCCGAGCCCTACGGGGTGCTGCGCAGCCTCTACGTGCGGCCGCGCTATCGGCGGCACGGGCTGGCGCTGAGCCTGGCGGACTATGCGCTACGCTACTTCACGCGCGCGGGCGTGAAGAAGATCGTGGCCAAGGTGCACGCGGGGAACACACCGGCGCTGCAGGTGCTGCGGCGCGCGGGGTTCCGGCCCCTGCATACGACGCTGGAGTACCGCCTTCAGCCGGGCGCGCCCTACTTCTTCAACGGGGACGAGCACCTCGCGGACGAGTAGGGCGGCACGGCCGTCGCCGTTCCATGGTCCGGCCACCCTTCCGGCCGCGGAGCAAGTCGTTCGGAGGGCGCGTCTGCAAACGCGCCGCCGCAGCTCGCCCTACTCCCCGCCGCCCTCCCACAGCAGCGTGTCCGCTATGTGGAAGCGGGCCGGGCGGGGAATTCCCCATCCCGGATAATACATCAGCTTGATCAGATCCCCCCGAATCTCCATGCCCGGTTCATCGCGCGAGTAGATCATCGCCCCCGTCGCGGTCGGCTCCACGTGATCGATGATGAACGCCTGAGTGAGCGTCCCTCCCAGGTCCACCACCAGGCAGCGCCCCTCGAGGCCTGCCGGCAGCGGCGCGTCGGTCTCGAAGGCGTCGAAGTCCGCCCCCGCCTCGATGCGGTGCGTCGCGATGACCTCGCCCTCGAACCCACCCGGGCCGGACAGGTCCGCGTCGCCCACGCGCAGCGCCGACGCATCGACCCCGTAGGCGTGGACGACCCTGTCGCCATCGAGGCGAACGTGCGCGAAGCGTCCGGCGAAGCTGATGCCCGCGGCCTCGTGCGTTGCATACGGCGCGTCGCGGCCTGAGCTGAGAATCACATCGGTGCGGCCGTCGGCGAGGGTCACACGCAGGCCCACGTCCATCGGCCCATCGCCCCATGCGATGGGCTCAACGGAGCGCACATTCGGCTCG
>CAZTZN010000111.1:0-15657 GCA_964617715.1 uncultured Armatimonadia bacterium | reverse complement strand
GATGTGGATGTGATACGGCAGGCCCATTTCCGCCATGAATTCGGCGGCCGGGACCTGCACATCGGTCGCGCCCTCGTCGTCGCCCCCCCAGTGGAAAAGCACGTCGGGGATCGAGCCATCCGGAGCCCGCGGGAGTTGATGCAGGAAGACCGCGCCCCCCTCGGCCAGCACCCGGCGCAGGACGAAGCTCATCAGGTCGGCGTACGGCACGTCACCCGACCAGGGGCGCGTGACGATCATATCCATGGTGCGCAGCTTGCCGTCACCATCGAAGTCCTCGTAGACCGGCCGGCCCTGCTGCATCTTCCACAGGCACTCGGCGAGGTCGAAGGCCCACCAGCACACGGCGCCCTCCCCCACCTTGCGCCAGGTGACCGCCGGGCGCCTCAGGTCCTGCTCGAAGAACGAGCGCAGCCGCGCCAGCTCGTGGCAGCTCGGCGCCGAGATGACCCTGACCGGCGCGATGATCGGCAACGCAGTCGAGCGCTCATAGGCCGAGAGCAGTGGCGCGGTCCAGGCCTCATCCTCGAGCGAGATGCAGGCCGCGGGCGTGAACTCGTCGCCGACGTGGTCGATGATGCCCTCGACGGTGACGCCGAAGAGATCGTCGAGGCCCTCGGTGGCAAAGCCCACCAGCAGCCCGCCCGCCTCGACCCACGCGCTCAGGTCCTCCACTTGCCCGCGGGTCACACGGCCTTCAGGCAGCGCCGACAGCACCACGATGCTCAGGTCGGCCAGGCGCTCGGGCGTGAGATCGCCCGGGGCGAGCACTGTGAAGGGCACGCCGATGCGGCGCAGTACCTCCTGCGCGTAGACCGGCCAGTAGTTCTCGCCACGCGCGTTCGCTTCGGCGCGCAGTTGGTCATCGAGCACGAGCGCGGTGCCCACCGCGGTCATCGCACGTCCTCTCCTTGCTCAGAAGCTGGCCAGGGCCTCGGCCAGCCGCTCGGCATTGCGCTCGTGACCGGCCGGGTCGCCGCCGGTGCCGACGAGCATCAGCCGCGGCATCAGGTGCTCGGCGACCTCGCAGTACGGCTCGCGGTCGAGGTACTGCGCGATGCACTGGTGCGCGTAGGCCGGCCGCTCGATGTATCCCAGGCGCACCGGGAAGTCGTGTTCACCGAGCCGCTGCACGAACTGCTCGCGGGTGATGCCGACCTCTTCGCCCTCGAAGATCGCGGCCCAGATGTGATAGGTATTCTCGCGGCCCTCGCGCGTGGCCTGAGGCACCAGCCACTCGCAGTCGGCGACCGCCGCGTTGTAGGCGGCCGCCGCACGCTGGCACATGCGCACATACTCACGGGCGCGAGTGAGCTGCACGCGCCCGATGGCGGCCACGATCTCGTTGATGCGGTAGTTCCAGCCGAGCCGTTTGGGTACCGTGCCGAAGGTGATCATCTCCTCCATGATCTGCCGGTGTTCCGCGCTCTTCATGCAGGTCATCCCGCCGTCGCCGAGCGCCATCTGCTTGGACTGCTGGAAGGAGTAGACGCCCACATCACCCAGCGTTCCGGCATAGCGGCCGTTGCAGGTGGCGTAGATCGCGTGCGCGCAGTCCTCGATGACCAGCAGGCCGTGCTCGGCGGCGAAGGCGTTGATCGCGTCCATGTCCGCGCACAAGCCCCAGAGGTGAGTGACGATGATGGCGCGCGTTCTCTCGGTGAGCAGCTCGGGCAGCTTCGTCGCATCCATCAGGTGGGTGTCACGCTCGACATCGCAGAACACCGGCTTGCAGTGATGATAGAGCGCCCCCAACGAGGCGAACACGACCATCGGATCGACGATCACTTCGTCACCGAACTCGGCGCCCGAGGCCACTACGGCGCAGTGCAGGCCCGCCATGGCATTGACGACGGCAAGCGCATGGGGCGAGCCCATCTCCAGCCGGAACTCCTCCTCGAAGGCGGGCGTCTCGGCGCCACCGATCCCGCACAGCACGCCGCTGTCGAGCACGCGCTTGCACGCCTGCAGGTCCTCGTCATCGAACTGATGCCACTGCATGACCGTGTCCCTCCGCTTGAGGCGTCGTTCGTGCTTGGCTGCAGGCTACAGCGCCTGCAATCTGATGATCTCCTCCGCCAGCGTCGCGCGCACCTCGTCCAGCCGCGCGTTGGTCAGCTCCGGGTACATCAGGGGATCGCCGTTCCACGGCAGGCCGTCCATGAGTTCGTCCAGCCGCGCCTCGGCAGCATTGGCTGCGGCCTCACGCCCGTCGTGGCGGGCGGTTTCGATGGCCAGTTGCAGCGTCCTCGCGTAGCGGTGATCGTACCAGGCCTGGCGCAGGGCCTCCCACTGCGGCGTGTCGAGGTTCGCGCCGGGCGTGCGCGGATCGGGGTAGGTGATGCACGGCTGTGCCCGCCGGGCCCGGCCCTGGTCGTCAAGTTGGAAGTCATCAAAGGGGTTGCCACGGGGGCGCTGGAAGGTCCAGCTCGCGGTCCCGTCCGCGCCGCAGCGAAAGAACATGAAGCCCGCGAGGTAGCGATTGGGCAGCAGTCGGCCGATCTGCCCGGAGTACGCTCCGGTGCAGTAGTACCACAACTGCTGTCCCTGTGCGCGCGTCAGCCGCGCGATCTGTGCCGCGTGTTCGCGGTCGAGGAACATGTGCCCGCCGCCGTAGCAATGGTAGGTCACATGCAGGCCCAGCGGGTCGGGCGAAGCGGTGCTGGTCGTGCAGTAGGTGTCCCAGCCCGACTCCCGCGCCACCTGCATGTCCCAGGCGTAGCGCTCCGGGCTGCCCTGTTTCCAGTAGCCGGGCTCGTCGATGGCAATGATAAACGCGTCTTCGACGCCCAGGGCCTCGACTGCCCTGCGCAGCTCGCGCTGAGCTGCAACGGCGCCATGCGTGATCTCCTCCGGCCACGTGTCGGCGAAGCCGTCGAGCGCCTCCTCGGGCAGGCCGAGGGCAGCGCGCACTCGCGCCGGGAACTGGCCCGTCCAGAAGCCGAACGGCCCGCGGAGGCCGCCCTCCAGCGCGAGACGAATCATGCGCCGGGACGAGTCGCTCAGCCGGTAGCCGGTGATACGGCCGTCCTCCACGACCATCTCCCCCCCAGCCGACAGCGGGACCGACTCGTAGCCATGATCGCGCACGTCGGCGATCTCGTCGAGGACCAGTGGCTCGCTCATCGCATTCCACCGCCCGCCGTCGAGATAGAGGTGGCGCACCTGATCGGGCGTGTCCGCGAGTGTAAACGGGTAGACGCGCAGCGTGACCGGGATGGAGCGCTCGAAGTCGCCGGCGTGCAGTGTGATTCGTCCGGCATATTCGCCCGGCGCGGCGTCGGACGGCACGCGCAGACTCACCCACAGGCCGGTGGTCTGCCCCGCGGGCGCGTCGAAGCTGTCGGCGTCGAGCAGGAAGTCGGGCACGTAGTAGAAAGTCATGCCGCGCCCGTAGTAGTTGGTGCGGCGCGGCATGAAGACCATCTGCTGCACCTCGGGCGCCACCCGCAGAGCGCCCGGCTCACCCGCGAGTGGCTCGGCATCCACCGTAATGGCGCCCAGCGCCTCCGGGGCGTAGAGGCCCAACGCGCCGATGACCATCTCACCGGGCGTGCCGGCGAGCTGCAGCGCACTGCCCGCATCCGCCGGCGGGACGCAGTAGGGGCGCAACGTATCGGCGTCGGCCCCCCAGACCGTCGGCTCCTCGGGCGTGGCACCGGAGGTAACGACATCTCTGACCTCAGCGAAGTCACCGACGGGCGTTTCGAGGATGACCCGACCTTCATCGGCGGAGACGGGTGCCTCGACAACCTCGACATTGCGCACCAGGGCAGCGCCGGCGTCGGCGTGCCAGGCGAGACTGACGTAGAGGGCCGTGGTATCGGCGTGGGTGAACAGGAATTCCTCGCGCTGCATCCACTCGCCGATGCGGCGATACTCGTTGATGCGCAACGCGCCCGCGCTGCCCTTCGTGGGGCCGGACGCGGCGAACCAGCCGTACAGGCCCGAGTGCGAGCCCCAGGTCAGCTCGGCATCGGTGGGGATGAGCACCTCGAAGCGCAGTCGGTAGAGCACGCCACCCTTCGGCTCGGGGACGTAGACCTGCACGTTGGCGACGTCCTCGCCCGCGATGGGCCCGAGGCGCAGGACGCGCGCGCCGTCGATCTCAACGATAGTCGCATCGCCACCGGGCCGCCACCCTGTCAGGTCCTCGGCGAAGTCGGCATTGGGCAGCAGGTTCGCGGACCCCTGCTGCACGAGCGGGCGGGTGGTGTGTTCGAGGCGGGCGAAGTCGGGCACCGCAGACGCCCCGACGCCGACGCTGATGAGCGCCAGCGTCACAACACCTGCGACGCGACCGGCCGCGGACATGAGCGCACCTCCGTACCGCGCGGGCGATGACACCGCCCACGCACTTCGGCCCGGAAACGCGCGGGACCTGCAATCGTATGCACTCAGAGCTCCCGCACGCCGCAAGCGATGAGGTAATCCCACGTCTCCTCAAAGAACGAACCGACAATTGTTGGATCGCTGGGGCGTCCGGGGGGGACCCAGATCACCAGGCTCTCACGTGCGCGGGTGAACAGGACGCGATATTTGTTGACGAGATACTGTTGATCGCGCAGCTTGCGCACATTCTGCCACCGCGTTCCCGCAAAGCGCCGAGTGCGCCACCGCCCGGCGCGCGCATCCCATGTCAGGTCGCCGCCCCAGCACAGACCTATGTGGTCGAGCTCCAGGCCCTGAATCTCGAATTCACTGGCGGCGATCTCGAGGTAGTACGACGAGCGGACGTCGTCCGGTGAGCCGAGGAACCAGTGGACTACTTCCGGGCGCGACTGCATGTTGAGACCCCATGCTCTAAGCCGTCTCGCGCCCGAACTGGCGACCAGTCCGCAGCGGCGTTGCCCCTTCGTTCGGTCACGCAACCAGTCGCGGGCTTGGTCGAGACACCGTGTGCCGACGATTGGGTAGTCGCCGAGCCTGAGCATGTCCGCTGCTGCCAGATCCGGCTGGCCGGCCAGGACGTGATCGACCCAAGAGGCCACAGCATCGGCCCGAAAGGTGCGTAGAGGCACTGGCAGATGGAGTTCAGTCAGGGTTCGCATCACCAGGTCTGTTGGTGGTCCCTCGGGGAAGAGCGTGCTTCCGCCGCCCCCGCCCGTACCGCTGAGCATCTCCGGCGATACCTCGATCTCCCAGCCGCCATTGGAATCGACGATCGCCCTCCCCCACTCCTGCAGACCGCCCTCGCCATCGTGGATCTCCTGTCCGCCGCCTACGAGCCCGACAACGACGGCCCAGTCTCGATGTCGCGCCATGATCCGGGCGATCAATTGCGGCTCGGAGAGCGGGACCTTGCGCTTTCGGTTGACCTGCCGGGCATCCCATGCCCTTTGCGCTTCGTCGAAGATGATGGCGTGCTCCCACGGTGCATCGTCCCGGCCGTAATTGTCCCAGATGAACTCGTGCACGTTCTGGATCGCTCGTGCCGCGTGGCGGCGCGCGTCGAGCTTGCGTATGCCCTCACGGGCCGCCTCATCTCGGGCCAGGGCCTCTCGCAGGACCTCCACAAGTGGCCCGTTGCCTGAGAGGTAGGTCGCTCCCTCACGCCGGCGAGCGCCGAGCCGCCCAAGCCGTGGGTCGTGGACAACGTGCAGCCCCGTCAATGTCTTGCCCGCGCCCGGTACCCCGGTCACGAAGCACATGATGTGCCTGCCTTCAACCCGAGCGCGCAGCACCGTCTGCACCAGGTGCTCGGCAGTGGTGGTGAGGTTCTCGGCTGACGCATGGGCGTGGCCGATCTCCCTCACACCATGACCCGAGAACATCATCTCGGCGGCTTCGATAATCGTCGGCACCGGACGGTAAGGCGCGTTGTCCCATGCCTCGCCGTCTATGATCTCACCGTGGCCGAACTGGCTGTGGAGGCCAGTGACCGCCTCAGCAAGCTGGTCTGCGAGTATACAGGTGAGTCCAGGGGCGCCGAACGGAAGACGCGGCGTTCCACGCGCCCCCGTTTGGCCGGTCAGGAGAATGGGCTTGATCTCCGCGTCGGCGCTGGCTTCGTGGAAGTCCCCCAGATCCAGGCAGTACTCCTCGACCTGCCGCCGATCGGCCGCCGTGGCCACGCTGTGGCGCTTGAACTCGATTACGAATATGACGCCGGCGCCCAGAAACACACAATCGATGCGCGCAAGCATGCGCGGGATGGGAAACTCGAGCAGCACCGACCAGCGCCAAGCGTCGGGGATGTCGCGCACGAGACGCTCGATAGTGTGCTTGAGGATAGGAAGTTGCTCATCCCAGACCTGAACCTGATCCTGAAACTGCGGCCCGAGGTTCTCCTCCGCGGCGCTGCGGTTTAGTGCGGCGAAGATGCTGTCTCGGTCCGCTGCAAGGAATTCATCGAAGCTGGCGCGGTAATAGGCGGGCATCGGGGCGCCCCCATCGGAGAGGAGCTCTGGCGCGCAGCGAGGCAGTTCCAGGCTCAACCCGCCAGACCTCCCGTCTGGCAGGTCTGGATGGCCCCTCTGGCGAAGCGCACTCGCGCTGTGAGAGCATATGTGAAGGCGGGTGTCCGCAGATGCCCGATGAGCGGCCCAATGTCCTGATCTTCATGACCGACCAGCAACGCGCCGATGTCATCCACCCAGACCACCCCTGCGACACGCCCAACGTCCAGCGTATCATCGACGATGGCGTGTTGTTCACCGCGCACCACACGCAGACCGCGCACTGCTGTCCATCGCGCGCCAGCTTCATGACCGGACACTACCCCTCGCAGCACGGCGTGTGGAACAACATCCTCACCAACACGCGCCTGAGTGAGGGTCTGAACCCGGGCGTGCGCTGCTTCTCCGAGGACCTCGTCGAGAGCGGCTACGATCTCGCCTACACCGGCAAGTGGCACGTCTCCGGCGTCGAGAACCCTGCCGACCGCGGCTGGCGGGAGCTGCCTACCATCACCGCGCGCGCGGTGGACCTGCACGAGACGCGCCTGCAACGCATGATCGAAACTGTGGCGCAGGAGGACCCGGAGCGGCCGCGCGAGGCCGGCGAGATCCTGCGGCCGGGATGGATGAACCGACGCATCTACGGCAGCCGCCCCGATGGCGGCCCCAAGGGCTACGAAAACCATGGCGACTACAGGGTCGTCCAGGAGGCCATCGAAGAGCTGCCGCGCCTCGCGGAGGGTGACGCGCCGTGGATGCTCTACTGCGGCCCCGCCGGCCCGCACGACCCGTTTGTGGTGCCCGAGCGCTTTGCGACCATGTACGATCCCGACGAGATCGAGCTGCCCGAGAGCTTCTACGACACGCTCGAAGACAAGCCGCGCATCTACCAGCGCATGAGGCATCAGTACTGGGGGCAGATGTCCGAGCGCGAGGTGCGCGAGTCAATCGCGCACTACTGGGGCTACTGCACCATGCTTGATGCGATGTTCGGGGAGCTGCTGGACGCCCTGGAGGCGACCGGCGAGATCGACAACACCATCGTCATCTTCACGTCGGACCACGGCGACTACTGCGGCGACCACGGTCTCTACTGCAAGGGAGTGCCGCCCTTCCGCGGCGCGTACAATGTCCCCCTGGCCATTCGCTGGCCCGCGGGGCTGGGCGATCCGGGGCGCGAGTGCGACGCCTTCACTACGCACGCGGACATGGCGCTGACCTTCTGGGAGCTGGCCGACTGCGCCCCCCCCGACAGCGGGATGCCGGGCCGCAGCATCACGCCGCTGCTGGCGGGACGGACGCCGGAGGACTGGCGCGACGAGATGCATCTGCAGTTCAACGGCGTCGAAGTCTATTACACGCAACGCACGGTCTTTACGAAGGACTGGAAGTACGTCTACAACGCCTTCGACTTCGACGAGATGTACGATCTGCGCCGCGATCCGCACGAGATGCACAACCTCGCGGCGCCGTGCCGCAATCCGGTCGGTCTCGAGAATGTGCCCGAGCGACGCTCGCCGGCGGAGTTCCAGCCGTGGCCGGAGCTGTCGCCGGAACTCAACGCGGTGCGGCGGGAGATGCTCGGGCGCATGTGGCGCTTTGCGGCCGAGCGAGACGACACCATCTTCAATCCGTATTTCACAGTGGCGCTGACACCCTACGGCCCGGTGGAGGCATTCGCCCGGCCTCACTCCTGAGCCGGCCGCACGCAGTCTGGCTCGTGCATCCGTCCGTAACAGCGGACAACTGTCATCGCGGGCGTGCAATCATCTTCGGTCCGGGGACCGAGGGGAACAGCCTCACGCGACGTCGCGTCGGGTGTCACTGAGCGCCCACGTGCTGATCCCAGTCGAGGTCGTACCAGCCATCGCCGGGCCAGGCGGCGCTCCGCAGGTTGCCGCGGCCGCGGTAGACCGGCTCGATCTCACCCAGCGCGATGCGCGCCTGTTCGAGGTAGCGCAGGATCAGCAGCACGCGCGGGCTGTAGGCGGTAAAGCCGGCACCGATCGAACCCATGAAGTCGGCCACGTTGTCAACTACCCACACGCCGGCGTCGTTCTGACTGTCGAGCGCGCTCTGTGCCCCGCTGCGCAGGCCGGGCAGGGACTCCAGGGCGCTCTCCCGCGTCACCGTCGGCGGCGCGGGCTTGCTGCCCTGAGCCTGCTCAAGAATGCGCTGCACCGGCGCGAGCACCTGGCGGGTCCGCGCGTAGCCTGATCCGATGGGGACCGTCCGCAGGTAGGCCACGTGCTCGGGATTGTCGAGGTAGTAGATCTGTCGGTCCCATGCGGCGATGGGCCTGCCTGTACCCGGCTCGATGAAGGTGGACATCTCGCCGTCGGGCAGGTTCGCCTGCATCCACTCGACCGCGCGTCGGATGGGTTCGATATAACGCTCATCGCCCGAGAAACGGTAGACTTCGCGCAGTGCCTGACTGGCCAGGATAGTCGCGGTCACGCTCCACGCGGGTGGCTCGAAGGCGCGCGCCCACTGCGGATTGTTGTCGGGATCATACTGATCGGCCCACAGCGGCATGTCGTCTCCCTGCGCCTCGATCAGCCAGTCGCCAGCGCGCTTGATCGCCTGCACGTAGCGTCCGTCGCCCGTCAGGTGGTAGCAGTAGGCCATGATGTCTATCGCCGAATTCATGGCCGAATCGTTGAGTTCGCCCGCGCCCGGCTCGCCGATGGCGTTCTTGCCCACACCCGCCTCGGCGTCGTAGTGGTGCGACCAGCTCCCGTTGGGGTTCTGGGCCGCCAGGTACCATTCACCCGCGCGTTTGATAGCGTCGAGGTAGCGCTCGTCTCCGGTCAGGTGGTAGACATAGCCGAAGTAGAACATCGGGTGGGCCTGCACGAGGTCCTGGAGCTTGATGTGGCGGTCGCCGGCGGCGGGGACGATGCCGTTGACCGTCATGGTGTAGCCGTGGACCCAGAAGCCGCGCTCATCCTGGGCGGCGAGCAGGAACTCAGCGGTGCGCAGGCCCACGTCGAGGAAGCGGGTGTCGCCCAGGATCTCGTAAGCGTAGAGGAAGTTGATGGCCGTGCGCGGGCTGCCGTTGCCCTTGTCGTTGTCGATGTAGTCGTCGTAGGTCACGTACTCGCGGCCCTGTGCGGAGGAGCCCAACAGGGTGGGCCAGGAGTAGATGCACTGCCAGCCGCCCCAACGCTGCAGGTCGGCGAGGAAGTAGAGGGTCCTGCGCGCGCCCGCTTCGGCGATCGGCAGCAACTCAGCGTCCTCGGTCGGCAGCGAAGCGTCGGTCTGCAGGACAGGCAGTGCGGCATCGTAGAGCACGAAGTCATCGACAGCGAGGCCGGGCCGATTCAGCCCGCCGTGGCGTCCGCCGAAGCCACCTGCAAGGTAGATCGCCATCGGCGAACGCTGCTCGGCCGAAAACTCCATCGGGCCGGTCTCACCGCGCCCGTCGAAGGCGATCCAGCCGGTTCCCGAAGCGCGGTCCCACGAGGCCACGATGGTGTGCCACTCATCTGTGCCGACCTCGCCGACGGGCAGATCGAGGCGAGCGATGAACTCGTTGGTGCGCCGGCTGTGGCAGAACGCCAGCGACACTACCCCGGGCTCGCGCAGGATCCCGATGCGGTCATTGGCGCGCGCATCGAAGAGCCAGCGGGGCTCGGGATCCGACCAGACATCGCCCTTGACGGCCATGCGCAGTGTGCCGTGAGAGGGCTGGAAGTTGCTGCCGCCGACGAAGTGGAGGTGGCCGCCCATCTCCGCCACCTGCGTGGCGAGGCCATGCACGCCGGGCACGTCGGCGGCCATGCCGAAGCCGCCGCTGAGCGCCATCTCGCGGGCGAAGTCGGCATTGTTGTCCTCGGCGCTGTCGAAACTACACACCAGCGTGGTGTGCCGACCGGACTCGGCCGGAGCCTGCCACCAGTCGCCGGTGAGTTCGAACGGCTCGGCCCACGCCATCACGCAGGCCGCCGCCAGAGCTATCACTGTCGCTGTC
This sequence comes from uncultured Armatimonadia bacterium, assembly GCA_964617715.1. GTDB lineage: Bacteria > Armatimonadota > Zipacnadia > Zipacnadales > UBA5352 > JALGVA01. The sequence goes on along the minus strand of CAZTZN010000111.1, from coordinate 5,286 downwards.
CGCATCGTGTCGTTTCCTCATTCCTGACGCATGCCGATTGCCCTGGCCTCACGCGCGGGCCGGGCACTGCCTGATGTCCTCACACACTTGCTCGATCACGTCGAAGGCCAGGCCGGCCCGGTCACGCATGCGGGCCGCACACGCGCAACGCTCATCGCGGCCGTGCTCACGTTGCGCCCAGGCGTACTCGACCAGCTCCACCAGCCGATGGGCGTCCTCAATGCGCGTCCACGACTGTCCGGCGTCTGCGCACAACGCCTCGACCTTCGGGTCGTAGGACAGGCCAACCGCCGGCACCGCCCCCGCGGCGGCGAAGATCAGCGCATGCAGGCGCATCGCCACCAGGGCCGACAGGCGCCCGATGATCGCCATCAGCGCGCGTGGATGCGCATCGGTCTCCACCAGCGCCACGTCGGGAAGCAGCGCCGCCAGCTCATGGCTGATCTCTGCGTCTGCGGGAAGCTCGAAGGGCAACACCACGATGCGAGCATCCCACTCCTGAGCCGCCAGGCGCCCGAGGCGGGCGAGGGCCGGCAGCACATCGCGCGCGCCCGGCCACTCCCGCACCACCATCCCCAGCAGCGGCGAGGCCGGATCGGCCCCGGCCTCGCTCAGCAGCGCCTCCGCCTCCGCGTGCGCCACCGGCTCGAGCAGGAACGCGGGGTCCGCGGACACGCTCACGAGCGCATCGGGCACGCGCAGCTCCCGCGCGAGCTGCGCCGAGGGTTCGTCGCGCAGCGTGACCGCAGCGGCCCTTCTCAATGCACTCCCGGTCGCCCGCTTCGCCCACCAGCCCCGGAGCGGGCCCAGGCCCTGCGCGTGAATGACGTAGGGCACTCCCGCGGCGCGCGCGAAGTGCAGCGTCAGCAGGTAGTACAGCAGCGAGCGTGTGCTGGTAGCGTCCTGGAACAACGATCCGCCCCCGGAGAGCAGCAGGTCCGCTGATGCGATGGTGCGACGCAACGGCCCGAGCGGCCAGCGAGGCGCGGCCGGGACCTGGTGGGCGTCACGGGTGGCCCTGGGATCGCCAGAGAGGACCACCATCTCGGCGTCCGGCATCCGGCGGCGCAGCTCGCCCAGCGTCGCGGCCAGTACGGCCTCGTCGCCGGCGTTGCCGAAGCCGTAGTAGCCGGAGATGACGATCCTCATGGCTCGTCGTCGCTCTCGTCCTCGGGGAGAAGCGGCTCCTGCTCTACGGCCGGCGGCGCGCCGCCGAAGGCGTCCCACAACACGCACAGGATGACGCCGCCCAGCGCCCCCAGCCACAGGCCGTTGAACACGCGGATGAAGGTGAGCAACAGCGGCGTGTGCACATGGCAGAACGAGTTGAGTAACGAGACCTGTCCGATGGCCCCTGCGGCGAAGGCGATCCACACCCCCGGACGCACTCGCCGCAACGCCAGGAGCAGTGCCAGCAGCATGACGGGGTGCCCCAGGAAGACCTCCTTGGTGCGCGGTCGCACCACCAGGAGCCGCTCGAGCAGTGCGCGCAGTTGCAGCTCGCCGGGGAGGATGGCACCGGCGGCTTCATTGCCCGAACGCACCACCAGCGCGGCCAGGAGACCCAGCGCGACTAACGCGGCGGCCACGTGCCAGTACACCACCAGGCCGCGCAGCGCCTCGCGCATCCCCGCCCACAGCGCGGGCCACTCGGGCACGGTATCGCCGCTGTGGTAGTCGATAAGGTCCGGCCCCGCGTTGGCGAGTTGGCTGCGGTAGGCGTCGGTCGAGCGCGCCAGCCAGATCAACGCGACGACCAGCAAGGGCAGCACCTGGGCCAGCTTCACGCCGCGGAACTGCGCGACCTTGACCAGGTAGGCGGAGTCGCCCAGCAGGCCTACGACCAGCAACCCGCCGATTGCGGTGACCGCTGAGGCCGCGAGGAATCCTCCGAGGACCGGCCACAGCGCCGAGCCCAGGCGCGGTCGGGCCGTACCCATCGCGATGGCCGCGCGCGCCACGTAGCATACGGAGATGACCGGGAATACCACCGCCGCCACCAGGGCGCCGACGGTACGCCCCAGCTCCGGCACCAGCGCCATGCGCGCGACTGCACCGACGATGATCAGGCCTGCGAGTGTCCAGTACCACCGTGCGGACAGGGCAAAGAGGGCCTGGATGAGCCACAGCAGCCCCGCGCATACCCCGATCTGCACTACAGCCAATGCCCACGGCGGCGTCCAGAACGGGGCGAGCGGCTCGACCCGCTCGGCGGGAGTGGTGGAGGCGGTGCGCAGGCCGTGCGCCCGCAGGTCCCTGCGGACTCGGCTCAGGTACTCCGCGTTGCCCACCAGCAGACCCTCCGGCGGGGAGGGCAACAGGCGCAGGTAGAGGAGTCGCACCTCACGCTCGCGGGCGGCACGCAGGAAGCGCTCGCTCGCGCGCCCGGCGCTCATGGTGCGCATCTCGGCGTCGGTGATGCTGTGCACGCGCACAACCTGGTGGTCGAGTCGCGTGGCCAGTTCGCCGGCCCCGAGCTGAGGCGCCAGCTCGATCATGCCGAAGGTCAGGCCCAGGCGCTGCATCGCGGCGGCCGTCGCATCCACGTTCCCGGGGAAGCCGACAATCTGTTCACCGGCGAACACCACCATGTGCGCGCCGATGTCCGCCGCCGCCTGCATCACCTGATCGGCCGACTGCGCGGTGCGTACTCCCTGCCAGCGTGGGCGCGCCACTATCTCCATCCCGAGCTGACTCGCGGCCTCGACTGCGGCCCGCGGGTAGCCGGCCCCGGCGGCGGGGTCATCCACGGCCGGTGATGGCACGGTCAGCCACTGCTCACCCTCTTCACCCACCTCGGTGCGCTGGTAGGTGCCGGGGAAACGCGACTGCAGCCCGCGCGCGACCTGCAGCAGCGTGCCCGGGGTGTCCGCCCACAGCTCCACCGTGCTGCCACGCGAGAACAGGGCGACCTCCCCCCGGTCGATGAGGTCACCCAGCGCCATCTCCGAGATCGCAAGGTGCGTGGCGCCCGCCGAGTGCAGGACCGTGAGCACGTCAATCGGCTGGACGTCCTGCATGGCCCCTGCCAGCGCGCGTACCTCCTGCCAGTCAACGGCCAGGCCGACGGTGCGGTTGGTCTGCTCGACCATGATCCGCCCGACCGCCACCCACAGCGCGCCCAGCACCCCCACCACGATGAGCGCCTCGGCGAACATCCTCTGCGCCCGCGTCATGCTTCAGTCCCCTTAATGTCCGGAGATCACAATCACAGGGCTATTCGGCGGAGCAGATTGATGGTCCTTCGTGAGGCGCGCCGCAGGGCGCTCGAGCGGGATGCAGGGACGACACTCAGAGCGCCGTCCCTGCAGGTCAAGTCTCCCCCTGCCTCAAGGCGCCATGCGCGGCTTCACCGGCCTGCCGGTCGCGGCCGACTCGTTGGCCGCCAGGGTCACGTCGCAGGTGCGCAGGCCATCCTCATAGGAGCAGGGGACCAGCTCCTGGTCGCCCGCGCGGATGGCCTCGACGAATACCTGGTCGATGCTGGGCGTCTCCACGGCTTCTCCTTCGAGTTCCGGGGCGGGCACGCCGGTCACCGTCACTTCCGACGGCGACCAGCCGACGATCTGGTCGCGCAGCAGGAAGTTGATGTCGCTCTTGCCGCCACCCTGAGTCATCATCGGGCTGGTGGTGATGGTCATGATCGCGCCGTTGTCAAAGGTCATTACCGCCGCCTGGCTGTCCGGGATGGTGATGCCCTCGATGTCGTGCATGGTCAGCCGGTCGTAGCGCGCGTACACCTCGACGACCTCGGCGCCCATCATGTAGCGCACCAGGTCGAGCTGGTGGGTGGTCTGCTCGTGAAGCTGGCCGCCCGACTGGTCCATGACCCGCCACCACGGCGTGCCCGGTAGTCCGCCCCAACGGTGTGACGAGATTATCCCCACCTGCCGGTTCGCCAGCCAGGCGCGAATGCGGTTGGAGGTGTCCAGCAGGCGCAGTTGGTAGCCCACCGATGACAGCACGCCCGCGTCTTCGATGGCTTCCAGGATCTCCAGGCCCCTGTCCATGTCGAGCACCACCGGCTTCTCCACGAACAGGTGCAGACCCGCCTCGGCGGCGAGGATCTCCGCATCTGTGTGGGCGAAGGGCGGAACGCTCACGTAGAGGGCGTCCATCTCGATCTCGTCCAGCATCCGGTGGTGGTCGGTGTACGCCGCGGCGCCGTACTCGGCGGCCGCAGCACGAGCGGTGTCCGCGGAGATGTCGCAGATCGCGACGATCTTTGCGCCTTCAACTTCGGCCAGCCGTCCCATGTGCCCGCGCGCGTTGCCGCCGGCTCCGACGAAGCCGATCTTCACTTCCTGCATGCTCATGCACTCCCGTTACGTGTCAGCCCTGGAGCAACGCCCGCAGGTTCGCGCACGCAGCCACCCGTTCCTGCCGACCGCGCATCGATTCATCGCCGCAGGGAGGTCGCCCCCCGGTAGGTCAGCGAACTCCGCCGCCATGAAGCGGGTCTGTGCTGCGCACAGACCCTGACGGTGCGCTGACCCCCATCGGCCCGGGCAGGAGGCCACGCAAGATGACGGCGCCACAGAAGCCTCGCATCATCTTCAACGATGATGGGAGCAACTTCCTCTACGCCTGGGATGACCTGGGCGCGAGCGATCTGAAGGCCTACCTCGAATACCTGCGCGGCACGCAGGTAGACATGGTCCCATGGTGCGTGGCCTTCGGCGGCTACGTGACCTACTACGAGAGCAACGTCGCCGAGCGCCTGGGGACCGGCTTCCTGGTCACCGACCGCGTCAAGGGCAGGCGCTTCGCCCACAACCGCGCCCGCCTGGCGCGGGAGGTCGGCGACTACGTGGGCTTTGTGTTCGAGCAGCTCCGCGAGATGGGCATCGCGCCGCTGGCGAGCTTCCGCATGAACGACGCGCACATGAGTTCGGACCCGGTGGGGCCGGTCGCCGGGCGGTTCTGGATGAACCATCCGCAGTGGCGGCTGGGCGAGCCCTTCGGCTACTACGGGAGTTGCCTTGACTACGCGGTGCCCGCGGTGCGTGAGTACCTGCGCCTGTTGGTGGCCGAGGCAGTTGAGAAGTTTCCGGATATCGCCGGCGTGGAGTTGGACGCCATGCGCTCACCGTTCTTCTTCCGGGAGGGGGAGGGGCCGGCCAACGCGCCCATAATGACCGAGTTCTTCCGTACCATCCGCGCCGACCTCGACCGGGCCGCCGAGCGCAGCGGGCGCGGGGGCTACGACCTGCGCGCCAGCGTGCCGCGCAGCCCGGAACTGGCGCTTGAGTGCGGGCGGGACGTGCGGGCATGGGCCGGGGAGGG
>CAZTZN010000110.1:2790-15704 GCA_964617715.1 uncultured Armatimonadia bacterium | reverse complement strand
CGCGGCCGACCTGCCGCCGCAGGTGGCGGTCGATGAGGGCTGGCGCACGCTGACCACGGTTCGGCCCGAGCCGCTGAGCGCGCACACGGTAATCGACCTCGACACGCCGGCCACAGGCACGCGCTTCCGCATCCTCCAGCCGGCGGGCAAGGGCCCGCGCGACCGCCCGAACCTGATGTGGGTGCGCGAGGTGGAGCTGTTCGCCGCGCAGTAGCTCACTCTACCAGGCTGGTGGTGCGCAGCAGCGGGTGGCCGGGCGCCGACCACGGCCCGCAGTTGCACACGTATCGGTCCGGGTGCTGGCCGTGGCGGCCGAAGTCCTCGGCGAACAGCTCCCAGGTTGCGCGCTTCTCGCGGCATAGCGCGTAGGGTGTCTTCGGGCTTACGCGCTCCAGCTCGTCGATGACGAAGCGGTAGATCTCGTGCCGGAAGGCGTCCGGGATTTCATCGCCGCTGGGAACGTGCTCTCGCTCGTCGGCGGCCATGAGCTGCAGCAGCTCCGGGTCTAGCATCTCCGGATCGAACTCGTTGAGCAGTTGTTGACAGGTGGTGAAACGCAGGGTCTCGAAGGTGATTACGTCCGGCGTCACCGCCGCGAAGAGCAATTCGATCATCTCGCGTATCTCCTCGCGCCAGCCCCGCACCGGCACGATGGGGGAGAAGCGGTGGCGCACGTGGTATCCGGCCTGCTGGCACTTGCGGCTGGCCTCGATGCGCTCCTCCATGGGCGCGCTGCGCCACTCGATCTCGCGGCTCTGCGTGCGCCCCGACAGGCTCCAGCAGCAGACCGTGTGCCCGCGGTGGTCGAGGTCGAGCAGGAAGTCCACGTTCGCCGACTTGCCCACATACAGCTCGAGGAACTGGCCCGGCCGATGGGCGAAGAAGTCAATCAGCAGCGCGCTGCCACCGTACTCGGGCTCGAAGGCCACTATGTCGGTACCGTTGTCGAACTGAAAGAGCGTCTGCTTCGGCGCGTGCTCATCGATGAGCGCGGGCAGGCTCGCAACGAACTCCTCCAGGTTCATCATCAGGTTTACGTAGTGCCCCAGACCACAGTACGCGCAGCGGTAGTGACAACCCCAGGCGACGTGAAGCTGCCACGCGGGGAAGCACACGTTGCCGGTGCGTTCGCGATAGGCCGGCGAGCCGGCATCACGCCAGTAGAAGCCGTTGTAGCCCCCGAGCGGATATGTCCCGCGGTTCAGGCACGGGTTGGCATCGAGTCGCGCCTGGCGCTGCTCGGGCGTTTCGCCGACGTGCTCGCGGTTGAAGATGACCACCGGGTCGATCTCGCGCCGCATGCCGTGGCGGCCCGTACCGACGCTCTCCGGGTCCTGCATGATCTCGCACAGTCGGGCCTCGTCCACGTGTTCGACCCTGTCGGGGTGCAACTGTGCCTGCAGACGCTCGGCACGCGCCGCCGCGCGCGGGTCATCCAGCACGCCCTCGACGATCAGCAGTCGGCTTGCTTTCAGTGGCTCCATGCCGCGCCTCCCTCAATCCTCTCCGCCGAGCCGCCACGGCCTGCGGATACGGAAGGGTGTCTCGAAGGTGTTGTCGATCGCCCCGCGCTCTTCGAGCCGGATCATGCACGCGCGCATGCAGCCACGGCTGCCGCAGATCGCCGACGGATGGTGATAGCTCTCCCATGCCCTCGCTGAGTAGGGCACCTCGGTCTTCGCGTACCCGAAGGGCCCGCCGGTCCCGTAGGCGAGCATCTCGCTGCGGTCCCGGCCCCTGGGCTCAGCGGTGAGCGTGTCGATGTACCGGGCGACGTGCTCCGGCAGGAACGGGCTGTACTCGGGTGTGCCCACCTGGTAGACCGCGGCGCAGCGCTGCTCGTCGAGCGCCCCCCACTCCACATCGTGCCCGGCGATGGTGACCTTCACCGACTCCTCGGCGCTGATGGCGTTGCCCGGGCACTCGGCCACGCAGTGCATGCAGCGGTCGCACAGCGGTGGGCCCTCGTAGATCGGGTCGGGCTCAAGCGGGGCATCGGTGATGATGAAGGCGAAGCGCTGGCGCGGGCCGAAGCGCGGGGTCAGGAAGACCTTGCTCCAGCCGATCTCGCCCATGCCGCAGATGTAGGCGGCGATGCGGAAGTGCAGGAACACATCGGGCCGGGGGTAGCCCTCGCGCACCGGCTCGCCCACACCGCACCCCATGCGGATCGCGGTGTTCTGGTAGAGCACCGCCTCGTAGCCGTTGTCCTCGAGGAAGTCGCCGACCTCCCGGAGCGCGATGGGCGCGTAGACATCGTTGATGTTGGCGTAGCCCATGGATGGATAGGCGGCGAAGAAGGTGCCCTCCTCGATCCCGCGCAGCAGGCCGCGGTGGATACGGAAGGCCATGCCGATGATCGTCTTCGCTTCCGGGAAGATGTAGCGCGGATCGTTCTGCAGCGGCGCGCCGTCGAAGCGCTCGATGTGGCCGATGCCCACGACGTCGGCGCCCACGGCCAGCGCGCATTCCTTTACCTGCTCGGCGGTCAACACGCGTTCGTCTCTCCGTTCACGGCTGCGGATGCTTGATGCGCAGGTACTCGGCCAGCTCCGGGATGTCGTACTGTGACTGCCAACTCAGCAGCGGCGGTGTGTACGGCGCGCCGCCCTCGGCGTCAATGCGCGTGATCTCCGCGAGCGTCGCTTCGTCGAGCTGCGGATCGCCATCGAGCCCGTTCATCACCCACGCCTCGGCGTTCATGGTGAACAGCGAGCCCGCGACTGAGCTGCGCAGCATCCCGCGCGACCCGCCGTAGAACTCGGGGTTGTGCGGCACGATCTGCACCAGGACGCGGTTACGCGCCGCCCAGGCCGCGAGGTAGTCGCGGTAGGGCTGCGGGTCGTCGGCGTACATCGCCGCGAAGGCCACCGCGATGGCCATCACGCCCGGTCTGTCGTCGCGGGCCATGGCGGCGTCGGCGGCCCTGACCAAGGCCGCGCGCAGCGCCTCGTCTCCAGTCAGCTCGTAGTAGTCCAGCAGGCCGTGCGCGGCGCCGAAGGTCCAGAAGAACATGTTGGCCTCGTTGACGCCGCGCTCCTGCGAGACGCACTCGACCTCGGGGAACTTCACGTTGGGTGAGATGCAGATGCCCTCGGGTACGATGAAGCATCGGACGTAGCGCCGGAGGATGTCGGCGACCTCGTCGCTGCCGGTCATCTCCCACCAGGTCAGCAGCCCCTGCATGCGCCCGCTGTGCGCGGCGTGGACCGACACGTCGCGCTGCGAGTAGATCTCGTCATAGAGGAACTGCGCGAAGTCACGCGAACGCGGCTCGCCGGTGAGGAAGTAGTGGTAGCGGAACTCCGAGTGCGTGGTCTGGCGCTCCTCGTGGTTCCCGTCGCTCCAGTGCTGCACGCCGTGGCGGGTGCCCAGCCCCAGCCACTTGCCCGCGTGGCGCATGTCCACGTCGCGCACGTGTCGCGCCATCGCCTCGGCGAAGAAGAAGGCGTCGCGGTCGCCGGTGCGCAGGTAGTGAAGTTGCATGAACAGGCCGGGCAGGCCCTCGGTGTTGGTCCAGCCCCAGCGCCCGTTGTCATACGCCCACTCGACCGGCGGCGCGTAGTCCTGCACCGCGAAGCTGCGCACGTCGATCTGCTCGTAGTCCTCCGGCGGGTCCCGCAGCAGCTCCGCCAGGCGATCGACCGGGACGATGCGACCGTAGCCGGACTTGTAGTTGTGCTGCACGTCGCCGTAATCCCAGCAGCCGTACCAGCCCCACAGCTTCTGCTGACGCATCCAGAAGCCCGCGAAGTGCGCGAGGTTGGCGTTGAGGCGCTCGAAGCCGGGGGCGTCGGGGGCGGGCTGGGGCGGGATGGTCCGCGTCCGCAGATACCAGTCGGCGCCGCAGTAGAGCAGCGGCCGGCGCTGGAAGTCGCCCGCGACGGCATCCACCGTGTCCGCGTCCACCTGTGGCCCGTGGAAGTAGAGCAGCAGCTCGTGGGTCCTGGTGATGCCGACGAACGGGTCGTTCGCGTAGTAGCCGGTCTCCACCCAGTCGGTGTCCGACGGCGTTGACTCGCCCTGCGCGCGGTGCGGGTAGTTCGAGTAGCGGCGCACGTCCATCAGCGGCGCGCTCTCGGGCCAGAAGTACGCGACCAGGCGACCGCCCGCGCGATCCGCGAGCAGCTCGGTGGGGAAGTTCTGCCACATGTCGCGCATGACCACGGTCACGCCGCCGGCGTCGCCCGACAGGTCCAGCCAGCCGCGCGAGCGCGCCCGGGCCTCGTCGATGCGCAGGAAGCGCTCGCCCTCGCGCTGGCTCCACGCCTGGTAGCTCAGATGGCTGAGCTGGCGCAGCCCCGCGCGCGCCCCCTCGCCCAGCACCACCGGCCCGTCCTGGCCGCCGGCGGTCACGCACTCACCCACGCCCGCGACGGGCAGCTCCAGGCCCATGCGCCGCACGAAGGCGACGCGCGGGTCGGAGTGCAGGAACTCGACGCTCTGGAACACACGCGCGCAGGTGCGCCCGGCCCAGGTCTCGAGCCGCACCACCATGCGCGGTGATTCCTCGGCGGTGGTCATGCCCACGAGCTTCACCACGGCGCGCAGCGGCCCGGCCTCCTCCAGCTCGATGCTCTCGGGGATGAAGCCACCGGGGTCGAGGCGTCCGTCGGCGAGCGTGGTCATGGAAATGTAACCCTCGGTGCGCAGGAAGTCCACGAAACTCGTGCCGGGGGCGCTGAGCAGGTCACGGCCATCCAGCGTCGCCCGGCGCAGCCAGCCCGGCTCGGCTGCGATCTCGAGCTGCAGCCGACCGGTGTCGATGCGCACCACGTCGCCGTCGGCCGAGGCGCTGAGCGCCTGCATGGGCGTCCCCGCGGAGCAATCGCCGCCGTAGCGCAGGGTGTACTCGTCCGCTGACCCATCGCGCCGCGTGACCTCGAAGCTGAAGACGTCGCCATCGCCCGCGGCGCCCGCCACCTCACCACCGTCGCCCGGGAAGGTCAGCAGCAGCCACATGATCGAGCCGTCGGGCCAGTAACCGAGCGCCTTCGTCTGCACCGGCACGTCGGCGCCGGCGTGCTGCAGCCGCACATTGCCCGGATCGGTGATCGCGCCCCGCGGCAGGGGCACGCCGCCGGAGATCAGCGGCGCTTCGGCATCGTCGCCGGCCTCGGCGAGCGGATTCAGGTCGCCCAGCGGCGGCTCGTTGCGCGCGGGCGGGTCGCTGGCCAGGCCCGCAACACCCCGGTGTGCGGCCAGGGCCACGTCGGGCTGCGAGAACACCGGGTTGTCGTCGAACAGGCCGAGATCGATGGTGTGCGGCGCGCCGAAGAGCACCGTCGCCTGCGGCGACTGCAGGCTCAGCGGCGGCAGCCCGTCATGCCACAGGCAGACGCGCGCCTCGCCCCCGCCCTCGGTCAGCACCCGCAGCGACTTGGGCGCCCGCTCGGCCATCTCGCGGTAGTCGAAGATAAGCCCCCCGCGCTCATCGTAGACCGCCATCCAGCCCGGCGCCCGCAGGCCGCGCTGCATGGTCAGCGCGGGCGTGAACGGGCTCTCGGCCTTCCAGATGTGATAGTCGCCGGCGGAGTTCTGGTCGATGGCGAAGCGCCGCCAGATGTTGTGGTCCGGCTCATTCATCAGCCGCGAGACCGGGCTGACGTGGAACTCGTAGCGCGCGCGGGTATTCCACTGCACGCCCCGGTCGCCGGCCTGAATGACGCGCTTGCGCAGGTTCAGCGCCAGCGGCAGGCGCAGCGAGACGTCGCGGACAAAGCGGTCCTCGAAGTCGCCCCGCGGGGTCAGCGACACGGTCGCGGTGAGAAAGCGGCTGCCCGGCGTCGCCTCCACGGTCAGCTCATAGACGATGCTGTCTCCCGCGCCGAAATCGAGAGAACCGGCGTAGGCGGCGCGAAAGCGCTGGTCATCGCCCTCGTAGCGATGCGTGCCCGCGCGGTGGGTGGCCTCGACCGGGGCAGTCGCAGCCAGGTCACGCCAGCCGTCGTAGTCCGCGGACTCCACGGCCGTCGCCGACAGCAGCGGCCGGTCGTTGTCGGCCACGACGGCCACGTCGCTGATGGTCATCGAGCGCACCGCGCCCACGTCGCTGAGCTCAAACACCGCCGCGCCGGTGTCGATCCGCACGCCATCGGGGAGCTGCTCGATCTCAAGCTTGGCATCTGCCACGGCGGCCACTCCTATTGCCTCAGTTGATGGCGCGTCATCGGGCCGCGGCGGTCGCGGGTAGTTGTAGATGCGTACCTCATCGAGCCGTCCGCGGAAGAAGTAGGTGGTTCCGGCCTTAGACCCGAAGATCAGGTCGCCGCCGGTGCCGATCTCGTGGTCCCAGGTGGTGCGGGCCACCTCCACGCCATCTACGTAGAGCGTGGCATTCGGGCGGTCGAAGACCCCGGTCACGCGGTGCCACCGCCCTGGCGTGAGTGTCCCACCCGTCAGGTCCATGCGTGCGCCGTCCGTCTTCAGGCCGAACATCGGGGTGGTGCCGCTGACCTGGATGCGGTACCGCTCGCCGCTCTTGTCGAGCACGCACTGCGGCTGGCCGGTGTCGGGCTCATCGAGCATCAGCCACACGTCCAGTGTGACCGCGTCGGTCATGTGCAGTGCGAGATCGTCGGCGGCGCGCGCAAAGTCGCCGCGGCCGTCGAACACCAGCGCCTGCAGGCCGGGGGCCTCGGCCCGCGCCAGGTCCGAGCCGGCGATGGCATGGTGCGTGTCGGCCGCGATGTCGCGGTACAGGCGGCGGAAGTCGCCGTTGAAGCTCCACGCGGCTACCGGCCCATCCTGGGCGGAGGCCACCATGGGCAGGATCATCGCCAGAGCGCACGCCGTGGTTGCGATGAGGCGGTTCATCATCTCCGGGCCTCCGGTGAGCGGCTGATACTCACGCCGGCGGGCACTTCGCGCGTGGGGCGACCACGACCTCCGCCCGGTGCTCCGAGGAGGAGTATTGCCCGGGCCCCGCGAACGCGGTCTGCGCAGGCGAGGCGATGGACGGGCCGACCGGCTCGACAGGAAGGGCTGATCCCGCATGATCCGCATCGGCATCACCGCCGCCGTGAGCTTCGAGGGCAAGCGCGGCTGCCATCACGGGAACGCGTTCTGCTCAATGTTCAACGGTTGGAACCAGGACCGCGCGCAGGAGCTGGGCTACCCCACCGGCGGGGCCGGCGACATCCGCGTTGAGGGCGCGCGCGTGGTGAAGATCTACGACCCCGACCGCGAGGCCGCCGAGATGATGGCCGAGATCTACGACATCGAGGAGGTCGTTGACTCACCCGAGGGCCTGACCGAGGGCACCGATGCGGTGCTGGTGGCCGACAGCGGCGAGTGCGCAAAGGCCGAGTGGGCCATCCCCGCGCTCGAGAGGGGCCTGCCCACCTTCATCGACAAGCCGCTGGCCGAGACGGCCGAGGAGGCGCGGCGGATCGTGGACATCGCCGCGGAGCACAACGCGCCGCTCATGTCGTGCTCGAGCTTCCGCTGGTGCGATGGGGCGCGGGAGATGCGCGAGGCGCTGGCGGGGCTGGGCCAGGTGGAGCTGCTGGTGGGCGTGGCCGGCCAGGGCCAGTTCCATATCTACGCCATCCATCCGACCGAGTTCGCCTACGGCGTCCTGGGCCCGGGCACGGTCTCGGTGGTGAACGTGGGCGACGAGGACCGGGACATCCTGCGCCTGCGCCGCCGCGATGGCGCGCAGGTGGTGCTGAACATGTACTGGCGCAAGGTGATCTCGGGCGGACAGATGTTCACCGCCTGCGGCCCCGGTGGCTGGCACACCGTCACCAAACTCGGCGCCCTCTACGACCCGATGCTCGAGGCCTTTCTGACCATGTGTCGCACCGGCCAGATGCCCATCTCGGGCGATGAGATGGTTGAGGTAATTGCCGTGGTCGATGCCGCGCGCCGCTCGCGCGAGCAGGGCGGGGCCGAGATCGAGATCGTGGTGTGAGGCTTCAGCGCACCGCCGTGATGAGCTGCTCGGCGGCGCAGAACAGGCTGTCCTCGATCGGCTGGCGGGCGGCCAGGAGCAGCACGAGAATGAGCGCGATGCCCACTGCGGCCGCCACCAGCGCATGCGCGCGCCCGCTCACGGATGCCCGCCCGGTGGCCGCCTGCTGCTCCAGGCGCGCCCGGCGCTCGGCCGGTTGGGCGGGCTCGGGGATCAGCAACGCCGCCAGCGACGGCACGCGTGGCGCCCCGTTGGCCGTGCGTTCGATCGCGCGCAGCGCCCTCACGAGCGTCTCCGGCGCCACACCCGCTTGCATCGCCTCGTCATCCGCCGCCTGCTCGACCGCCTTGTGCAACCTGCGTCGAGCATACCACGCCGTGGGCACCAGCAACAGCAGCGTCGCGCAGCCGTCGGCCAGGAGCTTCACGAGGTTATCTCGCCGCCGCGCATGCGCGCGCTCGTGGCCGACGATCGCGCGCACCTGCTCAGGCTCCAGGCGGTCAATCAGGGCCGTTGAAACCACGATTACCGGGCGCAGCAGGCCGGCGGTGAACGAGATCGGCCGGCGCAAGTCGGCCGTGAGCACCGTCGGTCCGTCCGCTTCGGTCAGGTCAAGCGCCGCGCCGCTGTCGATTATCATCCGCCGGAGCAGGTGCCCGCTGACCGCACTGGCTATCATGCGCACCGGCGCGGCGGCGACCAGCAGCAGCGACAGCCAGGCGAAGGAGCGCAGGGCGAAGGCTCCGGCGGGGGCGTTGACCAGCGGCAGGAGGCACAGATGCGGACGCAGGCCGCCCAGGTGAGGCGTCGCGCCCAGGCCCTGGGCGTGCAGCAGCAGCGCGCATATCGCGGCGGCCAGCCCCGCGAGGGTAGGTACAACAAGAGCCGCCAGCCAGACTCTCGCCCGGGCGGCGGCGTTGGATTCGCCTGCGGCTTCCGCCAGCGCGGCGGCGGGCAGGGCCATGAGCAGGCTGACGGCGGCGGCGGTCGCCACGAGCACGCCCGCACCCGCCAGCAGCAGCGCCATCAGCTCTCCGTCGCGCCCCCCCTGCGCCTGCGGTGTTCGTCCACGATGCGCGCCAGTGTGTCGAGCTGCTCCGGGTGCTCGTCGCCGACCGCCTCCACGAAGTACGAGATCGCGGGTTCGGCGAAACTCGCCAGCAGGCCGTCGATCACGCGCCGCGACACCTTCTGGTTCAGCTCGCTGCGGCTCAGCGCCGGCCAGTAGAAGTAGGCGCGACCGCGCTGCTCGCGCTCCAGCAGGCCCTTGTCGAACAGGCGGCTCATGGTGGTCATGATGGTCGTGTACGCGGCCTCCTTGCCCTGCGCCTCCAGAGCCGTCCGCACGTCTTCAACCGCGACCGGATCGCCGGCCTCCCAGATCGCTTCCATCACCTGGGCCTCCAGCGTCCCCAGCGCCTGCTCCAGCCCGCTCTTGTCGAGCTTGAACACAGACAGATCGGGCTCATTGTCCTCCGGCGTAATCTCTCCTGGTTGCCTCATCGTTCCATGCACTCCGCGCCTGGATTGTCATGACACGCTGTCCTTTTCTACTATGTATTATAGTAGACGTTCGCCCCGCTGTCCAGTTTCGCGCGGATCAATCTTTTTTCGCGTAACCGCCCGTCACCCGGTCAGTTGCGCCACCGACTCGAGCACGTAGGTCGGCGTGCGTCCCGACCGCGCCAGGTCCTCGCGGCCGGTCACGCCGGTCAGCACCAGCGCGGTATCCAGGCCGGCGGTCTCGCCCATCGCCATGTCGGTGTCCAGCCGATCACCCACCATCAGGCAGCGCTCGGCCTCGAGCCCGATGCCCGCCAGCGCCATCCGGGTGATGATGGGCGAGGGCTTGCCGATCATCACTTCGAGCGTCCGCCCGGTCGATGCCTCCAGGTACGCGATGTTGGCGCCGCAGTCGGGGACGGTGCGGCCGCCCTCGACCGGGCAGACCGTGTCCGGGTTGGTCGCGAAGAAATCCGCGCCGCGCAGCAGCGCCTGGTGAGCGGCGTCCAATCGCGCCCAGGTGATCTGCCGGTCCCACGACACCAGCACGATCTCCGCGTCCTCGACACCGCCCGCCAACGGCACCCCGGCCTCGGTCAGCTCGTCGATCAGCGCGGTCTCGCCCAGCACCATCACGCGCCTGCCCGGATGCTCGGCGGCCAGGTAGCGCGCCGCCGCCAGCGGCGAGTTCACCACGTCGGAGGGCTCGGCCGGGATACCCAGCTTCGTCAGCTTGCTCGCGTAGGTCTCGCGCCGCGCAATCGGCTTGTTGGACAGAAACAACACCCTCGCGCCACGCGCCCGCAGTGTCGCCACGGTCCGGTCGGCGCCGGGAATCAGCTCATCGCCCAGGTAGATCGTGCCATCAAGGTCGAACAGGTAGCCGTCATACGCCTTCACGCTGCAATCATCCTCGTCTTCGTGGTGTCCCGATCTCAGTCGGACACGGCCTCCAGCGCGTCCGCGATGCGCTCGCGGCGCTCGAGAACAACGCGCGGATCGTGGGTGAACTCCGTCAGCGAGCGCGTCACCGGCTCGACGAGCGCGCGCACCGCATCGACATCGCCGCGCGTCCGACCCAGTGCCCACAGGTACTCGTAGTCCTCGAAGCCGTCGCGGATGTTGTCGAGGCGAATGCTGCCCATCGGGCCGTCGGGCAGTGGATAGAGCAGTATGCCGTCGCCCTGCAGCGCCGCCCATCGGGTGCCGCCGGTGCATATGCTCCAGTCCAGCCGCGGGCCTCGCGACAGGTCGATGGGGGCGTCGTTACCCGCCCGGCTCCACACGTTCACGCCCCAGAACAGGAAACCGTCGAGCTTCTGCTGATACATCTGCCAGCCGATGATGCGCGCGGCGATCAGCGGGTCGTCGGCGAGGATGTTGGTAAACGGGTAGCGCGGTCCGCAGCAGGTGTAGTCCCAGACCTCGAGTCCCGCCGCGCGGCAGCGCTCCGCCGCCTCCAGGTTGTAGCGCCGCGCGTGCGGGCAGATCCAGTCGATGTTCAGGTCGGCCAGCGCCTCGGGCTCCACCGGGACGTGCGCGGTGGTGAAGGTCGGCACCCCCCAGCGCTCGTGCACCATGCCGAACCAGTCGCGCATGACCGGGAAGAACTCCTCGTCGCACTCGTCGAAGCTGTAGACGTAGGCGCCCTCGAGCAGGCCGCGCGCGCGCAGCTCAGCGACCACCGGATCGACCATCGCCGCGACGCTCTCGCGCAACTCGGGCGTGTACATCTCCAGTGGCGTGCGGATGCGCGTGGGCGCGTCGCCGCGCGGCATCACGTAGTTGATGAGGCAGTAGGTGGTCAGCCCGCGCTCGCGGTAGTGGGCGATGTCCTCGACGAACGGCGGCTCGGCGCGCGTGATGTCGTCGGGGTTGATGCGGTGCGCCAGCAGGTAGTCACCGTAGGCCCAGCGCAGTTCACGAGTCACGCTCTCGCGACCGTAGATCTTCTCGAGGTAACCCTGGTGCAACGCGAAGGCGTTGCGCGCATTGCCCGCGAGCGGAAGGTCGAAGTCTATCACGCGCAGAGAGAGGGGCACCGTGCGATCGACGTGGCCCTCTGCGCGGACGATGATCTCGCCCGCGTAGGTCCCCGGTGGCGTGCCGGGCGGAACGTACGCGGTCACCCAGACGGGCTGGCTCCAGCCGGGCTCGACGTCGAAGCGCTCCACCGGCAGCAACGGGTCGGGCCACCAGGTCGGCGCATAGTCGGGCACATCCGGGCGCGACGTCTGCTGCTCCACCCACACGTAGCCCACCTGGTGCCACTGCAGGTTCCCGGCAGTGATGACCGCATCGCCGGGGCCATGCAGGTCGGGCATCGTCAGCGTGACGTTGCGCAGCGGCTCGGCGCCGGGCAGCAGCACGATCTGCGCGCTCTCGTACTCGTTGCGCGCGGCCAGCAGATCGAGCGTTGTTGGTGGCGGATCATCGGCGGGCAGGTCGATCGGCATCACACGGGTCATGGCCGGCTCGGTCCACAGACCGTAACCGTGGTCGAGGGCCGCCGAGGTGTCGAGGTCGATCACGCGCGTAATCCGCTCGCCCAGCGCGTCATCAACCGCGGCGATGCGCAGTTGGCAGGGCCCGGCAGGCAGCAGCGTGGGCGTCTCGGCGGGCGTGAACGAGATGCGTTGACTCTGGCCGCTGCCGGACTTCGCGGCGATCACCGCGCCGTCGCGGAAGACTTCGAGGCGCCAGCTCGCGGGCATGGTGGCGGAGGCGAACAACTCGACACTGCCCGGCCCGGTCAGTCCGGCGGCCACCCTCATGCGATCGAACTTGAAGGGCGCCGGCCCGACGCGCACGTCATCAACCCACGCCTCGCCTGACATCTCGCGGAACAGCACGAAGGTTTCGATGCTGGCGACCGGCTTGTCGGGCCGGAAGGTGAACTCGGCGAACTGCCAGTCGTGGGTGCCGCGCACAAAGCTGGCGCGCTGCCCCCACAGCGGCGTGCCGTCGGTATAGTGCACATCCAACCAGACGCAGTAGTCGATACCCGCCGCACCCACGCAGCGGCTCCAGCCCGAAACCATGATGGGGTGCATGATCGGCGGGTCGAACTCGATGACCTGGAGCGCGCCCAGCTTCTGACGGGTGCTCGCGGGCGCGAAGTGCAGGCAGTTGCCGCCCTCGCGCCCTTCTCCGAGAGCGAGTTCGCAGCCGTCGCCGACCGGCTCCCAGTTCGCGGCGAAGTCGCCCGCCATCTCCTCGAAGCCGGGGTTCACGACCAGATTCTCGCTGCGCGGCCCGGCATGGGCGGCGGCAGCGAAGGTCACGATCGCCACCAGTGTGATCCCCAGTTGTGTGCGCATCTGCTCACCGCCTGCGGGGGATGTGCGCGCCGTCGGCCATGCAGTTCGGAGGGACGCGACTACACTTGCGCCCGGTCGTTGTCGTTATGGGGCGGGAGCCTGTACCCCGCCTGCCGCTTCTTGTCGCCGTTTGGCGCGACGCATGCTCACATGCGTCTGCTGCTACTGTGACGAAG
>CAZTZN010000110.1:0-2690 GCA_964617715.1 uncultured Armatimonadia bacterium | reverse complement strand
CACATGCGTCTGCTGCTACTGTGACGAAGGCCGCGTTCCCACGCCCCGGGGCGTTGCCTTTGCCGTTGGAGGGGCCGGTCGCCTGACCGGCCCCGTCGTTCCCGCGCGAGGCATTCGCTTCTCCGTGGCGACAACGCCGCGGGGGCGCATGGGCCTCCTAGCCGAACGGATGATGGCATGGGCACTCGGGGTCGTCGGTGAGCGTCGCGATGGTCGCGCGCAGCAGCGCGTGCAGGTCGGCCCGGCGCGCGTCCATGATCCCGACGACCTCCTCGTGCGTGATCGGCGTGTCGCTGATCCCCGCCGCCCAGTTGCTCACCACGCAGACCGTCGCGTAGCACAGGCCCGCCTCGCGCGCCAGCACCAGCTCGGGGATCCCGGTCATGCCCACCACGTCGGCCCCGAGCTGGCGGAACATGCGGATCTCCGCCGGGCTCTCGAAGCGCGGGCCCTCGGCGCACAGGTAGGTGCCCCCCGAGTGCAGTGAGCCGCCCAGTCGCGCCTCGCCCGCCTCGTACAGGGCCGCGCGGAGGCGAGGGCAGTAGGGCTCAGTCATGTCCACGTGACGCACCACACCGTCATCGCCGTCGAAGAAAGTGAGCGGGCGCTGTCGGGTGAAGTCGAGGAACTGATCCACGATCACGAAGTCGCCCGGGCCCATGTTCAGGTTCATCGACCCGACCGCGTTGGTCGCCACCACGCACCGGCAGTCCAGCGCCTCCAGCGCGCGGATGTTGGCGCGGTAGTTGACGCGGTGCGGCGGCACCGAGTGCCCCTTGCCGTGACGCGGCAGAAACACCACCTCGCGGCCGTCGGCGTCCAGCAGCCACACCTCCGCCTCACCGTAGCCTGTCTCCACGGTGAGCGGCTCGGGCTGGCCGTCGTCGTACAGGTCCTCGATGCCGCTGCCGGCGATCAGGCCGATGCGCATGGTGCGGGTGCCCCCGTCATGTGCGGCTACCCGAAGTAGACGTAGTAGCGGCGCAGACTCTCGCCGCCGAAGGTGCCGATCAGGCCCCAGAAGATGCCTGCGGTGAAGTAGTGCCCCAACGCCAGCCCCAGGAACCCCGGGATCAGCCGGCGGTAGCTGGACATGCCGCCCAGTTTGAAGACGATGCTCTTGATGAGCCAGACGATGAAGAAGCTGCCCCAGATGAGGCTCCCGTAGGAGCCGGCCATGCCGAAGGCCAGCGGGTGCAGCGGGAAGCGCAGGAAGATCATGCGCACGATGGTCAGGCCGGCGGTGGTCAGGAAGCCCGCGGAGGTGGCGCCGATGCGCCAGAAGTCGGGCGAGGCGTGCCCCTTGCCGTAGCCGACAAGCTGCTCGTACTCCTGCATGGCGATGCCGTAACCCCAGCCGCCCAGAGAGGTCAGGCCGCCCGAGCCGTACATGTAGTAGGCGCGCAGGTGCAGCCAGATGCCCACGTAGAGGCCGACGATCAGAGCGATGATGAGCAGCCACGACATCGACTTGGGGCGGATGCGCATCTCGTCCGCCAGGCGGTAGCCCTCGGCCTGGTAGCCGATAAGCGCCGGGAAGTAGCCGCGGGAGAGGAAGACCAGCGTGGTGAACACAGTCAGCGTCTGCCAGCTTCCGCCCACCTGCAAGGGCGCGCTGCCGAAGGTGTACTTGATGAACTTGTAGTGCTGGTAGTAGGGGAACATCCAGATCAGCGGCACCCCCACCTCGGCGCGGATGCGCGCATAGACCAGGGCCACCGCCAGGATCAGCGCGAAATACAGCGCCGCCACCCACAGCGCCATGCCCGCGTAGCTCACCCAGGCGAGGATCACCACCAGGCCCGCGATGAAGGTGAAGACCGCCACCCGGTAGCTCATGGGCTCGCGTTCATCGCTGATGGCCGGGTCGCCGGTGAAGGCCTTGCGCAGCACCAACGCGATATGGCTGCGCGCCACCCAGATGAGGAAGATGGCGACCGCCAGGTACGAGCCCAGGCCCTGCTCCTGCATGAACGGGAAGCCGGCGATGTCCAGCCCCGCCGCCGCCGCGGCGACGGACTCGAGGCGCAGGATCAGGTAGAACAGCCAGATGCTCAAGGCCACCTCGGTGCTGACCAGGTAGCCGAAGCCGACCATCTCCGGACGGTAGTGCAACTGCAGCGGCCGAATGGCGCTCCAGGGGCGCTCTGTGAACAGGGCGCCGATGTCATAGTACTTGCCCAGGGCGGTGAACCCCGGATTGTAGGCGTTGACAATGTTGGTGATGTTGTAGAAGAAGGCAATGCCGAAGCCGATCCACATGACCGGGCTACGGAAGAAGTCGGCCACCAGCACGCCCGTGTTCAGGCCCTCGGTGACCTCAACGGGCAGGTAGAGCAGCGGGTAGGTCAACTTCTCCTTCTCCGTCCACTGGCGCTGGAAGATGGCCATCATGGCCAGCATGGTCACCCACAGTGCGAGGAAGAACACCCCCCAGGCTGCCAGCGGCACCAGCCACGGCTTCCACGGGATGGCCCCGGTCTCGGAGGCTTCGTACAGTAACCGCAGCGTCTCCTCATCGTGTGGTACGGTCCACTCGGGGATGTACTGTTGGATCGACGCGAACTCGTTCTCGGCCGTAGCGAAGTAGAACGGAACCGGGATGGTGTTGATGAAGAAGCGGACGATGCCGCAGCCGGCCATCGAGGTGGCGACGGTCAGGAAGACGTAGACCATCAGCACCTCGCGCC
>CAZTZN010000109.1:5092-15729 GCA_964617715.1 uncultured Armatimonadia bacterium | reverse complement strand
CCGTGCAGCCGGGCGACGAAGTGATCGCCTGGTGCGCCGACGCGCGTGGCCTCGATGCTGAGAGCGAGGAGATCGGCGTCGAGCGGCTGGCCGGCCCCGCGGGTGCGCGCCGGCAGGTCTCCAACCCGGTGACCGGCCCGATCCACGTCGAGGGCGCCGAGCCGGGAGATGCGCTGGTGGTGGAGATCCTGGAAGTGACGCCGACGCGCTCGTGGGCGTGGTCGCGCACGCCCCCGGACTTCGGGTTCTTCAGCACCGATGACATCTTCGGGCCGACCAGCTTCGGTGCGCCTCAGTGGGCGCCCGAGGAGCAGTGTGAGTTCCGCTGGGAGCTGGACCTCGAGCGTATGACCGGGCGGCTGGCGCTGCGGCGCAGTGGGCGGCAGGTGATCGAGATCCCGTTGCACCCGTTCCTGGGGTGCCTCGGTGTCGCGCCTGAGCGCGGCGAGACGCGCATGACCATGACGCCGGGGCGCCACGGCGGCAACATGGACTGCCCCCAGGTGGGGCCGAGGACGACGGTGTACCTGCCGGTCTACGAACCCGGCGCGCTGCTCTGCCTCGGTGACTGTCATGCGGCGCAGGGCGATGGCGAGCTGTGCGGGGTGGCGCTGGAGGTGAGCTGCCGGGCCCGGCTGCGCCTTCGGTTGCGCAAGGGCCGGGCGCCGCGCTGGCCGCGCGCGGAAGATTACGAGCACATCATGGTGATCGGGAGCGTGCGCCCGCTGCGCGCGGCCTACGCCGCGGCGCACGTGGAGCTGCTGGCGTGGCTGGTCGAGGAGTACGGCTTCGATCGCTTCGAGGCCTACCAGGTGCTCTCGCAGGTGGGGACGACGCGCATCGGCAACGTGGTGGACCCGAACTACTCGGTGGTGGCGCGCTTCCCCAAGCGGTATCTGCCGTGAGGAGGGCGCTGCCGGACCGACTACCGCGTCGTTGCCGACTGTCGAGCCCTGCCGGGCAGGTCGGCGCATCACGCGCACGCTGACCGTCCCGTGGGAGCCCGCAGCGCCGGGCGATCGTTGGTCGAGTGCGACACGAGGACCTCGGCGTGGTGGCGGCGAACTGCCTCTCGCCGGTGGCGCACGCTGGGGCCATCACGCCTGTGAGGTGATCGCACGGATGCTCGTCGAGGTCGCCGACGACACACGCATTGCCCGGCGCGAGACCAACGAGGACAGCTCGCTGTCGGTGGTGCTGCAGCCGGGAGAGAGCCCGTGGGGATTCCGCGCGGTCGTCGCGGTGGCGGATGGCATGGGCGGGCACAACGCCGGCGACATCGCCAGCGCCATGGCCATCGCCGCAGTGGAGGAGGTCGTGGTGGCACGCGGTGAACTCCCCGCCGACGCCGGGTTGGAGGCCGACCGCGCGAGCCCGCATGACGTGGTCGCGCAGGCTGTGCGCGTCGCCGGCGCACGCATCTGGGAGCGGGCCGCCGCGGGCTTCGACTTAGCCGACATGGGCACGACGCTCACCATCGCCGCGCTGGTGGAGCATACCGCGGTCATCGCTCACGTCGGCGACTCGCGCGCCTGGCGCGTCACCCCTGCGGGCATCGAGCAGCTCACCCAGGATCACTCGTGGGTGGCCGAGCAGGTCCGTGCCGGCGCGATGACCCCCGACCAGGCCCGGCGCTCGCCTCTGCGCCATCAGATCACCCGCACCGTCGGCACCAGCCGCTCGGTCGAGCCCGATCTGCTGGAGGTCGAGGTGCGCGAGGGCGAGGTCATCCTCGTCTCCAGCGACGGCCTCAGCGAGTCTCTCAGCGACCGAGAGGTCCATCGCATCATCACGGGCTCGGCGGACGTGGCAGATGCCTGCGCGCGACTCCTCGATGCCGCCGTGGCCGCGGGCGCTCACGACAACGTCACGGTCGCCGCCATGGCACTGGGGCCCTTCCTCGCACCCGGCGGCCCCGAGGACGCCGAGCAGTCGGTCTCCGTTCCCGAGCCCGAAGTGGCGCCCGGACCCGCCGCCGAGGATGCCGCGGGCGCGGCCGCCGAGCCGCAGCCGCCTTCCGACGCCGCCCCGCAGCCCTCACTCCCCACGCATGAGCCCGCCGCTCCGTCGTCCGGAGCGCCGCCCCAGCCCGCCGATCGGCCCGTCACCCCCGAGCCGCCGGCGGTCACGCATGAAGCGGTGCCTGCCGCGCCGCCCACGCCTTCCGACGCGCACGAGCCTCCCACTCGCGTGCGCGACCGCCGGGCCATCATTGCGGTCGGCGCCCTGCTGCTGTTCCTCGCGGCGGGCGCGGCCCTGATCTTCGCATGGCCGACGCTCCACGGCCGGCCCGCCCCGCCCCCGGATGAGACCGCGGTCATGCAGGTGCCGACCGGCCCCGAGGGCCTCGCGCCGGAGCAGCCCGACCTGTCCGCCGCTGAGGAGGTCGCTCCGGAGGCGCCCGCGCCCGCGGATGCTGTGGCGCTCACGAGCCTTGCGATCACCCTCGAGCGCCCGACGTTGACCATCGCCGTGGCCGAGCAGGCGGGCGCCGCCATCACCGAGGTCGATCCGCTGCCCGGCTTCGACGCCACGCTCACCGACGCCGGCGCGGTCGAGTACATCTTCCGCAACTGGCCCAACAGCGGCCCGCCACTGCAGGAGGGCCGGGCGTGGCTGGAGTTCATGCCGCGCTCGTCGCCCGAGGACGCGTCGGCCGACGAGTCCGCCGTCGCTGAGCCGTCCATCTCGGACCAGCCCATCACCTGGCGCGCGGGCGATGGCGATCTCGATCTGCTGCCGGGCACCTGGCGCTGCGCGTACAATTCCCATGCGCGCGAGGAGCCGCTGGCGCTCTTCGACTTCACCCTCGCCGCGGAGGCGGACTGACGCCCGTCCGCCTCCGCCGTCGTACCTGTCGTTGGCTGTCGCCATCTGCCACCGACCGCCGGAGGGCCGCCATGAGCATCCGTCCGCTCCTGCTCTGCGTCCTGTTCGCGACCGTGCCGTGCGCCATCGCCCCCGCGCAGCCCAACATCTGGCTCTTCGACATGGGCCGCGCCGACTCGCCCCTCTGGCCCGGATTCGCTCAGGTCACCCCGGAGACCGCGTACTCCGCGGAGGTCGGCTACGGCTGGCTCACCGAGCCCGAGGGCATGCGCGCCTACCTCGCCACCAACATCGACGCCCTCGCCATCGATGACATCTCCGGCCTGGGCAACCGCACCGGCGAGTTCCGCGTGGACCTGCCCGATGGCGAGTACACCATCTGGGTGCTCACCGGTGCGATGGGCAACATCTGGCGCCTGCGCTCGATGCGCGAGGCGCACGAACTGCTCATCGGCGGCGAGGTCGTCGCCACCATCGATCCTCCCGAGGAGAAGCTCTTCGAGTTGGCCAACTACGAGTGGTCGGCCGGCGATGACCTCTGGCGGCGTTACATCGCCTCGCGCTTCGAGTGGCTCAAGGTCGAGACCACCGTTGCCGGCGGGGCGCTCGTCCTCGGATTCCGCCCGCACGTCTCCTTCCCGGTCAACGCCGTCGTCATCGCCGCGCGCGACATCGCGGGCCGCGTCCAGGAGCAGCTCGACGCCATCGACGCCACCCGCCGCGCGACCTTCTACGGCCTCTGGCAGGAGGTCCCGCCGGAGCCCGACCCACCCGCGCTGGTCTCCGATGAGGAGCGCCGCCGCGGCTACCTCGTCGCCGAGGTGCACTGCTCCGACGACCTCTTCCCGACCTCGCAGCCCGCGCCCGAGGCGTCGCGCGAGCGCATCGAGCTGTTCGCCACGCCCGGGGCACAGGAGCAGGCCTCCTTCGCGGTCTTCGGCCTGCGCGATCTCGAGGACGTCACCTTCTCGCTCGGCGCAATGACCGGCCCGGACGGCACGCTGCCCGCCGATGCTTTCACGCCCGGCCTGGTGCAATTCGCGCCCTGGGCCGCGGGCCGCCGCGATGTGCCCGCGTACACCATCAGGGAGTGCCTGATCCTGCCCCTGCGCCCCACCTTCGTCGGCGCGGGCACCTGCAAGCGCTTCTGGCTGACGCTCGACACCCCGGCCGATGCGGCGCCCGGCGAGTATCGGGGGACCATCACCATCTCCGCGCGCAACGCCCCGCCCGCGAGCCTCGACCTCGCCATCCGCGTGGTGCCGGTCAAGCTTGACGAACCGTCGGTCGAGCGCTTCATGTACTTCGGCACCATGTACTACCTCGCTCGCGCCTACCTGCCCGCGTTTGATGAGGAGCGCTTCTGGGAGGCGATGCGCGCCGAAGTGCGCTTCATGCGCGACAATCAGTACTGCCGCGCCGAGTGCATCATCCCGCGCGGCTCGAGCGCCGTGACCATCGAGGACGATCATGTGGTCGCGGTCAACCTCGACGACACCGCCCGCCTGATGCAGATACTGCGCGAGGAGGACGCCTGGCCGCGCGACAACGCCATGATCTGCCGCACCGGCGGGCTCAACCTCATGTTCGGCGGGCACTTCCGCCGCCCGGACAATCCCACCGTGGAGTTCATTCCCACCGACGAGGGCCGGCGCAAGTATGCCGAGGCCATCCGCCTCATCGACGAGCGCGCAAGAGCCGAGGGCTGGCCCGAGGTCGCCTTCGAGTGTCTGGGCGAGTTCACCAACTACGGGGAGTCGGGCCGGCAGTTCGCCATCGCGCTGCATACGCTGCTGCACGAGCTGGGCGTCAGCAACACCATCCGCGGCAACGGTCCCTCCGACATGGCGCCCATCGAGCTGGGCCTGGTCAGGTACCCCCAGCCCAACTGGGCGATGATGTATCCCGAGCAGCTCGAGGTCATGCGCCGCACCGGCGAGCGTCTGTGGGCCTACAACTTCACCCGCAGCCGCTTCTCCATGGGCTGGTTCTGCTGGCGGCACGCCATTACGCGCGCCAGCTACGAGTCGGGCGTTTACGCCAACGGTCAGCCGGGCAACTTCTTCGAGATCGAGACCATGTTCCCGATGGGCCTGCCCACCTCAATGACCACCATCGTGCCCACGGTCTGGCTCAAGCGCCTGGTGCAGGGCGCGATCGACTACGAGTATCTTCACACGCTCGACCGCCGCCTGACCGCCGCCGAGGCCTCGGGCAACGCCGAGGCCGCGCGCATCGCCGCCGAAGCCCGGGCGTGGCTGGCCGACAGGCTCGACGACATCCCGGCCGGATCGACCTACGTGCGCGGCGACCCGCGGTCGGACCAGGACGTTCAGGGCAGGTTCTGGCCGGTGCACGATCTCGACCGCTACCGCTGGCAGATGGCGCGCTACATCATGGACATCGACGCCGCGCTCGGCGGGGGGCGGCGACCATGACTCAGTCTGCGTCCCGTGAGCCGTTGTCGTTCCCGTCCGCTCCGTTGCCGATCGAGCCGGCCCGTGGCACGGGCGTCGCGCCCGTGCTCCGTCGCCATTGCCGCAGGGGCCGACGCATCCTCAGATGTCGTCCGCCGCTGCTGTTGCTGCTGTCGTTGCACGCCGCCTGCAGCCTGCCGCTGGGCGCTCGCGCCGCCGACTGGTCCGTGGCCGACGCCGACGCCCGCATCCCCCTCATCATCTCGGGCGACCTCTACCTGCGCGCTTCAGTCGCATCCGAGATCGTCCTCGACTTCAACACCCTGCTGGGCGCCCGCCGCGTCCTCGCCGCCGCCTCGCTCGCGCTCATCGACGCCGCCACCGGCGAACACGTCCCACTCGATCTCGCCCAGGACGCCCGGGTCCGCTACGCCACCGGCAATCCCATCCTGCGCCTGCGCTGGGAGACCGGCCCGCTCGACCGCTTCGAGGACCGCGCCTGGCATCTCTACTTCCGCACCGTCCCGCCCCGCGACCCGGACGCATGGGTGCCTCTCGACGCGACCTTCGTGCCCGGGCCGCCCGACCTGCTGCTCGCCACCAGCTTTGAGGAGGCCGACCCCGATCGCCCCGACCGCCCCATGTACATGGTGCCCGGCGGCCGGGATGTCGAGGGCGAGACCACCGAGCGCGTGTGGAGCGACCAGGATGCGCACACCGGGACTCGCGCCCTGAAGATCTCCCGCGTTTTCGCCGACGAGCCGCCCGCCAACACCAACCGCCCCCACTGGCGCACCTGGCCGCCGCCTATCGCCGTGCGCCCCGGGCAGAACCTGCACCTCTCCGCCTGGCTCAAGGCCACCGAGTTCGGTGAGAACGGCATGGCCTCGGTCATGCTCGAGTTCTACGGCCCCGAGAATCAGCGCCTGGCCGAAGGCCGCCTGTGGCTGCGCGGTCCGCGCATCCCCTACGACTGGACTGAGCTGTCCGGCGCCACCACGGTGCCCCCCGGGGCCGCGTGGGCCGTCATCTGGTTCTCGCTGCACAGCCAGGGTACCGCGTTCTGCGATGACCTGCGCGTGACCCGCGTCCCCGGTGGCGACCTGCCCGACCTCCCGGTGGCCGCCGGCGCGCTGCAGGACCGAGCCGCCTTCACCGCGGCACAGGATCAGCGCCCCGAGGGCAAAATCCTCGCCTGCGCCGCCGCCGACCGCCCGCCGACTATCGACGGCGCGCTCGACGACCCGTGCTGGGCAAGCGCCGGCCGCATAGACGACTTCGTCGAGCACACCCGCGTGCCCGGCACCACCGCGACCACCACCGTCCTCGCCTGCGCCGATCGCGACGCCCTTTACTTCGGCTTCGAGTGCACCGAGCCTACCACCGATGCGCTCATCGCCCACGCCACCGAGCGCGACGGACGGCTGTGGGAGGACGATTCCGTCGAGCTGTTCCTCGACACCAACCGCGATCGGCAGACCTACTATCAGATCATCGTGAACTCGCGCGGGGTGATCTTCGACCAGGATACCGGCGCGCCCGGGCTGGCCGGGCCCGGGTGGGACGGGCCGGTCACCGCCGCCGCCCGCGTGCTGCCCGACCGCTGGACCGCCGAGGTGAAGCTGGAGTTCGCCGGCCTGCGCCTTGCCGAGGCCGAGGGACAGGTCTGGGGGGCCAACTTCGCGCGCTCGAGCTTCCGCGAGGGCCGCTCGCTCTACGTCTGGGCGCCGGTGGGCAGCAACTTCGGCGAGCCCGGGCGGTTCGGCGAGATTGTGCTGCCCTTCGACCCCACCGCCAACGCAGTCACCGGCCGTCCACTTGCGGGTCGGCGCATCTTCTGGGCGAGTGGCTCCCTGCCCTTCGAGGTCAACAACCGCCGCGACCGCCCCGCCACCGTCCGGGTCACCGCCACCCAACTGCCCGCCGGCGCCGCCGAGCCGATGCCGCTCGGGGAGGCGACGGCCACCATCGCCGCGCGCTCCGCCGTCGAGGTCCCGATCGCCTGCGCCTTCACGCATCCCGGCGAGGTGCGCGTGCGCTACGACCTTACCGAGGCCGACAGGGGACGGCTCCTGTACACCACCGTGGTGACGCACACCGTTCCCGAGCCGCTCACCCTCCAGCCCTCGACCCTGGTCTCGTGGCTCGGGGAGGACCGTCTCTCGGTCGGCTGGGAGCTGGGCCTCGCCGAGAGCGCGCTGCCCGGCGTCCACGTCTCCTTCCGCATCGTCCCTGCGGCCGGCGACGACCCGCCGACGAACACCGGGGTCGCGCCATCCGCCATCCGCGGCTCATCGGCGCTGCCCGTCGCCGACCTCGCGCCCGGCGACTACGTCCTGCAGGCCCGCCTGCTCCGCGGCGATGACGCCCTGGGCGAGGCCGCCTTCCGCTTCCGGCGCACGCCGGGCCCCTTCAGCCCGTCACCCTGACCGCTCGCGCGCTGGCCATCGCCGCGTGCCGTACGGAGGGGCGGCGTACCCACGCCGCCCTGCTGTCGCCGTTGTCATGCCGTCCGTAGGACAGGCATCCTCCCAGATCATGCACGGCAGACAGGGCCTTAGAACCCCGCTGCGGCCCCCAAGGGGGCCAGTTTTTCGGGCGCTGCAGAAGAGTCGCGGCGGGCCGTGTTGCGAGCGCCTGTAGAGGGTGACTACGGCCCCGTAGCGCGATCATGCGCGCAGAAGGCGAGTAATCTGGGATCCTGCCTGTCCGCCGTTGCGCCGTGTCGTCCGCCGTACGGAGGGGCGCGCTTCCTTGCACGCCTGTCGTTGTCGTGCGCGTCCCTGTGCACCTTGTGGTCCGCCCCGTCATCCGTCCGGCGTGTCCGTGGCACGGGCGTCCCCGCCCGTGCTCCGTTGCCGTCCGCCTTACACCGTCTGCGCCGTGGCTGTCTGCCGTTCGTCGTTGCCTTCCCCGCCGTCGCCGTGAGACTGCGCAGTAGTCTCCATCCTGTTCCCCTGCCGTCGCCGTTCGGTGCCGCCGACACTCCTGTCGGCGGAAGCCTTCGCCGCCGCTGTTGTCGTTTGGAGCGACGCATGTTCACATGCGTCGGCCGTTTGCCGTTGCTGCCGTGCCCTGCCGTGCGCTGTCGTTGTCCGCCGTTGTCTGCCGTTATCCGCCGCTATCTGCCGTCATCTGCCGTCACTGTCCGCTCCGCCCGCGCCCCGCTCGCCACTTCCCGCGCGCTCACCGTCCACTCGCCCGGCGCCGCGTTCAGCGGCAGCGCGAACTCAGCCTCACCCGCGCCGCCCTCGGCCAGCACGTTCACCGCGTACGGCCGGATCACGTTCCCCTGCGGGTCCGCCAGCTCCACGTGCACTACGTGATCGCCCGGCTCCGCGTCCTCCACCGCCACCGTGCACCGCACCCGCAGCGTCTCTCCCGGCGCGATCGCCTGCGGGCACTCCACCACCAGGCCCGTCACCCGGTAGGGCAGCACCGCGTAGAGCGCCGCCACGCCCGTCGCCAGCCGCGTCTCGATTGTGTTGATCTCGCCCAGGTAGCGCCCGGCGCGCACGTCGTAGACATGCCCCCCGTGCGCCGGCTCGATGGTTACCGGCGCGAAGTCCTCTTCCTCCAGGTACTGCGGCTCGCCGCCGCGCGAGTAGCGGCCGCCGAAGTATCGCGGCAGCACGCCCACGTAGCGTACCCGCCCGCGCGCGAACTCCACCACCTCCACGTAGCGCCGTGGCGAGCCGTCGGAATGGCGCACCACCGCCGGCGCCTCAATCGCGGCGGGAGAGAGCAGCTCCTCCATGCGCGCCTGCCACGCCGCCGACAGCTCCGCGCTCGCCGAGTAGCGGTCCACCGTCTCGCCCGCCACGCCCGAGGGCTGCAGCTCCCGGTACTCCGCCACCGGCTCGGCGCATACCGTTGCCAGCCCCTGCAGGGGGTTCGCGTCGCGCAGCCGCCCGTTGGCGTCGTATGACCCGCTCTCCCCGAAGCTCAGCACCAGGCCGCCCGCGCGCGCGAACTCTGCCAGCGCGACTACCTCCGCGTCCGAGAGCGCCAGAGAGTCCGCCAGCACTATCGCCCGGTAGCCGCGCGCGGTCAGCACGCCCGCCTCGAGCTGCTCGTGTGATACCATCTCGAATTGCAGCCCGATGTCCTTGATCAGCTCCGCCACCGAGGTCAGCGTCTCCGGCGTCGGTCGCCCCAGCATCTTCCCCAGGTGGATCGACCGCTGGCTGTAGTGCAGCGCAATCGGCGCCCGCGTGCGCCGGGCCGTGAGCAGCGCGCGCCCGATCCCGCCCTTCAGCTCGGCGACCTCCTCGCTCAGCCATCGCGCCCGCCGCGTCAGCGTCAGGTCGGGCCGCACGAAGCCCCCCAGGTCGCCGCTCGACGCGCTGTAGATCGACACCCCCTGCACCCCGCTGAACGCCTCCAGCCACGGGAAGTAGCGCGCGCCGATCTCGTTCACATCCGCATCATCGTACCCCACGAAGCTGGTGATCAGATCCCCCGGCTTCTTCCACGACCGGATGCACTCGCGCTGCAGGCCGTCGTAGAAGCTCAGGTGGGTCAGCGTGTTCATCAGCCGCCACCAGTCGAAGCCGATGTAGTGCGCGGGGTCGCGCGTGCCCGAGATGCCCAGGCGGTTGCGCGGGTCCAGCGCCTCCGCCTCACGGCGCGCCGCCATCAGCGTGTCGGCGAACAGTTCATCTCCGAACAGCCGCTCATCCAGCCCCGGCGCGTAACTGGTTACCGCCGCATCCACCGGCTCCGGGTCGAACGTCACCTCGTCGAAGTCGGCGAAGTCCGTGTTCCACGCTCCGTTGAGCGCTCCGATCTCGCCGTACTTGACGCGCAGCCACTCGCGGAACGCCGCCAGCGTGTGCTCATCCCGCCGCAGCGTGTACCCGCACTCATCGCCCACCGAGAAGTCGTACGCGCCCCAGCGGTAGCCGCTCTCGATCCTCGGGCGGATGGCTTCGAGAAACTCTTCGCGGAAGCCCGGCGCCGCCAGGTTCATCTTCTCGTACCGCTCGCCCAGCTTGAAGTAGAGGCGGTGCATGTTCTCCGGGCACGGCCGCATGTCCAGGCGTGGGTACGCCGGAACCGGCCCCGCGATCGCCAGATCCACGTTCAGCGGAAGCTGCGCCCGCAGCATCTCGTAGCCCCACGGGCGCTTGCCGATGTATGAGCCGTAGGATGACCACAAGCCCACCGTGTACTCGTCCAGGTCGGGCTCGCTGATGGTCGGCACCGGCCCGAACCACTCGTCCAGCAGCCCCTCGCCATCCCGCAGCTCCACGTGCAGCATGACCACCAGCGACCTGGAGCGCTCTGTCTCCAGCTCCAGCGCCACCCTCCCGCCTTCGCCGTCGTGGTCGTTACCGCCATTGCCGTCTGCCGTTCGGAGGGGCCGGTCGCCTGACGGGCCCGCCGTTT
>CAZTZN010000109.1:0-4992 GCA_964617715.1 uncultured Armatimonadia bacterium | reverse complement strand
GTCGTGGTCGTTGCCGCCATTGCCGTCTGCCGTTCGGAGGGGCCGGTCGCCTGACCGGCCCGCCGTTTCGCCGTTCCGGTCATCCACGGTAGCCTTCGCCACGACACCTCCGTACGCGTCCACCAACTCCGCCCGCAGCTCCGTCGCCGTCCCCTCCCATGCCACCGTCACGCCCACGATGTCCCCGCGCTCGTAGCGGTCGCGATCGGTGCGCACGTCCACGATCCGCGGCCCCTCGACCCGGGCGACCGCCACCCGCCAGTCCACCTGCCGGCCCGCCGCATCCTCCAGCCACACCATCGCGGCGTGAGGCCCGGTCTGCAGCGGCCCGGCGAACTCGAGCGTTCCCCCCGGCTCACCGTGGGCGTCGGCCACCATCCGGTTATGCTCATCCACCAGCCGCGCCCGCACCCGCAGTCCCCGCGCATTCCCTTCGGTGTCCACCTTCAGCGTTATCCCGCCCCGCGCCGCCCGGGCCACCTCGATCGGGGCCAGTCGCGCCGTCGGCTCCCCGTGTGCCGCCCACAGCACCATCTTCGCCAGCCGCGCCGCGTAGATCTCCCAGTACGCGAAGTCCTCCGGCTCATTCGTCCCCGGCGCGCACTGCGGCCACAGCGCGCTGTTCATCTCCACGAAGCGCTCGCCATCCGCATTCTCATAGCGCCAGGTCACCACCCGCCCGGCGCCCGCGGTCCCCGCACGTATCTCCCCTTCGACCACCGGCCACGGCATCTCCGCCGCATCGAGCACCTCGAACCGCGCCTCCGGCAGCCCGGCCAGCAGCTCGGCCAGCCCCCCCGTCTCCCCGCGCGGATGCACCCACACCAGCCCCATCCCGGCGCGCACCAGCTCCGCGATTCGCGCCCGCACCTGCGCGCGCATGATCCCCGCGTCGATCCCCGCCAGCACCAGCACCTGCGGCGTGTCGTCAAGCTCCGCCAGCAGCTCCCGTGCGCGCAGCAGGTCCATCCGCGGCGTCTGCCGCAGCAGGGCGAAGATGCGCTGCTGCATCCCCACCCGCTCCTCCAGCTCCACCGCGTCCCGCCCGCACACGTACTGCACCACGGTCAGCACCCGTGGCCGCCCGCCCGACGGCTCCGGCGCCCACGCCACGTGCGGTGTCTCGAATTCCGTGCTCACCGGCGGGATAAACCTCAGCGGGTCCCGCGCG
Source organism: uncultured Armatimonadia bacterium (assembly GCA_964617715.1). Classification (GTDB taxonomy): domain Bacteria; phylum Armatimonadota; class Zipacnadia; order Zipacnadales; family UBA5352; genus JALGVA01. The sequence continues at coordinate 3,821 of CAZTZN010000109.1, read as the reverse complement.
CGCAGATACGCCTCCAGCTCCAGCGTCTCACCGCTCGCCGTCGTGATCTCTCCCGGGTCGAACTCACCCGCGAGCACCTCGATCTCGGTCACGCAGATCAGCCCGCTGCGCGCCACTCCGGTCACCGGGTCCCCCGGCTTGGTCATCTGCACCAGCACGTAGCGCCCGGCCGCACGCACCTGCGGGCTCTGCGAGCGCTCCGTGGTCAGCGCCCGCGGCGCCACCTCCAGCCCGGCTCCCGCGTCCCACTCGACCACCCTGTGGAAGCTCGCCATGTCGTCCGACACCCACACGCGCACCGCCGGTGGGTGCGCCGCTACCCCACGCACCGCCGCCACCACCAGGCCCGCGATCGCCCGCCGCTTCCCCAGGTCCACCAGCACATCCGCACTCTGGCCGGGCGCCGTCCGCCAGGCGAGCGTATTGTCGCGCGTCCAGTAGCCGCTCGCCCACGCTCCATCGGTCAGGATCGTCAGGTCGCTGGCGCGTGATGGCCCGTAGCTGCGCCGCGTCAGCAGCTCGTACTCGCACCCGTCCGCCAGATTCTCCTGCGCCCCCGCCCCCACCGCGCTCCCGATCACTACCAGCGCCAGCAGCAGCCCTCGCCTGCTCCGCATCGTCCGCCCTCCTGCGCGCGCCCTCGGCTCGCCCGTCCGCCAACTTCGCACCACCTCCATCCTGCACCTGCCGGGACCCTCCCTGATCCCCGCTGCCGGCTCTCAGTTGTCCTATTGATTTGCTCAAGCGGTCACCTATCTGTCCCTCGGGATCGAAGCGTGTTGCCCCTCTCACCCTGACTCGATAGCTCGTAGCCGCCTCCGTCGGGCTTAAGTTGAGGTAATCTGGAGGTTCTCCGGCAAAGACTATTATTGCCCTATGCCCCACGCAGGTACGGTGTTTCTGGCCTTTGGGGCGATGCAGAAGATGAGCGCAAAGAGCAAGAAGAGACAAAAAGTTTGTGGTTAGAGGTTTCGTTTGACGCTTGACAGGGTACACACCGGATGTATACTGTCCATGACAATTGGGCTCTGCAGATCAAGAGCAGCTCCGGATCACATGCGACGGACACGCGGGCTTCGGCCCGACCGGGACGCGTCCGACCCGCCCGAGGCCGCCGATCAGCACCCCGACGCTGCGCCCGAGTGGCACAGAGGAGGCGGACGAGATGCGCGAGCTGTGGAAAGACGAGGCCGGTCTCACCACCGTCGAGTACGCACTGCTGCTTGCCCTGGTCGTCGTCGCCGGCATTGCCGCGTGGCAGGGCCTGGGCAACACCGTCGAGAACACGGTCAGCAGCTCGGCCGGGATCATCGCCAACAGCGCCACGTGAGCCCGCCCTTTCCGGCTGAGCGTCGCAGCCTCGCCCTGTACCCACCTCGGCCGGGCCGACCAGTTTTCCCTGTCTCTTGCGCGTGCGCGAGAAGATGGGACGTCCAGCCGGCGGCATGTGGGGGGAGCGCCCTGATCGCTCCCCCCACTGCATCCCTCTCACGGGGATCATGACGCTGCGGACACTGAAATCGCCGGACGCATCGACTTCATGCGGGCCCCGCGCCCGATTGCCCGGAGGGGCACTCCCTCCAGAAAGCGGTCGAAGACCATGGACATCGAACTGATCATCGCGGCCATCGTCCTGGCTCTCGCTGCTGCCTACACCGACATCCGGTGGGGCAAGATATTCAACTGGATGACCGTGTCCTTCGCCGTCCTCGGCATCACCCTCAATACCATTGCGGGTGGCTGGGGAGGCCTGCTGTCAAGCCTCGCCGGCATCGGCGCGGGTTTTGTCCTGTGGCTGGTCAGCAACTTCCTCGGGCGTATCCTCGGCGGAGGCGACATCAAGCTCCTCATGGCCTTCGGGGCCCTGCTGGGGCCGATGTTCATGCTCTGGACCTTCGCCTGGGGCGCCCTGATCGGTGGAGCGATGGCACTCGCCATCGCGATCAGGCGCGGTCTGCTGACCAAAACGCTGCGCCAGATGGGCACCGCCGTCTATCTGCGCGCGGCCTTCTCCGAGCCGATGGAGATCGCGGACGGGGCAGGCGCCGTCCGCCTGCCCTACGCGATCGCCCTGGGCGCCGGTGCGCTCGTTACTATCGCCGTTCGCACATGGGGTGGATGATTTCGCACTACGCATCGAGGAGTGCCCGCTGCGCGGTCACCACCGCAGCTCACGGGCACGGGCCTCTCCCGGGGAACCAAGCCCCGGTCGGAGGTGGGTCACATGGTCGGCCGGATGAGACATATCGCTCGCAGACGCGGAACGACCACGGTGGAACTCGCCATGGTCGCGCCGCTGCTGATCTTCCTGCTCTTCGGGATCATTGAGTTCGGACTGATGGTCAAGGACCTGGTCGGCGTCAACCAGGCCGCCCGCGAGGGTGCCCGCTGCGCCGCCGTCGGCGCCACGCCCGCCACGCTCACTACTCGGATCGCGGGCGCCGCGCCCACCATCAACGGTGCCGAGCTGCAGATGACCTACGAGTTCCGCTCCTTCGATGAGGCCAGCGGAACCTGGGGCGAGTGGCAGCCGCTGGGCGATGACGGCGTGGAGAATACCGCCGAGCCCGGCGATCAGATCCGCATCACGCTACGCTACCCGCACCGGCTGGTCACCGGCGGCCTGTTCGCAGGCCTGTCCGACGATCCCGACAATGGCACCATCACGCTCAACACCGCCATAGTCATGCAGCGCGAGTAACCTGACAACCAGGTCGCATCGCGACGGTCCGGCGACGGCCGGCGCCGGCGCGAGGATCGACTGCCGACAGGCAGGTGCCCGACCGGTGGAGATGCGCTGTAACACGCACGCTGCGCGCCGACCGGGCGGCGCGACGCCCGACACAAACACGCCGCCCACTTGCACTCGATGCCCGGCATCGCTATAATGCCACAAGACCCAGTGGCTGTGCCGGGCATCTCGGCTCCGCGCAGCCTCGCGCCGAGGTCCGGCGCACGCGACAGGATATACGGAAACACTCGCAGCCTACGTCGAAGCACAGAGAGCAGCAGCGATGACGGCACCCACCTTGGACCTCCGGGGGGGCGCGTCCGGGCGCGTTACGCGCACGAGCTGGCTCAGCCCTATGGGGCGGCCGGCCGAAGCGAACGCATGCACCCGTGCGCGTTCTGACGCATCTCCCCGACAGTCGCACTGCGCGGGTCGCTCATCCTGTCCTGTCACCGGGCCGTCCGGCCCGACCGCCGTTGACCCCTCGCTCCGCAGCGCCTCCGTCTCCGGCCCTGTGCGCCCGTTGCGCAGCAGTACCGGTCCGGCCCGGCTCACCGCGTCGCACTCGCGGCCCGGGCCCAGGGAGGCGCGTCCAACATGAGACTGCCAGCCAGCATCTCTACTCGTTCGCCGCGTGCCGGCGTCGCCGGCGCCTGGGTCGCTATCGCCTTCGTGGCCCTTGCCGGCTCCGCAGCGCTCGTCATCGACCTGGGCACGCTCGTCATCGCCGCCCAGCGCTGCCAGGACGTCGCCGACTCCGCCGCCCTCGCCGCCGGCACCGCGCTGCCCAACGAGACCGCCGCGCGCAACGCGGCCGTCAATACCGCCGTCGCCAACAACACCGAGGGCGGCGGCTGGCCCGTCGTCTGCCGGCCCGAGGACTGCGAGTTCTTCTCCGGACCCGACGTCACCGTTGACGGCATCGAACTCGGCCCCTACGCCGACGCCATGCGCGTCACCGTCCGCGCTCCCGTCCACTACACCTTCGCCCGCATACTCGGCGTCGAAGGCGCCACCGCGCGCCGCTCGGCCACTGTTCTGCGCGCGCCCGTCGAGGGCATCCCCCTGTGCACCATGTGGATCGCCCACA
>CAZTZN010000108.1:0-15811 GCA_964617715.1 uncultured Armatimonadia bacterium | reverse complement strand
CGAACGCCTGCGCACCGAGCCGCTGACGGTCGAGCAGCTCGATGAGGCCAAGCGGGTGATGCGCATCAGCTACGCCTTCAGCAACGAGGCCTACTCCGACCAGGCGGGTTCGCTCGCCTTCTACGAGGGCCTGGGCGACTACCGGCTGGCGATCGAGTACATCGACCGGCTCAATGCGGTGACACCCGAACTGCTCCAACAGGTCGCCATCAAGTACCTGAACCCGGACGCATACACGCTGGCAATCATCCGGCCCGAGCCGCGGCCCGGGACCACCGAGGAGGCGCGGGCCCCGTGCGCAAGACCATCCGTGCAGGGCTGATCTCTCTCGCGGCGCTGACGCTTGCCGCCGCTCACGGCGCGCCGCTCGCGCGCACCCGACTGCCCAACGGACTGACCGTGATCGCCGCGCCCTCCGAGGCCGGTCGCATCGCGGGCATTGCCGTGGTCATCGGCTCGTCGATGGCCGACGAACCCGAGGGGCTGCGCGGCGCGCGAGCGATGCTCCAGCAGCTCATCGTACTCAGCAGCCACCAGCAGATCAACGAGCGGCTTGCCCCCATCTCGTCCTTCATTGACCCCCGCTCGTCGGGGCTGGCCGTCAACACCGAGTGGGACTTCGTCGAGGCGGCGCTGGCGGTGCACGTCGAGGAGCTTGAGGCCGGCCTGCAGTTGCTGGCCGAACAGATCTTCGGCGCGCAGATCACGCAGGAGCAGTTCGACGAGGCGCGCGAGCTGGTCAAGCGTGGTTACGACATGTCCCACGAGTCGCCGGTTCAGGATACCTTCGACCTCTTCCGGCGGGCCTTCTACGGCGCCGACCCCCTGGGCGAGTCGTTGCAGGGCGATCCGGACAGCATTGACGCCATGACGCTGGAGAGCGTCCAGCACTTCCGCGACACGCACTACGTCGCGTCCGATGCGGCGGTGTGCGTGGTCGCGCCCATGTCGGCCGGGGAGATCACGGCCGCCGTGACCGCGGCCTTCGGCGCGTTGCCGACGCTGCCCGCGCCTCCGGCCGCCGAGGTCCCGGCGCCGCCCGCCGACTCACGCGTCGAGGTCGGCGACGGCGCCGGCCTGGCGCAGGCCTCGATGGTGGTGGGGGTGCCGCTGCCCCCGGCCGGAGACCCCGAGTATGTCGCGGGCGAGATGATCGCTGAGCTGCTCGACGGGCGTGGCGGCCGTCTGCGCCGCGACCTGAGCCTGCTGCAGACGCTGGGGCTGGCGATCCCCACACGGCTGCTCGAGGAGCACTACCCCATCGGCGTGCTGCCGGTGTCGATGTCGCGGCGCCCCTTCCTGGCGGTGCATGCGCTGTGCTCGCCCAACACCATCGAGCGCACCCGCCGGGGGTTGCTGCGCCATCTTCTCGCACTGCGCACCGGTGGCGTCACGAAGGCCGAGCTGGAACGCGCGCGTCGGCGGGTAATCAATGCGCACATGCTGCGCAACCAGCGGCCGGTCGAGCGCGCGCTCTACCTCGCCGACCGTGAGATGTTCGGCCTGGGTGATGTGGACGAAGTGGTCGCCGCCGCGCAGGCCGTCACCGGCGATGACCTGAGCGCCGTCGCCCGCGAGTACTTCGGTCGCCATGCCGTGGGCGTGCAGATGCCTGCCTCGTAGCGAGGAGGGCCGATCATGATCGAGGGCGTGCGCATCAAGAGGCTGGTCCGCCACGTTGATGATCGCGGCTGGCTGATGGAGATCCTGCGCGATGATGACGAGATCTTCATCGACTTCGGCCAGGTCTACGTCTCCGCCGGCTTCCCCGGCATCGTCAAAGCCTGGCACTGTCACCGGCTGCAGACCGACAGCTTCTGCGTGCTCGCGGGCAACGCCAAGATCGGTCTCTACGACGACCGCGAGGGCTCGCCGACCTGTGGCGAGGCGCAGGCGATCATCGCCGGGGAGCTGAACCCGCTGCTGGTGCAGATCCCGCCGATGGTCTGGCACGGCTTCGTGGCGCTCGAGGGTCGCACCGCGGTGGTGCTCAACGTCCCCACCGTGCACTACAATCGCGAGGAGCCCGACGAGCTGCGCCGCGATCCCTTCGACCCCGAGATCCCCTTCGAGTGGTTCACGCAGGGCGGGTAGGCCGAGCCGGCGCCACCTGCCACGTTCCCCCGGGGAGGTGACCGGCGTGCTTCTCGCCGGCCGGGACAGACCGATACGCATCCTCGTTGACCATCACCACGACAGCCGCTGGCGTGACGCCCGCCACGGTTTACATGGCGGGCCGCTGGCGGTCACCATCTGCCGCCGGCCTCTCACACTGAGCGTGCTGCGGCGCTATCACGTCGCGATCATCGACGCCGCCACGTCCGCGCGCTTCGCCGCAACCGAGCTGAAGGCCATCGAGCGCTTTGTGGCTGAGGGCGGCGGCCTGCTGCTGGCGTCCTCCGCGCCGATGTTCGAGCTGATGAACGATGCCCCGGCGGGCGACCTGCCGGCCAACACCGTCGCCGCGCGCGTGGGCTTCCGCTTCCTCTCGCCCGCCGACTGCGCGGGCGAGGTGCGCCACGATCGCGACTTCCGCCTCGGCTACCCGCCTGAGGCCGTGGAGGTCGCCGACGGTGCGCCCGAGGGCTTCGCCGCGCACCCGCCCGGCGCCGCCACCTGGGCGCCGATCACGATGCCCACGGGCGCGCGTACGCTGCTGTGCCACCCGGAGACCGGCGAGCCCTTGGCGGGGCTGGCCGCGCGGGGCGACGGGCGCGTGTGCGTCGTCGGCACGGGTCTGCGGCGCTTCAACCTGCTGGCGCACCTCTATCCGCTGCTGCTGTGGCTGGCGGGCGATGCGGCCGAGCGACCGGGGGCGGACGTGCCCGCGGAGCTTGGGCCGGTGCCGAAACTGCACAGCGCCGGGCGTCTGCGCCTGATCTGCGACGACGCCATCGCCCACCAGGCTCCGCAGATCGCCGACATCATCCTGCACTTCGACCACTTCATGCGCGACCTCTTCGGCGAGGCCTGGAAGGCACCGGACCGGGTCGAGGTGCTCCGGGCCTGCACCACTCCCGACCCCTGGGACCACGGCGACTTCGTCGGGGTCTGCGCCGCAGACTGGGCGCGCGCGTACAACATCGCATTCTCGCTCACCCTGCTGGGCCTGCAGCACGACTACCCCGGACGGTTGCTCATCACGCTCTTCCCCGAGTTCACCATCATCCGTCACCTGGCCATCCGCTTCGTCGAGCACATGGGTTTTGCCGACCGGGCGCGGCGGCTGCGCGAGATCGCGCAGGCGCAGTTCGACGCCGCCGACCCCAGGCACGGCGACGTGGACCTCGCGCGCATCTACTGGGCGACGCAGCAGTGGCACCCCAAGGGCATGTGGCTGCTGGCTGAGCTGGAGCGCCGCTTCGGCGACGACTTCCTGCGGCGGCTCTTCGCGATCATCCCCAAACGCCACGAGGACGAGAAGCTCCCCGCGCAGTTCGCCTGGGCCAGCGACAAGATGGCCCACTACCTGAGCCTGGCGGCGGGTGAGGACCTGTCCGGCTGGCTGGCGGAGATGGGCACGACGGTGCATCCGCTACCGCCGGTCGCGCCCGGTGACGCGGGCTTCGACGAGGCCATGCGCGGCGCGCTGGTCGAGGGCGCGACCCATGGCCCGGCGGCCCGCCGCATGGAGGCGCTGGCCGATCTCGGAGCGCTCAAGGCCGAGGACCGGGAGCGGCTTCCGCGGCGCGTGCGCCAGCTGGTGCAGGCCTATGAGCAGGGCGCGGCGTCCGATGTACGCGCGGGCAAGGCGCTGGCGAAGCTCGCCGAGGGCGATGGGCCGGAGGCGGCGCTGGCGGCGCTGCAACTGGTCTCCTCCGGCCACCCTGATGGCGCCGACCGTCTCGCCGAGCTGGCCCCCATGCAGGACCCGCGTTTCCGGCTGATGGCCGGGCACACTCTGCGGCGCCTCGGCCGCGACCTGCCCGAGCTGTCGCTGCACGGGCTGACCGAGGGCGGCCGGCGCATCGGCGCGCTGAGCGTCGAGCTGCGCGCGAGCCTCGACATCCACCCGGTGATCGACGGCTACGAGGTCGCCAACGTCATCTCCGAGGCGCTGCTGGCCAACTTCCCGCACAGCAACCTCGCCACGCAGCTCTACGTCTACTGGGTGCACACCGCGCCGCAGTGGCGCCGGGCGGGCCTATCGCGCCTGGCCTTCGCGGCGGCGATGGAGCACGAGGAGGCACGGCGCTGCTCGTGCTTCGCCCTCAACACCGGCACGCGCAACAACGCGCACTCGATGTACGTGGACTTCGGCTTCGTGGACATGGGCCGCTCGGTGAGCGCCACTAAGACGCTGGCACTCGGGACGCCCTGCGCTCCGCCCGACGGCGTGGGCATCCGCCCGATGGCCGATGCCGACCGCGAGAGCGCGCGCCGCTTCCTGCTGGGCTACCACGCGGGCTCGTTCTCAACGTGGGTGTTGCCGGTGCCGGTGCTGCCGGAGGACACGCGGGTGACCCTGGCAGAGAAGGAGGGCGCGCTCATCGGCGTCGCAGTCGGGCGCATCCGAGGAGAGGGCGCGGCGCAGGTCATCGACGTCGCGGTCGATCATGACGCCGGCCAGCGCCCCGAGATCGGCGTGGCCCTGCTGGCGCGCCTGCACCAGCTTCTCGCCGCCGATGGCGCGACCCGCGCAAGCGTCCACCTCGAGTCGGCCACCGACCCGACCGGCGACATCATCGCACGCGCGGGGTACTCCCGGCGGCTCTCGGGCGGGGTGAGCATGTTCGGCATCCGCGACCTGCGCCGGCTCTTTGAGGAGATCCGGCCGCTCTACGAGCGCCGCCTCGCCGACGCGCAGCTCAGCCACTGGCGCGGGCGCGTGATCATCGCCGGCGAACGGCTGCGCGCCGGGCTGGAGATCGACCGGGGCGAAGTGGTGGTCATCGATGCCCAGGCCAGGCCGATCGACATCGAGGTGCGCGCCGACGACGCCACCATCACGCGCTTCGTGACCGGACGCGAGACGCCGCTCGAGGGCTATCTGCAGCGTCGCAGCGACATCTCTCCGCAGGTGAACGCGCCGGTGATGAAGCTGCTCGAGGGCCTCTTCCCCGAGTGCCCGTTCATTGTGCGCTGGGACTGGTAGTTCTGCGTCGGCGAGCGATGGAGAACGGCCGACAACGACAGCGCACAGGACAGCACGGAGGCGCCGTCAGAAGGGGCGCGTCTTCCGGCATGCCCCCGGCCCCGTGGTCGTTGGCGCACAGCGCGTTACTGCCCGAACCACGGGCTTATGAGGCCGAGCCACCAGTCGTGGTAGAGGAACTGCACCCGGCCGATGAGCAGTGACACACGCGCCATGACCGTGTTGCCGAAACCCGCGCCGAAGGCCACCATCAGGAAGAACATGCCGATCTTCGAAGCCACCCCGATCGCGCCCTTGTGCTCGGCCGAGAAGTAGAAGTAGGCCAGCGTGCACAGCACACCGACGAACAGCAGCAGGTTGCTCAGCGCGATCCACCACGTCACCTCAGCCGTCGGCCACACCGGCTGCAGCGTGGCGTGGAGCTGTGGCAGCAGTTGCATCTGGATGGCCGCCGGGATGGCCAGGCCTGAGCCGTAGCCCATCACGAACGCGATGGGCCAGCGCGACAGCCAATCGTAGCGGGGGAAGAAGCGGCTGAACATCAGCAGACCCAGCGCGCCGGGAATCAGCACCACGTAGTTGGGGCCGGCCAGGTCCACCGCGCCGGGGTCGATCAGCGGCTGAATCAGGTCCGGCAGCACCGCCTCACGCCAGGTGATCACCACGCCGTAGCCCGCCGACACCCCGACGAAGACGTGCTCGGCGAACTTGTACACGGGGTTGTCCCGGTACAGGAAGCTGAAGATCGCCAGCGTCAGCAGCGCCGCGATCCACGTCCCGATGATCTGTTGCAGCGACATTACCTCAGGCATAGTGAGCTACCAGCCACCAGCGATCAGCTATCAGCTACGTGCAAACGGCAGGCGGCAACGGCACACGGCCGGTGCGTCAGCGGCCCCGGCGGTGGCGGCCGGAGGCGAAGTAGGCGATGTTGCCCACGACCACCAGCACGATGATCAGCAGATGCGCGATTGACTGCGCGGCCATGCCCAGCATCCCCGGCGCCCCCTCGCCCTCGAGCCCGATCAGCACCTCATACTCAGCCGCGCCTTTGAGGCCATTGACCAGCCCCACGATCTGGTTCGACTGCAGATATGGGTAGAAGTCGGTGGCCATGACCGCGGTGATGCCCAGCGCGATGTCCTGGTTGTAGCGCTCCTTGGCAAAGGCGATCCACGCGCCCGGGATGCTGCTCGACGCCAGGTCGATGACCAGCGCGATGTCATCGTAGTTGTGGATACCACGCATGATCGGCAGGTCGCGGGTGCGGCGGCCGTCGGCGGTGGTCGGGTAGACCGTCAGGATGTCTTCGCCCATCCCGAGGATCACCGCCGAGCCACCGACCTTGAAGCCCAGGTTGACGTAGTCGGTGCCATCCACCGCCCCCAGCTCATCACCGACCGTCTGCAACACGTCGTTGGCCAGCGCCGTGCCCTGGACGTTCAGGCTGACGGTGAGCACCCGCAGGTCGCGCTCAAGCGCGTGTCGCACCATCGCCAGCGCCTGCGGGTGCAGCTCCGGCATGCTCGATGGCCCGTAATCGAAGGCGAATATCACGACGTCGCCGGGCTTGAGGGCCTGGACACAGTTGTACACCGCCATGGTCGGCGGCGCCGGCTTGCCCAGCGGCAGCGTCAAGCCGGTGACAATCGGGATGATCACCGCCAGCGCGATGCCCGCGAAGACCCAACGGCGGTCGAGGTCGAGCATCCAGCCCCACACTCTCACTGGCCGCCGCCTCCCCCGCCGCCCAGGTGCGAGCGCTCGATGCCCAGAATCACGCGTAGAGCGGTGGCGATGGCGCCCAGGGCCACCCCGAAGATGATGCCGCGCTTACCGGCGATTGTGGGGAAGTTCATGATCCACTCGGACACGTCGGGCATGGTCGCGTGCAGGTACTGTCCGACCGCGTTGTCGCCGAACATGACGATCAGCGCGCTCGGGACGCGCCCGAGCATCACCACGACGGCCGCGACCAGCAGCAGCGTGGCCTCGGGGCTGCGCGCGCGGAAGGTGCGGAACGCCGCCGACGCGATGAAGAATGCCAGCAGCGAGAACATGGTGGCATCAAGCGGCACCTGGATGTTCTCGAAGATCCAGTAGAACATCGTCCCCGGTTCATGGCCGAAGCCTATCCCGATCACGCACATGGCGAGGAAGGAGAGGATCGTGACGATGGAGTAGGGCCAGTCCTGGCGGCGGCGGCGGATCTTCGCCCAGTGCGTGCGCAGCAGGCTCCCGATCCCCAGCACCAGCGCGAACGCACCCACAATGCGCACCCACGCCAGCAGACTGTCGAACGAGTACTGGAAGGCCTCGTGCGGCACGAAGAACTGCACGGCCATGAACAGGCCGATCAGGAAGGTAATCGCCAACGGGATCTGCAGTCTCACGGCACGCCTCCGGCGTACGGCTGTCGGCTACCGGCGGCCGGCTACCGGCTTACGACAACGGCGAACGGCACTCGCAGGCCGCAACTCACAAGTCACAAGCAGACGGCAAGGACGACGGCAGGCACCCTCCGGGCGCACTCCGGCGCAGGCGCCGCCGGCGCGAGCGGTGAGCCCTGCGCCGGCAGGGCTCAGGCTCCACCCCCCCCGGGCGTTGTCATCTCGCGGGCACCCCCGGGCTCACGCGGTGAACCACGCGACGAAGGCCGCCGCCTTCTCCGCGAGCCAGCCGCCTCCGGCCACCGCCGCGTACGTCGCCGCCGCCACGCCCACGATCAGGATCGCCGCGATGATCGCCTTCGCGATGTCCTGGCCGCGAAGCTGCGCGACCAGCAGCGGCTGCCGCGACAGGTAGGCGCTCGCGGCATACAGCTCTTCGCCCATGAGCGTGTAGTCACACGCGGTGATGAAGAACGGGAGCTGCGTATCCGCGTCGGTTCCGGCAATCTGGATCGCCCCCGCCTGGTTGCCGGTCTCGGCCAGGATCAGCGCCTCGGCGAAGAAGTAGCCCATGTAGAAGCACGCCGCGGGCCGCTCGCGCATCATGATGCCGTCCACCGCGGCGACGTAGCCGAACTGACTGTCGGTGACGAACCAGATGTTCTCGGGCCGGTAGGCGTCGGGCTTGCCCGCCTCGCTGTAGGCCTGGCGCACGATCTCGCGCTCGGCCACCATCACCATCGGGTCATTGCAGGGCACGATGATGTCGGTCTCGTAGGCGGCGGCGCGGCGTGACAGGTGCCCGAGGATCAGCATCGAGGCGATGGTGGCGATGTCGCCGATGCCGCTCAGGCCCGAGACGTAGACCATCGGCTTGCCCATCTCTGTGGCGCGTCCGACTGCGTCATTGACTGCCTCGAGGCCGGCGATGGGCCGGATGTATATCTCCTCGGCGCGCCCGCGCACCGTGTATATGGTGAGCAGGACGATGGCGGAGATCACGATCGTCAGCAGCAGGATGTTGGTGCGCTCGTAGTTGAACCACACGCCCACCGGCCGCACCGGGCCGACCGTGTCGCTTATCACCACGATCGCCCGGCTGTCTCTGACGTTGCCATCCTCGTCCACGAGGTCTTCGAACGCGATACCCTCCGCCGCGTAGACGGCGGCGACGGCCACGTCGTACGGGCGCCAGGGCCAGGGCTTGAACTGATCCGAACTCGCCTCGGTGCCCTCGCCGGGCTTGATGTTGGTGAGCAGCTCCAGCGGCCTGCCGACCGGCGCGGCCATGAGCTGGTAACCGACCAGCCGAACGTCCTCCGCCGCAGGACCCTCCGGCGCCCGCCAGGATACCAGGACGCGAGTACCCCGATCGTCGTCGTCATCATCTTCGACGCGGACGTTGAGCGGCGCGCCCGGTCGGGCGGCGTGCGCGCAGGCCGCCGCCAGCAGCAGCGCGAGGGAGAGGCCGATTGTCCGGGCGCTGGGGCGCATCATTGCTCGATGATCTCCAGGTTCGCCCGCGGCACGGTCACGACCTCGCCGGTGTCCTCGAGGCGCACGCGCGCGACACGCACCTGCGCCTCGGTCGGGATGGTCTCGAGCCGCTCGGGCAGCTCCACCACCTCGGCGAGGCGACCGAAGTACGGCTGACGGATGAGGCGCACATCGCTGCCGATGCTCAACCCGACCCCCTCGGCCTCGGCCTCGGCGTCCCAACTCGCGCCCGGCTCGGGCACGATCACCTCCGGGCGGATGACTCCGGCGCGGATCTGCGTGGCGCCGTTGACCGACGCCCGTCGGCCCGCGCGGGCCGCCAGCAGCTCGAAGGTGCGCCGGCGCATGGGCGTATCGCCGAAGCCCTCGGTAAGCACGAGGGTGGCGCCCACGTCCTCCTGCCCCGTGATGGCCACGCCCAGGCGATGGCCCAGGAACTCGTCCAGGTCCACGTCATCGATGGCGCCGGTCACCACCGCAGCGGCCCCGGCCTCCGAGGCCGCGCGCAATGCCTCGAGGGTCACACGCCCGCCGCCGACCAGGATACAGCCCGCGCACTCGTCCGCCATCAGATCGACATGGCACAGCTCGTCGGGGCTGCTGCACAGCGGCTTGATGATCCCGTGGGCCTCGCCACCAACGCCGAGGATGCCCTGCGCCAGCGCGCCGCGCGTCTCGATGACCACGGTCTCGGTTCCCTGCACATCCACGACCGTCCCATCAAGATACGCGTCAATCTCCACGCTGATGGGCTCGCCGCGCACCAGGACCTGGCCGGTCACGTCGCTGATGGTCTCGATGGTGCCGCTGATGGGGGCGCGGGCGATCGAGTGGAACAGGCCCCAGAACGCTCTGCTCTCAGCGATGATCTGGCGCGCTTCGACGCGCTCTCCCTCGCCGAAGAGCATCACGCCGGGCAGATCCTCCGCAGTGATCGACAGCTCATGCGCGACGTTGACGTTGGCCACGTTGCCGGGCAACTCGGTGGAGGCGACCAACTGCTCGGCCACCACCTGATCGCCCACCTGCACATGGATGCGCCCGGGCAGGGGCAGCCGGCGCACCCGACGGATGAGCGCCCGCTCGGCGACGCGCAGGCCGGGCGTGTAGCCGTGGGTGACGCTCACGATGCCGCCACCTCCGCGTCGGGCGCGGCCACGCCCTCGGGATAGGCGCCCAGAGCCTGATACCAGCGGCGGATGGCCTGCGCGCGCTCCCCGGCATCGGCGGGCAGCACCAGCGGCCGTCCACGCGCGTCGATGATCAGACCGACCACGCCGCCGTGGGCCTGCGCCGAGACGCCCCGACCGCGGCCCGCGCCCACGTCAAAGCGCCGCGTGGGCTCAATCTCCACCTGCGCGACCTGGCCCTCATCCAGTGGCAGCAGCCGCATCTCGCCGCTGCGCACATCGAGTTCGACCGTGTCGGTGCCGATCTGCGCTCTCACCCGCACGCACGGCGCCCCCGGCCGCGCGGTGCCTGCGGGCGCGACGCACGTCCCCAGCGGGATCAGGCAGTCGCGGTAGAACACCTGCGTGGCCGCCTCCTCGCTGATGGTGGCGAGCACGCCGAGCTGCGGCATCATGAAGATGCTGTCCACCGCCAGACGCGTCACGCCCTGGGGCTCGAAGGCGTCGATTATCATCAGCGCCGCCTGCGTGCGCCGCGGCGCGTGGGAGAGCACTCCGCCTGAGCCGATGATCAGGTCCAGCGCCATCAGGTCCACCAGCGACTGTGCGCCCGCGGCCCCGAAGGCGTCGGCGATGTCACGCTGGCGCTGGACGCCCTTGAGTTCGGTGGCGAGCAGCTTGTGCTGCTCGAAGGCGAGCCGCAGTGCCTCGCGCGCGGCGGCGTGCTCGACGATCAGGTCCCCCGGCGTCTGCGGGATGGTAGTAGGGCGAATCATCTTGTTGCGGATGTCATTGCCCAGCCGGCGCGGGTCGGGATGCGTGGGCAGCCAGCGCAGGATGTTGTCCAGGCCCGCCTCGGCGAGCACGTTGGAGATCGAGTAGCTCATGCCCAGGTTCGCGCTGACCGTGCGATTGAAGATGCCGTCGAACACGCTGAACACGTCGGTGGTCGCGCCACCGATGTCCACGCCGACCACGTTGATGCCCTCGCGCTTCGCGATGGCCTCGATGAGCGAGCCGACCGCCGCCGGGGTGGGCATGATGTCGGCGTCAGTCCACCTCATGAGGGTGGGGTAGCCGGGCGCCTGGGCCATGACGTGCTGGAGGAACAGCTCCTGGATCTCGGCGCGCGCGGGCTCCAGGCGCTCCTGCTCCATGGTGGGGCGCAGATTGTCCACGATGGTCAGGGCCGTGCTGCGCTGCAGAGCGCGGCCCACCAACTCGCGCGCCTCCACATTGCCGGCGAAGATGACCGGCAGCTCGTAGCTTGCGCCCAGCCGCGCCCGGGGGTTGGCGGCGGCCACCAGCTCCGCCATCTCCACCACCTTGCGGGTCTCCCCGCCATCGACACCCCCGGAGATCAGGATCATGTCGGGGCGCAGCTCGCGCATGCGTTCGATGCGTTCGTAGTCGCGCCGGCCGTCATCGAGGGCCAGCACGTCCATCACGATGGCGCCCGCGCCCAGCGCGGCCCGTTGCGCGCTCTCGGCGGTCATCGAGCGCACCAGCCCTACCACCATCACCTGCAGCCCGCCGCCGGCCGAGCTGGTGGAGACGTAGGCGTCCACGCCCTCGGCGCCCCGCTGTGGGCGGATGATCTCACCGTCACGGATGAGTGTGCGCCCGGAGAGTTCCTCGACTTCGCGCACGGCGTTGAGCACGCCGGCGGTCACGTCTTCGTAGGGGGCTTCGACCGTGGTCGGGGCCTCCCCACGCACGCGCAGCCGGTACTCCCCATCGACCAGCTCGATGAGGATGGCCTTGGTGGTGGTGGAGCCGCAGTCGGTGGCGAGTATTGAGCGCAGGGGCCGGTCGTCTGCCAAGAGCGGTTGCCCACCTCCCTCGTGGTGTGCGCGCGTGCCGCGGAGATTCGCGGCCGGCGGGGCGGATTCCTTCCGCAGGGCGTATCGTCCGTCGAGCCGCGGGGTTGCGGCGCGGCGCACGGGCAGCGGTGCCCGGGCCACGCAACGACACGGGCGTTGCCGTTACACCGCCCTCCGCACGGTCGGGCCTTCCCGTGCGACGGGCGTCCTCACCCGCCGAACTCACCGTTGTCGCCGCAGTGGAACGGGCACGCGCCCCTACCCCTCGCGCTCCGCGAGCCGCTCCTCCTCCAGTTCTTCCAGGCGCTCCACCAGCCAGCGCAGGTTGTCGCGGTCTTCGATCGCCTCACGGAACACGTCGTAGTCCGGCGCGTCGAGTATCACGCTGACGATGGGGTGCAGGAACGCCAGCGCCTGGCCCGCCACGAACGACAGCGGCTGGACCGACTCGAAAAGGAAGATGGCGGGCGTGGCCATCTGCCGCTCCACCACCGCACGGGCGAAGCGGTCGAGCACCTCGCGTTGGCGCTGCAGTTCGAGGTCCGGGGGGTCACAGGCGTCGTTCATCGGGGCTCACGCCGGGCAGGTGCCGCTGGACGTAGGTCAGCACCGGGGTAACGCGCCCGGGCGCGAACAGCACCACCACATGCGTGCGTGGCTGGTCCTTGAGGTGCAGCCGCACGTCCTCCTCATACAGCAGCCAGTGGTCGAACTGCTTCCACTCGTACTTCGCGTAGTAGAGCGGCCCGAATACCTCCAGGCCGTCCTCGGCGAGCACATACCGGTAGGTGCCGTAGAACGGGAGCAGAGCCACGAACAGGAAGAGAAACACCAGCACCCCGTAGGGAGGGCCGTGGTAGATGTAGACCGCGATGGAGAGCACAATCTGGAAGATGAACACCAGCAGCGCCAGGAAGACGTTGTGGCTGGCCCTGCGCACACGCCAGCTCAGCGTTTGCTCCTGCGCACCTCCGCCGGCGGCGCCGGCATCATCATGCGCCACGTCCTACACCTCCCCGTCGCGGTGAAGCCGTTCGACCAGCCGCATGGTGGCGGCGGCGGCGCCGATGGTCGCCTCCGGTGGGGCGGCATCGGCCACACTCGCTGCGAACTGAGTCAACTCGGGCAGGTAGCCCCGCAGTCGGGCGGTGTCACTCTGCCCCCCGGCGACGAGCGCATCGGCGCGCCACACCGTCATCTCGTCACGGCCGCGTCGCCGCACGGTCAGCGATGCGCGATCCACCACCGTCGCCACGGCGTCGTCGCTCCCGACGGTCACCATCTCACGCGGCCACGGGCCACCTCGAAGGAAGCTTACCACCCCGGTGGCGCCGTCAAGCATCCGCAGCGAGATCGCCGCGCGATCATCCTCGCGCGTGATGTCGCAGTCCGCCACCTCGCCCAGCAGCCAGCGCACCAGATCGAGCACGTGCAGCGCGTCGAACAGCAGCGGATCGTCGTGGCCGGGCGGCGCCGGCGGCCAGTAGATCGCCTCGAAGGCCACCGGCGACCCGAAGGCCTCGTCGGCAATCGTCGCCCGCAGGCGCTGATAGGCGGGCGCGAAGCGCATCATCAGTCCGGCCTGCGCCACCAACCCGCGCTCCCGGGCCAGCTCGGCGATGCGCTCGGCCTCGGCGGCGCTCGGCGCGGGTGGGGCCTCGGTCCACACGTGGCAGTGGTCCCGCAGCGCCGCCATCGCCGCCTCGGCATGCAGCTCGGGCGGTCCGCACACCAGCACGGCGTCCAGGTCCATCTCATCAATCATGGCCTGCAGGTCCTGGTAGGCGCGGAAGGCTCCGAAGCGCCGGGTGGCGCGCTGGGCGCGGCGCTTGTCGAGGTCGCAGATCGCCGCCAGGTCCAGCCCCGCCTGCTGGACCGCCGGCAACAGCACCTCACCGGCGTGTTGCCCGCACCCGATGAATCCGACCCTCACATCGCTCGCTGCCATGACGTGCTCGACTCTCCGCTTCCCGCAACCACGGTGGCGCTCGTCTCGGCGGTAGTATTCGGCGCGGCTCTACTGCTTCCTTCGCGCTGCGCCCAGGCCGGGGAGAGGTGGCGCGCCCGCGTCCGGCCACATGCCGCCGGCTCCGACCGCCATCTCCCCTCGGCACTGTCGGACCATCGCGCACCGGACTGTAACCCCGCGGCGCGTCCCGGCGAAGTACCGTTGAGACGCAATTGCCGCCTACTATTGACACTAGTAAGCCCTTCGGTTATACTACCGACAATAGTAGAGAGGCGGATGGAGCTGAGGATCATGCAACGCGTCGTCTTTCTCGCGCTCAGCCTGTTCATCGCACTCGGGGCGTCCGGAGCCTTTGCCCAGGGTACCGCGAGCATGTACTTCATCGGCCCGTTCGAGGGTGAGGTCACCGTCAAGGACTACCGCACCCCCGGTCCGCCCGGCTACTACTACCACCCCGACCCGACGCCGTATCCCTCGCACGCCCGGTGCTACGATCACCCGGTGCGCTGCGCCGTCTGCGGTCACTGGCGCGACCTGGGCCGGCCGTGCCCGGTCTGCGGGGCCCAGCCGAGCCGGCGCGAGGTGCTCGAAGCGCAGCGCGGGGCGGTCTACTCGCCCCGGCCCATCCCGGGGCAGTACTGGTATGACAGGCCCATGCGCTCAGTGACCACAGTCAAACACGGGATGGGCTGGCCCTACCTGAGCCCGCGCTATGAGACGGGAGCGCACTGACCCGTGATGTGCCTCGGAGGCCGGGACGCAGTGGACGTGCGTGGTGTACCGTCGTGCCCGTCCTCATCGGCCGGCCGCCCACGGCGGCACCGGCAGGCCGGGCGGTCCACCCCGGCCGGACCGGACCTGTGTAACCTTGACAGACGCGTGAGCGAATGAACATCGGAAGCATCTACTACGTCCAGTAGTAGTGAGGGGCGCGAACCCAGGGCAGCCCCTGAAAGGAGAGGGCGACGATGACCAGAGCAATGACCGGAGTGCTCGCGTTCGTGGTGGCGCTGACGATGGTGACGGCCGGCGTGACCATGACACCCAAGCCCGCGAAGGCGGACGACACCGGCCGGATCATCGCGGGGATCGCGGTAGGAGCGCTCGTCTACGGGCTGCTCGGCGACAATGACCGTGGGTACGACCGGGGACACCGCTACAGCGACCGCGGCTTCTACAACGGAAACAACGGACGCTGGAGTGGCGCGGGCAGCGCCTACGGACAGTCCGCTCCCCCGCGCCGCCAGCCCCCGCGCCGACACCCCCGGCGAGAGTACCAGCGCGGCTACAGCAACGGCTGGAACGACGGCTATGGCACCGGCTGGCACCGCGGCTACGACCGTGGCTACGACCGTGGCTACGACGACGGTTGGGATGACGGCTACGACTACGGGCGATCACGCAGCGGCTGGTGCTACTAGCCCTGGCCGATCGCATGGTAGCAGGTGCCGGGAAGTAGATTGATCCGACAACAGCGGCAGCCACCACAGGGCCCGCCCGCCATGGGCGGGCCCTCCGCTGTGCCGGTGCGCAGGTGCGCGCAGCCACGTTCACGAAACTTCCCCCCGAGTTCGTCGCAAGGCTCTGCCATGTCCCGTCGTACGAGGTGATGATCCCGTGCTCGGTATCTGCCTCAGGCCGATTGCGGCCGGCGCACTGTTGCTGACAGTGGCGAGTGTCGCCGCCGCGCAGGCCCTCTCCGATGATGCCCTCGTCCTCTACGTCGCCACCGATGGCAATGACACCTGGTCGGGCCGGCTGCCCGAACCTGCCGCGGGGGGTGATGACGGCCCCTTCGCGACCATCACCCGCGCGCGTGACGCCATCCGCGAGCTGCGCGCCGCGGGCGAACTCGACGGTCCGGTGACCGTACAGATCCGCGGCGGGGTCTACTTCATCGACGAGAC
>CAZTZN010000107.1:0-16228 GCA_964617715.1 uncultured Armatimonadia bacterium | reverse complement strand
CGCGCGAACATCTTCAACAACGTCATCAACGAGGTGGTCGATGAGCAGACCCTGCGCGAGCAACGCGAGGCCGCCCGCCAGGCGCTGCTCGACCAGCAGGATCCGATCGCGCGCTGGACCTTCGACGAGCGCCACGGCGCCAACGCGCCGGATGTCTCCGGCCACGGCTTCCTCGCGATCCCGACCGGCGAGATCGGCTTTGAGCGGAGCCTGTCGGGCTCAGCGCCGCGCTTCGATGGTGGCGCGTACTTCATGGTGGCCGATGGTCACGTGCTCGAATTCCCGCGCATCACCATCAGCGCCTGGATCATGCCCGACACCACGCAGGGCCGATGGGGCGTCGTCGCCAAACGCGCCCGCGGCACGACCTGTCCCTACGTGGTCGCCATCCGCGAAGGCGGCATCACCTTCGAGGCCACCGATAACGAGGGCAACTGGTCATACAACTTCACCACGCAGCCGGTCATCGAGGCCGGGCGGTGGAATCACATCGCGGTCACCTGCGAGGACGGCGTGGGCGTGCGCATCTACTGCAACGGACAGCTTGTCGGAGAGAAGGCCGCCATCGCGCCGCTCATCCACACCGGAAACGCGCTCACCATCGGTTACGAGAACTGGGGCGGACTCGAGGCGAAGGCGGGCGTCTCCGGCAACTTCCACGGGCTCATCGACGAAGTGACCATCTGGTCGCGACTGCTCTCGGACGAAGAGATCGCCGCCGAGTACATGCGCCTCGCCGAGGCCGCTCAGGCCGACGAGCAGCGCCGCGCCCGGGAGGCCGCCGCCCTCGAGAAGCTACGCAAGCGCTGGGCGACCGAGGTGGTGCTGCCCGGCGGGGTGCCGTGGCGGCTCGTGGCCGCCGATGACTTCGAGCGCGCGGAGCTGGGGGCCGAGTGGCTCCCCCTGCGGGGCCGCTGGAGCATCGCGGACGGCACCGTGCGTTGCGCCGAAACCGGCTACCTGGCCCGCAATGTCGAGGTCGCAGCTCCGGTGCGCATCGAGTACGACGCGCGCTCAGACGCCCCCGGCGACCTGACGGCCTTCTGGGGCACGCGCGACGCCGCCTGGCAGGGCGGCTACTTCATCGGCTTCGCCTCCAACGGCAACACCGCGAGCAAGCTTATGCGCCTCGGCCGGCAGGTGATGGTGACTGAGGGCCCGGTCGCCGAGCCCGGTCGGTGGTATCACGTGATCGCCCAGGTCCTGCCCGACCGCGTCCAGCTCATCGTGGACGGCGAGATGGCGCTGGAGTACATGGAGAGCCATCCGCTGGAGGGTCGGCGGCTGCCCGGAATCATCACCTGGTCCGGGGGTGAATTCGACAACGTGCGCATCTACACCGCCCCATGAGCCCCCGAGGTGTCCTCATGCGAGGAGTGCCGATCATGATCGCCGTCGCGCTTACGATCGCTACTTCGGTGCTGGCTCAGACCGCCGAGGTACGCGAGATCGGAGGCAACAAACAGCTCTTCATCGACGAGGACATGGTGCAGTCGATGGAGGGCGCTCAGTTCGTGCTCAACCCCGCTCAGCGCGCCGGGCCGGTGCTCTTTCCAGACGCGCCGTGGGAGCCCACCGGCCTCGGCTACGTCACCGTCCTGTATGACGAGGGCAAGTTCCGCATGTACTACGGGAGCTGGGAGTGGCGCGAGGATATCAAGGGCCACTGGATGGACCGCATAGCCTACGCTGAGTCCGATGACGGCATTCACTGGCGCAAGCCACTGCTCGGGCAGATGGAGTACCAGGGTTCGACCGCGAACAACCTGCTCATGATCGGCCACTGCGGCGGCTACGTGCACGGCGGATCGGTGTTCATCGACCCGCACGCCGCGTCGCCGGATGAGCGCTACAAGATGATCTTCGGCGACTTCTACCGCATCTACCCCTACGAAGGCTGCCCGCAGCACACCACCATCAGCGGCGCCACCTCTGCCGACGGCGTGCACTGGACCGGCCTCGATACGCCGCACGGATTGCTGTTCCCCTCCGGCGGCACCGACACTCAGAATATCTGCTTCTGGGACCCGTACATCGAGAAGTACGTCGCCTACACGCGCGTGAACGTGTACCGCAGGGACGAGCAGGGCAACGCCTACGGGCAGGCGTCCCGGCGCATCGGCCGCAGCGCGTCGCCGGTATTCCGCGACTTCCCGCCCTCCGAGGAGATCGCGGCCCCGGATCAGGCCGACCCCGGCGGCGCGTGGGGCTGTGGGCTCTACAACTCCGCAGCGACGCTCTACGATTGGGCGCCGGGCGTGTATCTGTTCTTTCCGTCCGTGCATCACTACGACAACGGACTGTGCGAAATCACCTTCGCCAGCAGCCGCGACGGTATCCACCTCGACCGGCGCTTCCGCGAGCGCTACGTGCCTATCGACCCGACCGCGGTGCGCGTCGGCGATCAGATCGGCTACTCGGCGTACATGGGCCCGGGCATGGTTCGCGTGGGCGACGAGCTGTGGATGTACGGCGTCGAGCACCGCACCCCGCACATCGGCCGCTGGTACGGGCGGCGCATCGAGGGCGCCATCCACCGCTACGTGCAGCGCCTCGACGGCTTCGTCTCGCTCGACGCGGCAGGCAAGCCCGGCACCGTCATCACCTGGCCGTTCGTGCTGCGCGGCGGCCGCCTCGAGGTCAACGCCAACGCCGCCATCGTCCCGCCCAATCCGCCCGACGAGGCGGGCAGCACCCTCGTCGTCGAGGTGCTCGACCCGGAGGGCAATGTCCTGGCGGCGTCCGAGCCGATCCACGACGACGACGTGGCACTGACCCCCACCTGGCGAGACCGCGCGGACCTGTCGGAGTTCGTCGGTCGGCCTGTGCAGCTTCGCTTCACGCTCGACATGGCAAAGCTCTATGCCTTCCAGATCGCCGACGCCGAGCCGGTGGCAATCCAGATCGCGCCTGAGCGGTAGGAGGACGACCATGCCGGGCAACTGGCAATTCACGCCGCTCGACGCCGATATCGCCGCCGACCTCGCCGGGTTCCTGCCCAAGCGCGTCTTCGACGCGCACGCGCACCTCTACCGCCTGCGCGACCTGCCCGAGCCGCCGCCTGCGTTTCTGTTGGAGGGCCCGGCGAAGGTCACCCCGCGAGTGTGGCGAGGGCGGCTCGAGCGGCAGATCGGGCGCGGACGCATCACCGGCGGCCTGCTGATGCCCTACCCGACGCCCGGCTGCGACGTGGCGCTGCTCAACCGCCGGCTGTTGGAGGACCTGGAGCGCGACGAGGCCAGCGTCGGCGCCCTGCTGGTCGCGCCGGAGTGCGATCGCGACGAGCTGGTGGCGGCGCTGGAGCACCCGCGCGTGGTGGCGCTCAAGCCCTACCACTGCTTCTCACCGCGCGCGAACACCCAGGATTCAACCATTGAGGAGTACCTGCCCGAGTGGGCGTGGCGACTCGCCCATGAGCGCGGCCTGGTCATCGTGCTGCACGTGGTCCGCCACCGAGCGCTCAGCGACCCGGACAACCAGCGCACCATCATCGCCATGTGCCGCCGCTACCCGAACGCCCGGCTGCAACTTGCGCACGCGGCGCGCGGCTTCCACGCGCCCAACACCGTGCGCGGCATCGCGGCCATCGAGGGCCTGGACAACATCTGGTTCGACAGCTCGGGAATCTGCGAGGCCGCGGCGCTGGTCGCGATCCTGCGCACCTTCGGGCCATCGCGGCTGATGTTCGGCAGTGACTTCCCGGTCTCGGACATCCGCGGGCGCTGCGTCACCGTCGGCGACGGCTTCGTCTGGCTCTACCCCGAGTCGCTCGACTGGCCGAGCATCCACCCGCCCGTGCGGGCGAGCCTGGTCGGGCTCGAGTCGCTGCGCGCGCTGCGCGAGGCCGCGGAAACCGTCGGTCTGTCACGCGCCGAGCTGCGGCAGATCTTCCACGGCGCCGCACGCGACCTCTACTCGGGCCGCTGACCCCGTCACATCCGCTCGATCAGCGCGACGTCGTCGAGGTGCGTGGCGCCGACGCCCTCCGGGGTGAACTTGACGAGATAGAGGCCTCGCTTGAGGCTCAGCGGCGCCTCGACCGCGGAGTTCTGCTCCGCCCCGCCCTCGGAGGTGAGTTCGACCGTGAAGCGTCCGCGCCAGCGGTTTGCGACGATGCGCAGGTGTGTCCACGTGCCGGGCGCGATGCTCAGGCCCGCGTCCAGCCACTCGCCCGCGATCATGTCGCGCAGGTGCACCCGCCCCGCCTCGTCGATGCGCACCGCGGCCTCTGGCGTCGTGGTGAGCGAGCGTCCGCTGACCTCGACGGCCAGCACGGCACCCTCCTCGCGCTGCAGCCACGCTTCAACCTGCCAGTCGCGTTCGTCCGCGATGGCCCGAGCCGTGTAGCAGTGCACCATCCTGCCGCCCGGCACCAGCCGCACCGAACTCGGCGCGCTGTGCGCGAGTTGCGCGTCGATCAGCGGTCCCGGCGCTCCGAATACCCCCCACCGCCCGTACGGCCGCCGGGCGTCCCCGACCATGCCCTCGGTCGTCTCGCTCCATCGCGCGGCTGCATCGAAGCTCTCGCTCAGGCGAGGGGTGAGCAGTCGGGGCAGCCACGCCGGCCGCTGCCGAAACGCCTCGTCATTCTCCTGCTCGGTGACGATGTTGAACTCGTTCTGCCCGGCTTTCTCCCGCAGCATCAGCACCCGCCACGCCAGCTCCGCCAGCCGTCGGTCCTCACTCTGCGCCATCAGCTCGCCCAACACCGCCTCGCCCTCGGCGCCGAAGGCCAGCAGCGCATTCCCCGCGGGACGGTAGCCCCACTCGGCGTCGGAGCGCGTGCAGCCATCGCCCATCTGCTCAAACAGCGCGCGCACCGCCGCCAGCAGCTCGCCCCGCAGCGCCTCGGCCGCGGGCTCACCCCGCGCGATCATCTCGGCGATCGACGTGGCCGCGCGGTCGGCAACCGCCACATCCGGGTGCCTGGTCGCCGCAATCAACGCCCGCACCGCCGCCTCGCTCCCGCGCACCGCGCCCAGCGTCTCGGCAGCGGAGAAGGCCGCGTAGCGATGCTCGTCCCCCAGGCGCTCGACCAGCAGCGGCACGTCCTCCTCGGTCGGCCCCAGATACCGCAGCACCCGAATCGCGGTCGTGCGCACCACTTCATCGGGATGTGAAGCGGCGGCGCGTATTTCCGCCAGTGGCGCCGGATGGATGCGCGCCAGGGTGTCGCGCGCGGCTTCGTGCAGCGGATGCTCGTGATGCTCGTCGAGCGCCGCCACGATCGCGGCCGTGCTCTCCGGTCGGTTGCTCAGCCGCAGGGCGTACATCGCCATGCAGCGCACGCTGTTCTCGGGATCCCTGAGTGCGGCCTCGATGACGGGCACGCCCTCCGGGTCGCCGATGGTCGCCAGCGCCAGCAGCGCCTGCCGGCGCATCAGCAGGTTCTCATGCGTTGCGAACGGCAGCACCTGCGCGGTGCTCGCCTCCGACGTGCCCTCGATCACCTGCGCAAGATAGACCATCTGTCGCCACAGATCGCCGCTCTGCAGCGCGCTCTCGTCCTGCTCGGGAAAGCCGCCGTGGGCGAGGAAGTGATGATCCTCGGCCACCGCGAACACCGCGCCGTTCACGCGCCCGGCGAAGGGCTCGTAGATGCTCGCCCGCGGCGAGGAGGTGTTGAAGGCCACCGCGGTGGCCGTGTCGCGCGTGAGCCAGAGCATGTCCTCGATGGTCCTGGGCTGATTGATCGCGTTCGACGCCCCGTAGACGACAAGTTGATCGACAATGCCCTCGCGCACCCAGGTCTCGAGGTCGAGGTAGATCTCCCCCAGTGTGTGATACTCGCGGCCCAGCGTGGACCACACCTGCGGATAGCGCGGTGTGCGCGGATTGATGAACATGCCCAACCCGGTGCCCTCGGGCAGCGCGGCCCTGAGCGCGCGCAGGTACTCGGTCACGTACTCGCCGCGCAGCTTGTACCAGTCGGTGCGGTTGGCGTTCCTGGTGAAGGGGTCGGTGCGGATGTCGATGCCGAATCTGCGCCGGAAGTCCCGCACAATCGGCTCGCTGAAGCCGAACTCGTCCTGGAAGCGCATGCTGAAGTTCTCGACGTAAGTGATGAAGAGCACGCCGTCGTAGCCGGCGCGCCGCGCCACGTCCGCATGCAGTTCCACCAGCGCCGCGCGCGCTTCGGGGTAGGCCAGCTCGATCGGCCCGCCCTGGCGTCGGTACCCGTACTTGTCCACCGGGACCCACTCGGGGTGCTCGATGCGCAGCGTCGACTCCCAGAACCACGGGAAGTCGTTGAAGCCGGGGGTATCCGCCGAGCAGCCCCAGTCGCCCAGCGTGCCCACGCCCCACAGCTCCATCCCGCGCGCGTGCGCCGCCTCGACCGCCATGCGCTCGATGCCCAGGTCCTCGATCAGATGCCGCGCCCAGCTCACCCAGGTGGCGTAGCGGAAGTTCTCCTCACGCGCGTGCATGGTGGCGATGGCGGTTGCTTCCTGCAGCCCACGCCAGTAGATGCGTCGAATGCCCTGCGCCCGGAGCATGTCGAACGAGGCGTTGATGGAGGCCTGCGAGTCAATGGGCAGCGCCGCCGCCATCCAGTGGTGATCGCCGGTGCTGATGTAGCAGTGCAGCGGGGTCTCCGCGGCGGGCGCTCCCTCCTGTTGGGCGAGGGCGGCGCAGCACAACGTGAGCGTCACCGCGCAGGCTGCCGTCCCCATCAGGCGCATGGCTCCGGTCTCCTCTCTACGTTGCCCCGCGTCATCCCGTCCCGAAGAAGTGCCCCCACACCTTGAGCACGCCGACGATGGTCTGCTCGACGTCCTCGTCGGTGTAACGCTGATCGACCGGAAGGCGCAGCACGTGCGCCTGCAGCGCGTCGGCGTTCGGGCATGAGGTCGGGTCATAGGTGGCGTCGCGCCAGAACGCCGGCACCTCGCCGGTCAGCGGGTAGTAGCGCCGGTTGCGGATCAGATCGGTGCGCAGGATGTTCCCCGCCGGTCCCATGCGCGTGCCCACCGACAGGCCCTCGGCCGCCAGCGCCCGCACAATCTCGTCGTAGGCCGGCTCCTGAGCGGTGTAGCGCGCCGGGATCGGCCACCACGACGGCCGCCCCCCCTCGACGATGCGTGGCAGCTTCAGGTGAGGCAGGTTGCCCAGCTCTGCGTAGTAGCATCGCGCGATCTCATCCCTGCGCGCCACCAGGGCGTTCAGCTTGTGCAGTTGCGCCAACCCCACCGCCGCCTGCAGGCACGTCGGGCGGTAGTTGAGCGCGAAGAACGGGATCGGCTGGTCGCCGTAGCCGATCGAGCCGTCCCGAATGTAGGTCTTGTCGCGAAACAGGCCGGCGATCTTCGCGGTCTCGTCATCGTCGGTCATCACAAAGCCGCCGTCGCCGGTGGTCATCTGCTTGGACTCGTTCATGCTGAAGCCCGCGGCATGACCGATGGTGCCGAGCCTGCGCCCGCGCCAGGCGCCACCGTGTGCCTGGGCGCAGTCTTCCAGGATGAGCACGCCCGTCTCCTCGCTGATGGCGAGCAGCTCATCCATCGGGCAGGGGAGCCCGGCCATATGCACCGCGATGATGACCTTCGTGCGCTCGGTGATGCGCTCGCGCGCGCTCTCGGGGCTGATGAGCGTGGTCTCCGGATCGACATCGGCGAATATCGGGATCGCGTGCAGCGCCAGAATCGCCGCCACCGTGCCGATGTCGGTCACCGGCGTGGTGATGACCTCATGGCCTTCCGAGACCCCGAGCGCCGCCAGCGCCGTGTGCAACGCAGCGGTACCTGAGGTCACCATGACCACGTGGCGCGCGCCGAAGTCCGCCGCCACCTCCTCCTCGAAGCGCTGCACCATGCCGTGCGGCCCCATCAGCCGCCCCGACTCGATGACCTCCCGCAGCAGCGTCAGTTCCTCCGCACCGTAGCGGTTGGCCGTCGCATAGGGCGTGGGCTTTGCCCTGGGGCCACCGTTGATCGCCAGCTCATCCATTGCCTTCACTCCTCCACCCAGACCGGGCTCGACCACGCCATGTGGCCGTTGGCCTGGGTCACGCGCACGTAGTAGAAGTCGTCGCCATCGCTCTCATCCACGAACTCGAAGCGCGCGCCGCACATGTCCGCCGGGACCAGCCGATGCACCAGCAGCGACTCGCACGGGAAGCCGGCGGTGAACTCGATCTCCGATGACTGCGCCAGGTCGCCCAGCCGATAGCGCAAGCTGCGCGCGACCGGACGTTCCAGCTCCAGAATCAATTCCGCATCCGGCGCGCCCTCGATCTCGAAGACCAGCGCATTGGTGGGCGTCTCGGCGAAGCAACCCTCCCGCGAGGTGTATGACTGCCAGCGGCAGTGCGCCTCGTCGAACTCGTCCACGCGGTTGCGCCGCTCCTCATCCATCGGCCCGCTCTGGAAGCACGGCATGTAACGCACCAGACGCGCGC
Source organism: uncultured Armatimonadia bacterium (assembly GCA_964617715.1). Classification (GTDB taxonomy): domain Bacteria; phylum Armatimonadota; class Zipacnadia; order Zipacnadales; family UBA5352; genus JALGVA01. The sequence goes on along the minus strand of CAZTZN010000107.1, from coordinate 7,830 downwards.
CCTCGATGCGCACCTGCATCAACCAGTCGGCGGTGCGTGGGATGCCCAGTGCGGTCCACGGCCCCCAGCCGTACTCGACCCGACACTTCACCGTGCCCGCGAAGGGCGCCGACGGATCGGCGTGATCCTCGGGGAAGTGCCGGTGGATCACACGGTTGTTGCGCAGCACCTCGACCATCGCCACGTCATCCCAGCCGGAGACCGCGACCTCTATCCGGCGCTCCCGGCTGCGCGGCACGGTCGAGCCCATCGGTCGACCGTTGAGCGCGAACCACAGCTCGATACGATCGCCGGTCACGCCGATGGTGCGCCGCGCCCACAGCGCCTCCCAGATGGCCGTGCGCGTCCGGGCCTGCGCGTAGACGCCGATGAGCCCCTCACCGTATGCGCCCGGGTAGCCGAAGTGGTCATCGGTGGAGCAGGCCACGCCGAGCTTCTTGCCCAGCGCCAGCCCGTGCTGCCAGGTGTTGCGCGTGGTGCGCGGACCGTTGGTGTGGCGAATGTACGGCCAGGGCCCACGGTCGCGCTCGGCGCCGCCGTGCTCGGAGAAGATCTCCAGCAGCGGCGAGACGTCCTCGTTGATGCTCTCCCAGTTCGCCCCGCGGCCGGGCAGCCCCGAGCGGTAGCCGATGTGATGCGGCACCAGCAGCGCACCGCGCTCGCGCGCGAACGCGGTCAGCTCGTCGATATCCTGCGCGTGCAGCAGCTCGCTGTCGTCATCCGGGAAGATCACGCTGCGGTCGCCGAACCGCGCGGAATGCCACTCGTAGCCGGGAAAGGCCACGAATTCGCCATCGCGGTTGGCGGCGGCTATCTGCCGCTGCACCTCCGGCCACATGCGCGTATGATGCTCGAAGCCCTCCTGCCACTTGAGGTGTCCGTCATTGGGCATCTCGGGCATGTCGTGCCAGTACGAATGCCCGGTGAAGGCGAAGAAGTCGAGGTGACTGCGCGCGATCTCGATGGTGCGCTCCAGCGATCCCTTCGAGTAGTGGAACAGCCCGACGCTGTTGTGATTGTGCAGATCGCCCCAGAGCAGTTGCCATGCCATCGGCCGAAACCCCTTCAATATGCATGGGCGGCGGCGTGGGCCAACGCGCGCTACCGCAGCCGCCGCCACTCGTCGATCATCGCCAGCGTGCTCTCCCACGGCATGATGCTGTGCGCCGATACGCAGGGCGACAGGATCAGCCCGGTCTTGCCGAATACATCGAACACCATGCGCACGGCGTCGCGCGTCGCGTCGGGGCCCTTCCACAGGTGATAGGTGCTGCTCGGCCCGGTCCACAAGCTGCTGACGCCCGTCAGCCTGTCGCGAATCTTTGCGGGCTCGACGCCGCCGAACGCCATGTCAATGCCGAACAGTCCATCGAGCCCCAGGCCCGCGAGATAGTCGAGGATCGGCATCACGCCCGTGTGCACCGTGTAGGTCATGAGCATACCGCCCTCGCGCGCGACCTGCGCCTCGCGGCGCAGCCGTTCGCCGAGGAAGCGCTCGAGCATCTCCGGGCCGTAGAAGTCCGCGGTCTCGTAGAATCCGTTGCGCCGGATCAGGTCGCAACCGCTGTTGGCCAGCGCCCGCAATGTTGCCACATTGACCTCGTGCTCGTAGGCCAGATACGCCTCCACCAGCGTCGGGTTGTCGATGGTCATCATGCACAGCTCACGCACGCCGAACAGGTGTTGGGCGCCCGTGAGGCCCATGCCCACCGATGCGATGGTCGCCAGGCCGTACTCATCGGCGCTCTTCCGGGCCGCGGCTGCGCGCTCGCGGACCCACTCGATCGCCGCCGGGCCGGTATCGGGTTGCCGCACAGTCTTGAAGGCCTCGAGGTCCGCCTCGGTCTGCAGCCACGGCTCGAGGTAGTGGCCCACGTTGAAGTCGCTGAAGAACGGGATGTCCTCGCCATGCGGCCACATGTCGTTGTAACGCACCGCCGCGTGCAGCTCGCCGGCGGGCGTCGAGTACGCTTTGTGCAGCACATCGCCCTCCAACCACACACGCGACGTCACGCCCTCGGTCGGCCGGCACAGGTTCACGCCGAAGTGCACCACCTGGTCGAGGCCCAGCTCCTCGACCTGGTAGCGAAGCCGCTCGTCGGCGGGCGCATCAGGAGACCAGGGGAAGTTCCACGTATGCCCGCGCCGCTGCACCTCCGAGAGCGGGTTGAAGGCGATGCAGCAGGGAACGCGGTCCACCGGCTCGCGGCGGTTCGCGGCGATGATGCGCTCACGTGAAGTCATGGTCGGTGGTCCTTCTTTCGGATAGTGGGACCGCGGCCACGGGCTACGGGCCGGTCGCGCGTGGCTTGCTGATCAGCGTCATGAACTCGGCGCGGGTGGCCGCCGAATCGTGGAAGCTCCCCAGCACCGACGAGGTGGTCATCAACGAGTTCTGCTTCTCGACGCCACGCATCATCATGCACAGATGGCGCGCCTCGATCACCACGCCCACACCCTCGGCGTCGATCTCATCCATGATAGTGTGGGCGATCTGTTCGGTCAGCCGCTCCTGGATCTGCAGCCGCCGGGCGTAGACATCCACCAGCCGCGCGACCTTGCTGAGCCCCAGGACCTTGCCCTTCGAGATGTAGCCGACGTGGCAGCGCCCGTAGAAGGGCAGCATGTGATGCTCACACATGCTGTAGAGTTCGATGTCGCGCACGGTGATCATGCTGTTGGTCTCCTGGGTGAACACCGCGTCGCCGACCACGTCCCGCGGATCCATGCGGTAGCCCCGGGAGAGGAACTCCCACGCGCGTGCCACGCGTTCGGGCGTCCTCACCAGCCCCTCGCGATCCGGGTCCTCGCCGATCTCGACAAGCAGCTCGCGGATGAGCCGCTGCACGCGCTCCTTGTTCATGCGCCGATCTCCTCCTTCAGCGACTGCGTGTACTCCGCCAACGGCGCCATGCCCTCGTCCCCGAGCGCGGCGGCGATGTCCCTCATCGGCCGGCCCGTCCCCGGCAGCACCAGCTCCGGCGCCAGCTCCGCGATCGGCCCGGCGAGGAAGGCGCGCTCCGTGATGTCCGGGTCGGGGATGCGCAGGTCAGGCTCGTCGATCACCAGGTCAGCGTAGATCGCGATGTCGAGGTCGATGGTGCGGGGCGCCGACCGGTCTTCGCCCCGCACGCGCCCCGCCGCCGTCTCGATGCGCCGCAAGACGTCGAATTTGAGCGCGCGCGGCGGCAGATTCGTCTCGACCTCGATCACACCGTTGAGGAATCCCGGCTGCCGGGGGCGGTTCACCGGCGCCGTTGCGTAGAAGGTCGAGAGCGCGACAATGCGCACCTCCGCCGCCAGCGCCGACAGCGCCGCGCGGATCTGGCGCTCCGGCTCGATGTTCGAGCCGATGGCAATGAACACGCGGGCCATCAGCCGTCCTCACGCGCGCGGTTGATGCGCACTCCCACACTGCGCGCAAAGCGCAGCGCCGACGGCTTCTCGACCGTCACCTCGGCCTGCAGGCAGCGTGGATACTCGAGGCAGATGTCGGCAATCGCCTCGGCCAGCGCTTCCAGCAGCTCGAACTGTGAGCCCTCCGCCATCTCGAACACGCGCTTCTTGATCTCGCGGTAGTCGAGCGCGTCGGCGAAGTCGTCGCTGCGCCCGGACCCGCGCGTGTCGGTGCCCATGACGATGTTGATGACCACGTCCTGCCGATTGCGCCGCTCATCCTCGTTGATGCCGATGATGCAGCGCGCCAGCAGGTCCTCGATCAGGATGAAGTCCACAGTCCGCTCCTCACTCCTCGCGCACGTGCCGGCCGCCATCAACGAAGATGACTTGGCCGGTCACGAATCCTGCCTGCAGCAGATACGCGACCGCGTCCGCCACATCCCCGGCGCTCCCGTGCCTCTGCAGCGGCAGCGAGCCCGCCAGCGCCGCGAGATAGTCCTCGTCCTCGCCCGGCGGTGGCAGCACCAGCCCCGGCGCCACCGCATTGACCGTGATGCGCGGAGCCAGTTCCACCGCCGCCAGGCGCGTGAGCTGCAGCAGCGCGTGCTTGCTCAGAATGTACGCCACGTGTGCCCTGTCCAGGCCCTTCACGCGCGCATCCAGCAGGTTGACGATGCGCCCCTCGTCGATCTCCTGCGCGGCCAGCGCGCGCATTAGCGCCAGCGGTGCCCACGCATTCACGACCAGGTTCTCGCTCACCTGCTCGAGGGTCACGTCGGCCAGTGTGCTCGGGCCGAAGACCGACGCGCTGTTGACCAGCACCTGCACCGGCCCGGCGATGGCCGCCGCCCGCGGGACGAGATCCGCCGCCTGGTCGGGCGATGCCAGGTCCGCCTGGAGCGGCCACGCCTGCACGCCCAGCGCGGTCAGTTCGGCGCAGGCGGCCTCGGCCTGTTCGCGCGACGAGTGATAGTGCGCGATCACGTTCGCCCCGCGCTCCGCCAGCGCCATGGCGATGGCGCGCCCCAGGCGCAACGCCGCGCCCGTCACCAGCGCGATCCGGCCCTCAAGCCACGCCTCGGTCATGCGTCTCCCTCATTTCGATGCCCGGTCGATTCCCGCGGCCATGATGAGATCGGGCGGCTACGGTCCGCCGAGCCGGTGGGCGATCACCCACGGCTCGCAGCGGTCACAGTCGCTGCGGATACGCCCCTGATGGTCCTCCGCATCGGCCTGGCGTGTTCCGGCATGCGACAGGTCTCAGCGGGCGGGGGGTGCGAAGTCCCGACCGCGCAGCCAGAACCAGAGTGTGCCGGCCATGCCGAAGCCGAACGCGGCCAGCAGGTTCACGTTCGGGTGGATGGCCCACAGGAAGGCCCCGCCGAAGGCGGCCACCGACACGATCACATCGCGGATGAGGTAGTAGAGGCCGAACATGCCTGCCTTGCGATCCTCGGGCGCCAGATCCATGATCAGGGCCTTCCGGGTCGGCTCGCCGAACTCCTTGAGCCCGCGCACAACGAAGGCGAGTGCCAGCAGCCCGAAGGAGTGCGCGAACATGAGGAACAGGGGGAAGATGGTGAAGAACGCGAAGGTCATGACCACATAGGGTTTCTTGTGCCCCAGGTCGGCCAGGTACGCGACCGGAATGTAGATCAGGATGGCCGTCGCCATCTCGATGCTGCGCAGGATCCCGAACTGAAAGGCACTCACCGGCCCCGGGGCCTGAGCGGTCCCGACCGCCCACAGCACGACGAAGGCGTAGGGGATCTGCTCGCAAAAGCGCACGAGGATGTCGGCGACCAGCAACTGGCGCAGGTCGGGGCTCATCGCGCGCCACAGGCGCAACGGGTTGCGCTCGGCCGCGGCGGCGCGCACGGACGTGGCATCCGGCGTGTCGTCATCGATCAGGACCTGCTGCGCCACCGCCGCCACCAGCGCCATCAGCAGCGCGCCCGCGAAGGCCAGGCGCACCCCCAGCTCGACGCCCCAGATACCGATGAACGCCCCGCCCACCATCGGCCCCAGAGCCATGGGCACGCGCCGCACCAGCGAGTGCAGCGATACCCCCATGGTGCGCTTGCTCCGGGGCAGCGCGCGGGCAACCAGGCTCATGGTGGCGGGCAGTGAGATGGCCGTCCACGACAGGAAGAGCACCGCCCCGCCCAGCACCGCCTGCCAGGCGGGAATAAGGATGACCACGCCGAAGCCTATCATCGAGAGCACGTTGAACAGCAACAACGCGCGTTTGGTGCCCAGGCGGTCGGCCAGGTAGCCGCCGGGGAAGGAATACAACGCCCCCAGCAGATTGTCCATGCCGTTGAGGAAGCCGACCGAGAGGAAGCCGCCGCCCAGGGCCATCAGATACAGGGGCAGGAACTGCTCGGCCATATGCTCGCCCATGCCGACCAGGACGACCATGGTCAGCAACCCGACGATGCTCCTGCGTAGGCCGAGAAACTCAATCAGTCGCGACAGCCACGACGGCTCTCGAGCGGGTTCCGCGTCCGGCAACCTGGCTCATCTCCCATCGATCCCCCGCAGCCATGGGGCGACCGACTACTGCGCCTGCGCTTTCTCTTGACACCAGCGGTAAAGGGCGTCATACACCGGCCTCTGCAGCCGCAGTGCCTCGTGGTCGTCGAGAGCCAGCATGTGGAAGCCCTCGGCCACGGCCAGAAGCCCGCGCGACTCCGGCGTGATGTCACGGTCGTCCCGCACATCCGCGCCATGCACGATTTTCGCCAGGTATGCCAGGGCCGGGTCATCCAGCCCGTGTTCCTCGATCAGCACCTCGAAGGTGCACTTTCCCTCACGGTGCCCGTAGTCGGCGTCGGCACAGTCGAACGACTTCGCGCCCTCGCGCGCCGCCGTGTCCAGCACCTGGTCCGCCGGTACATAGAGGAACTCGGCCTCGGGGTCGATGAACTTCTCGATCAGCCACGGACAGGCGATGCGGTCGGTCTTCGGACGTTCACGGGTGACCCACTTCATGTCGCTCCTCCTCCTGCCGGATTGATGAGCAAGTCGTCAAGGCGCGCTGTCAACCGGGAGGTGCACGATCTCAGAGACGAACGCCGTCACGTCCCTGGGGCAGTGCTCGGCCTCGGTGCTCCCAGTTCGCCACCGGACACACCCTTCCTGCGACCCGAGCCCGCCGGCGCCGCGCAGACCGGGATGGGCACGTCGGTGATCGGCGGCGTCCTGCCCTCCACACCCGCAAGCCCCACCACCGCCCCGGCGCGAGTGCGTCCACACAGTTGGACAGGAGCGCGCGTCACTCTATCCACCGGCCTCGCCCGGGGCGTTCGGCAGCCGGATGGCGCGCGCGTCGTCGAAGAACACCGCATCGCCGGGACGCTGGTCCCTGGCGCCGGGCAGCAACACCGCCTGCCTCGCGCCGTCGGGGACGGTGCACACCAGCATGAGCTGCTGCCACCGATCCGCTCCGCCCTCGCCCTCGACGTGCAGTCCCGCCTCGTTCGCGGTCCACGCGCCATCACCGTCGCGCCAGCGCAGCACAAACTGGGGCGTCTGCCCGCTCGAGCCGGTGCTGCGCACCCAGATCGACATGAACCAACTCTCCCCAGGAGTGACCGGCACCGGCTGGATGAAGCAGCCGTTGCGGGCACCGGAGATACGCACGCAGTGCGGCCCGCTTCGCCCGCCCTCAGCCTCCCAGGTCAGGCCATCGTTGGCCCCGTCGATCTCCCACTTCGACCACCCCGGCGGCGTGTCGGTCGCGACCCAATCGAGCCCCGCGGGAGCCTCGCCATCGCCGGTCTCCTCGAAGCCCGCATTCACGCACGCATTCGGCGCTTCCGGGTGCGTCGTCGCCCAGTGCATCGCGCCGATGGTCAGGCCCAGGCCCTCGGGAGCGCGCGCTACCAGGTCATCGATCGTGCCCGCGGGCACCTCGTCGGCGCGCGCCATCAGCGCCGCATAGGCCTGCGCGGGGGCGTTCTGCAGGTACATGCGCCACGACGCCAGCCGCTGCGGTCGCGGGCCCAGGATGCGCGTGTATATCCCCGACACCAGCTCGTCGTCACGGATCGACTCCCACAGGCGTTCGCGCCGCGCCGACGCCTCCAGGAACTCGCCCAGCGTCGCCGCCAGTTCATCGGCCGGCGCGGTCGCCGACCTGCCCAGTTCGTGCACGCGCTGCGCGAGCCAGTACTCCTCCAGCATGGCGTCGGCCAGCCGGAAGCCTCGCGCGACGAAGTTCACCCGTGCCGCGTAGGGTTCGCTGTCGTGCGCCAGACGCCATGCCTCACCCAGCGCGCTCCGACAGGCCTCCAGGTCGCCACGCTCCCACAGATCAAGCTGCTCGATGACGTTGCTCAGCCCCTCGAACCACCTGCCCGGGCGTGGCTTCATCATGCACGCTTCGAGCACATCGTAGAAGCGCTTCATGGGCGCACTCGCCGGCCC
>CAZTZN010000106.1:0-16350 GCA_964617715.1 uncultured Armatimonadia bacterium | reverse complement strand
CCAGCTTGCGATACATGGCCGGCATTATACGGCAATAGTCCTGCGGGGACAAACCACCCTGCGGGGAGCTAGCGGGCGTGCTCGATCGGTGAGTCAACCGCGACCGAGTCGCTCGCTTCAGCACGGTAGCTGGCGGCGACCGTCAGGACCCCTCCGAGGATCAGCACCAGGCCGACCACACGCAGCAACGGCAGCGTCTCGCCGAGGATGCGCCACGACAGCACCGTAACCATCACAAAACTCAGGGCGACAAAGGGGTAGGCGTAGCTGAGGTCGAGCCTCGAGATCGCGACCAGATAGAGCAGCGAACTGAGGCCATAGAGCACGAAGCCAGCGAGGACGTAAGGAGTGAAGATCCCTCTGAGGATGGTCAGTGCCGACGCGCTACCACCCGAGTTCACGGCGTTGACGCCGACCTTCAGGCAGATCTGCCCACAGGCGCCCAGTGTGATCGCGGTGAGCAGCAGCAATATCGCGCGGACGGGCACTTCGCATCCACTCCTGTGGCGCTACCGGATAACGGGCACACATCCGCGCAAGAGCCATCACCGCCCGCCTCGAGCTTGCCTCACGGGCGGCGATGGCTCGTGCGCAGACAGGTCACGACGGTGGCGCGCCGCTCAGCCGAGCAGCTCGCTGACCTTGTCAACCGCCGAGGCGGCATCGGGCGCGTAGCCGTCGGCGCCGATCTCGTCGGCATAGCTCTGCGTCACCGGCGCGCCGCCGATGATGACCTTGCACTTGTCGCGCAGACCCGCCTCGGCCAGCGCGTCGATGGTGTCCTTCATCGAGGGCATGGTCGTGGTCAGCAGCGCCGACAGCGCGACCACGTTGGCCCCCTGCTCGCTGACGGCCGCGACGAACTGCTCGGGCGCCACGTCCACCTCGAGGTCAATGATGTCGAAGCCGCCGCCCTCGAGCATCATGGCCACCAGGTTCTTCCCGATGTCATGCAGGTCGCCCTTGACCGTGCCGATGGCGACCGTCCCCTTGGTCTCCACCTCGCCCTCGGTCAGCAGGGGCCTGACCTTGGCCATGGCGGACTGCATCGCGCGCGCCGCGATGAGCACCTCAGGTACGTAAAACTCGTTGTTCTTGAACTTGTCGCCGACCACACTCATGCCGGCAATCAGCCCGTCGTTGATAATGTCGCCGGGCCGCAGTCCTTCGTCGATGGCCTCCTGGGTAAGCCTTTCGGCCTCCTCCTTCTGACCATTGATGACAGCCTCCGCCAGAGCCTGCAGGTCCGCCATGTGGTGTAACCTCCCGTTCGGTTTGCGAGCGCCTCGTGTCCAGCCGCGCCCCTGTAGGCACGGATTGACGCCTTGCCAGATCAGTGCGGGAAGAGCATGCTGTCGGCGAACACCATCTGGAAGCGCGGGTTCGCCATCAGTTCGACATGCTCAGCACGCCCGGCCAATTCCGCCGCGTAGCGCCGCTCAGCGGTGGAAATCAGCGCCGCCAGCGCTCCGGCCCCGGCGGCATTGCCGACGCCCTGGATACGCTCGAGCGGCACCTCCGGCAGCAGGCCCATGCGCAGGGCGCTGCGCCGGTCGATGTAGTTGCCGAAGGCGCCCGCAAGCAGGACCTGGTCGAGCTGATCGGTCTCGATTCCGGCCTCCGAGCACAATAGTTCGACCGCCGCGCGCACCGCACCTTTCGCGAGTTGAACTTCGCGCACGTCCTTCTGCGTGAACACGATCTCGCCGCTGCCGTTGTCGCTTCCGGGCACCAGCACGAACTCCCGCTTGGAGCCCTCTCCGCGCAGCCGTGCGGCAATGTCCTCGGGGAGGCCGCGTGCCGCCTCGTCGTCGGCCAGGCGTCCGGCGCTGTCGGCGGCGCCCGAGTCGAGCAGCGCGGCCATGATATCGAAGATCCCCGAGCCGCAGATGCCGTTGGGCCGCCCCCCGCCGATGGTGGCGTAGGCGATGGTGCCATTACGCAACCAGATGCGCTCGATCGCGCCGTTGCCCGCGCGCACACCGTTGCTGATCTCGCCACCCTCAAAGGCGGGGCCCGCGGCACACGAGGTCACCAGCAGGCGCTCGCCCGACCAGAGCATGACCTCGCCGTTGGTACCGATGTCGATGGCGAGGGTGGGCTTGTCCCGTTCGGTCATCCGCGACACCAGCAGCACGCCCACGGTATCCGCGCCTACGAAGCCGGCGATGACCGGCAGGCAGTATACGCTGCCCGCGCGATTGATGGCGAGCCCGGCCTCCTCAGCGGAGAGCGTCATGGGCTGCGTGGTAACCGGGATATAGGGCGAGCGCGCGAGGTTACGCGGGTCGAGCCCGAGGAACAGGTGGTGCATACAGGTGTTACCGACCACCGTGACCTCGTAGATGTCGCGCCGGCGCGCGCGCACCTGATCGACGGCTTCGCCCAGCAGGCGATTGATGAGATCGACGATCAGCCGACGCATGTCCTCGAGCCCGCGGGGCACACGCTCCACGTACTCGATGCGCGAGATCAGATCGTGACCGTGCCGCGCCTGCGGGTTCAGGTCGGATACCGTGGCGAGGCGCTCGCCGGTGCACAGGTCAACCAGATAGACTACCACCGTAGTGCTGCCGATGTCCACCGCCGCTCCCAGGCAGCACGGCTCGCAATCGGGCGCCCGCACCGCCGCGAGCTTCTCCCCGACCATGATCGCGGTAATCTCGAACGCGTTGTCGCGCAGCACGACCGGCATCTCCGCGAGCGCCACGTGATCGATGTCCAGCTCCGCAACCGGCACGCCCAGCCCATCGGCCACGCGCTCGGCGTCACTGCGCTGGTCCGCCAACGACGGCTCGGGCAGTTTGAGGCGTCGGCCGGCAACATTGGGCGACAGTTCGAAATGCCGCCCCGTGTCCTCGGAGAGAATCTTGCTGTCCACGGTCCGCGAGTCCGAGGGCACGATTACCTGAGCGTCGGCGATCAGGATCGCCTCACAGGCCAGGCGCACGCCGTTGCGCAATTCCTCGCCGGTGAGTAGATCATGTTCCGCCTGAGTCGGCTCCTGGCAACCGTTGGGGACGATCACACGACACCGCCCGCAGCGCCCACGTCCACCGCAGGGCGCCGTGATCGACACATCGAGTTGCTGGGCGACGTCGAGCACGGTCTGTCCCGGCTCGACCCGCCCGGTTTCGCCACCTGGCTTGAAGGTAACGGTAATCATAGCGCAAAGCCGGACCCGCGGGCCGCAGTGGCGCCCCGGACCCGGCTCCTCTTGTCCTCCGCCTCAGTCGTAATACGAGAGCTGCTTGCGCGCCTCCACGCCGTATTTGGACTCAGGGTCGAGTTCAATGACGCGCTCGAAGAAGGGCTTGGCTTCATCGTACATTCCGAGCATCGTGTAGTGCTTGCCGGCATCCAGCAGATAGAGTTGATTCTCCGGATCGGCGTCGGTCGCCTGAACGATCAACTCCAGGGCCTCGTCGAATTCGCCGATGTTCATCAGCGACAGACCCAGCCCCCACAGCGCCTCCGCGCACCCGGGGTCGGCGGCGAGGACCTCGCGGTACAGCTCGATGGCCTCGTCATACTGCCCGTTGATCCGCAATTCGTGGGCCTGTTCGAGCACTTCGCTGCCCGCACCCATCAGGTCGCGTCCTCCAAGCTGATGCCGGCGTGCCCCCGCCAGGCGACGACGTTGGCGCGGTCCGGCCCCTTGACAACGTCAGTCTACTCGAACCGGTCTCCGATGGCAAGTCTTGCCCCACGTAGGAACTCGGCCCCCGACATCGGCCGCCTCCCCTCGGGCTGCACACGCACGATCTCCACCGCCCCCTCGCCGACACGCACAACCGGCCCACCGTCATCGAGTATTTCGACAATCTCGCCCGGGGTTCCTCCCCTTCTTAACGTTTCTTGTCTGACTTTGACCGCCCCTACCTTGAGCCGTCGGCCGCGCACCCTGCACCAGGCGCCCGGCCACGGTGTACACGCCCTCACCAGCCGGCGCACTTCATCGGCAGGTGCGGCCCAGTCGATGCGGCAATCATCGGTCGTCACCCGCCCTGCCCAGGTCGCGGCCGCATGGTCCTGCGGGATCCGCGGAGCCTTCCCCGCCTCGATCAGCGCCACCGCCTCCAACAACAGGGGGACGCCGATCTCGGTCAGGCGGTCGGTCAAGGTCCCGCGGTCGTCGTCCTCCGCGATGGGCAGCTCGCGCTGGAGGATAATATCGCCGGCGTCCAGCTCGAGCGCCATATACTGGATGGTCACGCCGGTCACGGTCAGACCCCTGCGGAGCGCGCCGTGGACGGGCGCCGCGCCACGAAGCTCAGGCAGCAGCGAGTAGTGCACGTTGATGAAGCCCGCGGGCGGCAGGTCGAGCAGCTCACGCCGCAGGATCTGTCCGTAGGCGACAACTACGCCCAACTGCGGACGGCGCGCGTCCAGCGCCGCGATGAAGGCCTCATCCGAGGCTGACTGCGGCGCAAGGACCGGCAAGCCCAACTCCTCGGCGGTCACGCGCACAGCGCTGGGCGTAGGCCTGCGGCCGCGCCCGGCCGGGCGATCGGGCTGGGTAACCACCGCGACCACCTCATGCCCCGCGTCCACCAGCGCCCGCAGATAAGGCACGGCCGGCGGCGGGGTGCCGAAGAACGCGACATCCATCCCGGCCTCAGCCCTCCTGCCGGGCACGCAGGCGGTTGAAGGCCTCCAGGGCCTCTTCGACCGTGGTCGGCTCAGTGCGGTATCCCGATTCCTCATTCTCATCGGGCCGCAGCCAGCACAATGAGTCGGGCTCCACCAGGTCGATGAACAGCCTGCCCTCAAGATGGTCCAGCTCGTGCGACAGGCAGCGAGCCATCAGCCCTTCGCCCTCGAGGGTGATCGGGTTGCCGCTCGGGTCTATCGCCGCCACGACCACGCGCGCCGGACGGATCACCGTCCCGCGCAGCGTAGGCAGGCTCAGGCACGCCTCCGTGCCCTCCTGTTCGCCCTCAGACTCGATTATCCGCGGGTTGATGAGCTGGAGCACCTGCTCGGACTCAAGGTCGTGCAGCACGGTCACCGCCGCCACCGGCACTCCGATCTGTGCGGCCGCCAGCCCCAGGCCACTGGCGTGCTGCATGGTGTCGCGCAGGTCGTCGAGCAGCCGGACTACGTCCTCGTCGATGTCTCGCAGGCGCTGCGCCCTGCGGCGCAGTACCGCGTCGCCACAGTAAACAATCCTTCGAACTGCCATGTCCACGCTTCCTTAGAGCGGGCCGCGATGGCCCACTCACATCATATCCAGAGGGTCAACGTCAACCATGACCATTGCAGCGCGTTCCCCGAGTGCCTCGAGCGCCCCGAGCAGCGCGGCCCGCAGGTCGTCGATCGAGCGTCCCTTGAGCAGCAGATGATAACGGTAGCGCCCCCGCAGCTTCGCCAGCGGCGCCCGTGCGGGGCCCAAGAACTGCATCTCGCCGCGCTTGTGCGCCAGTCCACGCTCCTGGAGTTCGAAGGCCAGCCGCCGAGCCGCGGTCAGCGCGCGCTCATCGTCCTCGTCGGCGATGGTCAGGTTGATCAATCGCGCAAAGGGAGGATACATGTTCTCTCGCCGGTTGGCAAGTTCCGCGGCGTAGAAGGCCTCGTAGTCGTGGCGGCTGGCGCTGGTGATCGCAATGTGGCCCGGATTGTAGGTCTGCACGAGCACACGGCCCGGCTTGTCGGCGCGTCCGGCGCGGCCCGCGACTTGCGTGAGCAACTGAAAGGTGGCTTCCGAGGCCCGGAAGTCGGCGCGGTTGAGGCCGGTGTCGGCGTTGAGCACCCCCACGAGCGTCACATCGGGAAAGTCGTGGCCCTTCGCGATCATCTGAGTGCCGATGAGCACGTTGGCCTCCCCGTCGGCGAAGCGCCTGAGGATGTCGGCGTAGGCACCCTTGCGCGCGGTGGTGTCGCGGTCCATGCGCAACACGCGGGCCGCCGCGAACTCGCGCGCGACCTGATCGGCTACCCGCTCGGTGCCCAGGCCGTGGAAGCCGATGTCCTCAGACCCGCACGACGGGCACCGCTCGGGCATCGGCAGCGCGAAGTCGCAGTGATGGCAGCGCATGTCGCGGGTCTCGTGGTGGTAGATCAGCGACACCGAGCAGTCTTCGCAGCGCAGCGTGTAGCCGCAGTTGCGGCAGAGCACGAAGGTCGAGAAGCCGCGGCGGTTGAGAAAGAGCATGGCCTGCTCGCCGCGTTCCAGACACTCTCCCAGCGCGTCGAGCAGGCGCTGGCTGAAGGTGCCACCGCTGCCCATGAGCGTCTCGCCGCGCAGATCGATGATCTCGACCTCGGGCAGGGGGCGGTCGTCGATACGCGTGGGTAGATGACACAGACTCAGTCCGTGAAGACCGCGTTCGGCGGCGTAGTAGGTCTCAAGTGACGGTGTCGCGCTGCCCATCACCAGCACGGCCTCGTGCTGCAGCGCCCGACGCCGGGCGACCTCGATAGCGTGGTAGCGCGGCGGGCTGTCCTGCTTGTAGGCGCGTTCGTGCTCTTCGTCGATCACGATGACGCCGATGTCGGCCAGGGGCGCGAAGACGGCCGAGCGCGCGCCCACCACCAGGTCGGCCTCACCACGCTCTATGCGTGTCCACTCGTCGAAACGCTCGCCCGCGCTCAGCGCGCTGTGCAGCAACGCCAGGCGGTCGCCGAAGCGGGCCCGGAAGCGGCCGACCATCTGCGGCGTGAGCGCGATCTCAGGCACCAGCACGATGGCTCCACGTCCGCGCGCCAGGGCCGCCTGGATGGCGTGCAAGTAGACCTCGGTCTTCCCCGACCCGGTGACGCCGTGCAGCACCAGGCCCTCGAAACCGCGTGATGCCAGCGCCGCGTCGATGCGGTCGAAGGCGCACTGCTGGTCGCGAGTCAGGCGCAGGAACTCGCGCTCCTGGCCGCCCAGTTCGGCACGCTCAGGTATGCGGCGCACCGCCTCGTCAGCGACACTCACGAGGCCCTTGGCGGCGAGGGCGTTCACCGCACTGCGGTTCAGCTCGGCGACCGGTAGCCCGTCCTCGGCCGCAAGCAGCTCCTGCAGCACTTCGGCCTGGCGAGGCGCACGCGCACCGGTCTGCATGATGATCTCGGCCCAGTCGTGGTCGCCGTCGAGTCGCGCCACCTGCCGACGCAGCGCCTGCACCCGCGGGGGCGACAGAGCGCGGCGCAAGCGCACCAGCCCGCGCTCGACCAGCGCGCTCACACTCGCCCGCACCACAGCCGGCGTCGCCGAGGCGTCGCGTTCGGCCAACGTGGCCTGCAGTTCGGCGAGGTCAATCTCCTCCCCCACTTCGCGCACCGCCGCGAGCACCTGTTCCTGACGCGGAGCGCGGGAGAGTTCGTGCTCGGGTGCCGCCACGCCCTCATCGGTCAGCGAGACGAAAGTTCGCGTGTCGTGGCCTGCGCCGGGCGGGAGCAGGCAGCGTAGCGCATCGCGCAGCGGGGCAAGGTAGTGTCGCGCCATCCAACGAGCCAGATCGAGCCCACGCTCGTCGAAGACCGGGCCATCGACCAGCAGCCGGGTGATCGGCCGGATGCGGACCCCGGCCGGGGCCTCCGCGAAGCCGACGACCCATCCGGGCACGCGACGGCGGCCCAGCGGCACGAGAACGTAACTGCCGACCTGAAGGTCACCCTCCAGGTCGGCAGGTACCGAGTAGGTCAGCTCCATGTCGAGCGCACGGCCGGGCTGATCAACGATCACCTGCGCAAAGGGCCCCGGCCCCGGGGAGCCGCTCTCCTCGGACTGCCGCGGGTCAGTGTCGAGCAGTCGAGGCTGGTGGTGCCGCGTCAAAGCCCCGCCTCTTCCCTGAGCATGTCCACGGCATCCAGCCGCTCCCATGTGAAATCGGGGTCATTGCGGCCGAAGTGACCGTAGGCGGCGGTCTTGCGGAAGATCGGCCGGCGCAGCTTGAGGTGCTCGATCATGCCCAGCGGGCTGAAGTCGAAGTTGGCGCCGACGATCTCCGCGATGCGGTCTTCGGGGATGACCTCGGTGTCGAAGCAGAAGACCGCAATCGAGAACGGGTCGGGATCGCCGATGGCGTAGGCGATCTCGATCTCGCACTTGCGCGCCAGGCCGGCGGCGACGATGTTCTTGGCGACATAGCGCGCGAAGTAGGCGCCGGAGCGGTCCACCTTGGTCGGGTCCTTGCCCGAGAACGCGCCACCGCCGTGGCGGGCGTAGCCGCCGTACGTGTCCACGATGATCTTCCGACCGGTCACGCCGGTGTCCGCCTGCGGCCCGCCGATCTCGAACACGCCGGTGCGGTTCACCAGGCACTGCATCTCATCCGCGCGTATCTCGCGCGGGATTACCGGATCTACCACGTACTGCAGCAGGTCCGCGTAGATGTCCTCCTGTGGCATGCCTCGCTTGTGCTGGGCCGCGAGCAGCACCTTGGTGACTTCGACCGGTCGGTCGTCTTCGTAGCGCACCGTGACCTGAGTCTTGCCGTCGGGGCGCAGATAGTCCAGTTCCCCGGTCTTGCGCACGTGAGCGAGGCGCTCGGCCAGGCGGTGGGCCAGATAGATCGGCAGGGGCATGTACTGCTCCGTCTCATCGCAGGCGAAGCCGAACATCATGCCCTGATCGCCCGCGCCGCCGGTGTCCACGCCCTGGGCGATGTTGGGGGACTGCGAGTGGATGGCGGTGAGCACGCCCACCGTCTCGGAGTCGAAGCCGTACTTGGCGCGCGTGTAGCCGATGTCCTCGATGACCCCGCGCGCGACCTCATCGACCGGCACGTAGCAGGTGGTGGTCATCTCGCCCGCCACCAGACAGGTGCCCGTAGTCACCAGCGTCTCGATAGCCACGCGTCCGGTCGGATCCTCGCGCATGACGTGGTCGAGCACAGCATCGGATATCTGGTCGCAGATCTTGTCGGGATGGCCCTCGGTTACCGACTCCGACGTGAAATGATAGGATCCCTCCGGCACGATGCACGCCTCCTTGTCGATACTCGCGTCAGCGCCCCTTGTCCCGCCGCCGCGAGAGCAACTCCTCTACCCGGTCGAGGATCGCACCCGCGACCTCGGCCTTGCTCATGATCGGGAATTCGGTGCGAGTCCCCGTGGCGTCAATCAGCGTGATCTCGTTCACATCGGTGGCGAAACCGACGTCCAGGCGGCTCACGTCGTTGGCGGCGATCAGGTCGAGGCCCTTGGCGCGCAGCTTCTCCTCGGCGTGGGCCAGCAGGTCCCCGGTCTCGGCCGCGAAGCCCACCACCAGGGGTCGCGGGTCCCATGCAGCCACGTTCGCGATGATGTCGGGCGTACGCTCCAGCCGCAACACCAGCTCGTCCTGCCCGCTCTTGCTCAGCTTCTGGTCCGCGGCCTCGACCGGGCGCCAGTCTGCGACGGCGGCCGCACCGATGAACACATCGACCGTCCCCGCGCGCGCCTGCACCGCCTGGTTCATCTCATCGGCGGTGCCCACGCGCACGATCTCGACACCCGGGGGGGCGCTCAGCATCACCGGACCGCTCACCAGCGTCACCGCCGCCCCGCGTCGGGCGGCCTCCGAGGCCAGGGCGTACCCCATCTTGCCGCTGGAGGGGTTCGACAGGAAGCGCACCGGATCGATGGGCTCGCGCGTGGGGCCGGCGGTCACCAGCACGCGCACTCCAGCCAGTGAGTCACTCACACGGCCCAGCGCGTCCTCAAGTGCGGCCACCAGTGCCGCGGTGTCCGGCAGCCGGCCCGCGCCCTCGTCACCACAGGCCAGCCGGCCCTCCGCCGGTTCGACGATGTGCACGCCGCGTTCACTCAGGAGGCGCAGGTTGGCCTGCACGGCTGCTGAAGAGAGCATGCGCGTGTTCATTGCCGGGGCCACGATTATCGGGCAAGTGAAAACGAGCAGAGCGGTCGAGAGCAGGTCGTCGGCAATGCCGTGAGCGTACTTGCCGATGATATTGGCGGTCGCCGGGGCGATGATGGCGACTTCGGCGAAGTCGGCCAGCGAGATATGCTCCATCTCCGCCCGCTCCGTCCACATGTCGTGATCAACGGGCCGGCCGATGAGTGTGGCGAAGGTCATGGGGCTCACGAAGCGCCCGGCGTTGGCGGTCATGACCACGCGCACCTGCGCCCCGGCCTTGACCAGCTCACTGACCAGGTCGCAGGCCTTGTAGGCCGCAATCCCGCCGCTCACCCCGACCACGATCCGTCTGCCCTTGAGCGCGCTGTCGTGCACCGCCCTCACGCCTCCATGTCATCGCGCAGGCGTCTCTGCAGCTCCTGCCAGCGCGTGCGCCCCAAACGATGCTTCTCGGCCACGTAGATCGCCTCGAGTGCCTCCACGGCCTCCTCGAGGACATCATTCACTATCAGGTATTGGAACATGCCCATGTGCCCGAACTCGATGCGGGCGCTGCGCAGACGCCGCGCCACGGTCTCGGCATCCTCGGTGTTGCGCCCGGCCAGCCGGTCCGCCAGCGTCCCCGCGTCGGGCGGCGCGACGAAGACCAGCACCGCCTCAGGCAGGGCGTGGCGCACACTGCGCGCGCCCTGGTAGTCGATCTCCAGCACGGTGTCGCGCCCACGTTCGAGCGCATCCTCAACCGGGCCCCGCGGGGTGCCGTAGAAGTGGGTGCCATGCACCACGGCCCACTCCAGCAGCTCGCCCTCGCGTCTCATGCGGGCGAACTCTTCATGACTGACGAAGTGGTAGTCGCGGCCGTCCACCTCGCCTGCGCGGGGCGCGCGCGTCGTGCACGAGACCGACCACTCGACCTGCGGATGGCGCTCGCGCAGGCCGGCGATCATCGTGCCCTTCCCCACGCCGGACGGCCCCGCGACCACCAGCAGGATACCACGCCCGGTCCGCCGGGCGTCAGCGTCAGTCACTGCGCGTGCTCCATTCTATGTCGGGTCAATGCAGCGCCGCGAAGTGTACCACAATTCCCATGCCAGTGCAATTCTCAGCCGGCCCGGGATGTGGGCTGCGTGTCGCGCAGGCGCGGCCTGCCGCATCGGCGCGGATGAGTCTCTCATTGTGCACGAGCGATCGCAGGCTTTCCTTGCCGGACGGGCGGCGATAGGCTATCCTCCAGCCACTACCCAACGTCCGCGCGGAGGTCCTCGCATGGCCCTGCCCATCATCGACGCACGAGTTCACGTCAGCCGAACCATCGCCGAGTGGCCTCGGGCCCGCGAGGCGCTGCGCCGGGCGGGCATCGACACCGCGCTGCTCACCGCGCACCCGGAGAGCCCGCAGCTCTCCGACGACATCACGCTTCCGCTCGATGTCGCGGGTCCCACCGGCCCCTGGGCGGCATTCTACGTGGGCGGCAACCCGTTCTCGGGACACCGCCACGGCCCGATCACCATTCCCAAGACCCTGGCCCGCTACCGCGCGCTGCATATCCGCTGCTTCCTGTCTCCTTCGCTCGATTTCGGCGGGGCCACGACCTCGTCGATGTGGGAGCCTGACGAGCTGGCGGCCGCGGTGGGCCGCGAGGATCTCGGCGCGCTCATCGAGTCAGCACATGCCCTGGGCATGCCGGTGTGGCTCACCGAGCACTTCCCGGTGACGCTGGGGCTCGTCGAGCGTTTCCCCGAAGTGCGCTTCGTCATCCCCAGGATGGGGGCCATGAACGGTGGCGCGGCGCACGTGATCAACGCCCTGGCCAACCACGACAACGTGTACTTCGACACCGCCTGCGGCGAGCTTCACGAGGCGGTGGTGCGCCGCATCGGAGCCGAGCGCATCCTGTTCGCGTCGGGCTACCCTTACAACGACCCGGCGGAGGCGCTGGACCAGGTTGGTCACCTCGACCTGCCCGACGACGATATCGCGGCCATCGCCGGCGGGAACCTGCTGGGGCTGCTGGAGGAGCAAGACAGGTCCGGCGCGGGCGCCGGCGAATAGCGGGGCGTCGGAACAAGTTGCGGCATCAACGCGGGCACGTGGTCCCGCATGGCCGGATGCGCTGAGGAGAGTGATACGAATGCCGACACGGATGCAGACGATTGACCGGATCATCAGGTGCGGGATGGCCGCGGTCATCCGCGCGAAGAGTTCCGATCACCTCATGCAGGTCGCCGATGCCATCAAGGAGGGCGGCATCGACGTCATCGAGGTGACCATGACCACTCCCAACGCTCTCGCCGTCATCGAGGAGGTCGCGGGCAAGTACGCCGACGAAGTGCTCATCGGCGTGGGGTCTGTACTGGATGCCGAGACCTGCCGGATGGCAATCCTGTCAGGCGCGCAGTTCGTGGTCGGCCCGTGCCTCGACCGCCCGATGATCGAGATGGCGCACCGCTATGACAAGCCGGTGCTGCCGGGCGCGTTCACGCCCACCGAGATCAAACTCGCGTGGGACTGGGGCGCGGACATGGTGAAGGTCTTCCCCGCCGACGTGGGCGGGCCAGGCTACTTCAAGGCCATTCTGGGGCCGCTGCCGCAGATCCGCCTGGTGCCGACCGGCGGCGTGAACATTGACACCACCCCCGACTTCCTCAAGGCCGGGGCGGTGGCTTTGTGCGCAGGAGGCGCACTGATAGACAAGAACGCGGTTGCCGAGGGCCGCTTCGACATCGTCACCGCCACGGCGCGGCGCTTCCGCGAGGTCATTGACCAGACCCGCGCCGAAATGAGCGGGTAGCACCGGCGCGCAGACGACCAGGGCCGCTCCTCCAGTGCGCACCGGCACCGGAGCGGCCCGTCCAATTCGCCGGGGCGTCCAGGGACTGTCGGTGGCGGACGGGGCCGCCCGCCCTCCGGTATCCTGCTGGACCGCGAGCGCCCTCACGCCCGTCTCAGCCCGGTTGTTCTCCGCCGACCGGGCCCCGGATCTGATTCGCCCGCGAGCTTGCAGGAACAATCCCGACCGAGTAGAATGGGATTGCCGGTGAGCGGGGATTCGCAGCACAACAAGCAGCCTTCCCGGGCGCCGCCTGCCCGGGGCCGCAGCGGGTGCACGCAGATGTTGAGAGTGCTCATCGCCGTCCTGCTGGTGGCGTTGCTGGCCGCACCGTCCGAGGCGCCGCCCGCGGTGCCGGGCGCGGGGGGGCCGGCCGCCGTCACTTTGCTCCCCACCCAGCCTGAGCCTCCCGACGTGGGCCTGAGCGTGGTGCCCGATCCGACCACTCGCCCCACCTCGGAGAAGTTCTTCGTGCGCATAATCGAGCCCGCCGCCGACAGCGAGTTGCTGGAGGGCTCCGAGGTGTCGATCCGCTGGGACTCAGGCGGCCCCATCGACAGGGTCCGGCTCTACTACTACTACGACCGCTGCCGGCTGGGGGGCAGATCACGCGGCCGGTACGGGCGCGTGATCTTCGGCCAGATGATCCCCAACCTGGGGCGTGTGCCCTGGACCGTCCCCTGGATGGATACCGACGCCTTCCGGCTCCGGATGGCCGGTTACGACCGCGAGGGCTCGCTGATCGCAGCCGACGAGGTCGGCGTGCGTTTCCGTCCCGCTGAACTCAAGGACCTGCCCGCACACGCCATCGGCATCATCAAAAAGCGCCAGCGGCTCTACTACTATGAGAACGGCCGCATCCGGCGCATGCACATCATCTCGACCGCCGCCCCCGGATACACCACCCCGACCATGCATCCGGGCAGCCACGACCGCCGCCGCGGCGCCATGGGCCAGGTGTTCCGCAAGTCCCCCAACGCCTGGAGCCGGCGCTACACCTGCTGGATGCCCTACTGGCTGCAGATTACCTCGACCGGCAGCCACGGCATCCACGCTACCAGTCCACCGTTCTACCGCTACCTGGGCCGCGGCGCCTCGCATGGCTGCGTGCGCCAGCATCGCTCCGACGCACGGGCGCTCTACCAGCTCGTAGACGTGGGAACACCGGTGTACATCTTCTGAGGGGCGAGGGGGGGACCGACGACCTACTTCGCGGCCGCAAAGCCCACTGCGTCGTTGCTCTCCGCCTGCAGGCGCGCCAGCACATCACCGATGGGCGCGAACTCGAACTCCGCACACAGGTGCAGCAGCCGCGACCGCGTCTTGGCGAGGCCAACGGTGTGCTGAAAGCGCCGAAGGCGACTGCGCGGCGCCACCGGCGGGTAGGGGTCCAGCTCCCACGGATGCAGGTAGATCATTGCAGGGCGCCCGCTGTCATTGATGCGGTGCGTCGCCCAACGCGTCACCACGAACGGGTAGAGCCGCAAGTAGCCCCCGCCCCCGAAGGGCAACTCCAGCCCCCCCAGGTTCACCGTCGCCGCGGGGAACTCCCACATGCCGTTGTCCAGCCGGTGCGGCTCCGTGGGCATGCGGGGAGCGTTCGAGTAACGCATGCGTGTGGGATAGATGCTCGCGTCATAGGCAAAGCCGAGGTCGGCGAGGATGTCGAGCGCCCACAGGCAGTCCTGGGTAATCGAGAACGAAGGTGCGCGGTAGCCCACGGGCTGCTCGCCGATGACTTCCCCGATCAGATCAACCGAGCGCTGCACGTCATCCCGGAACTCGGTCGGCGTCTGCATGTAGACCAGGCCGTGGGCGTAACTGTGGCTGCCAATCTCGTGGCCGCGATCGCGAATCTCCCGCAACAGATGCGGCTCGCGCTCCACGACCCAGCCCAGTACGAAGAAGGTCGCGCGGATGCGGTGCTTCTCGAGGATCCTGAGCGTCTCAAGAGTGTGCGGTACGACCCGGCTCTCCAAGCCCGCCCACTCCTGACAGGAGAGGGTGTCGCCCGGATAGGCGTAACAAAAGTACTCCTCGACGTCGATGGTGAGTGCGTTGATCACGCAGCCTGCTCCCGTATCTCCCCCCTCCGCGCAGTCCCCCACCGTACCGGCGCGCCGAGTGCTGTTCTTCGTCCCGCCATCCTCCGCTATCGTACGCGTATTCGCCACATTAAGCAAGCCTTCACGGCCAAAATCGACAGTGAACTGTGTGATGCCTCCGTGACACCCGTTGGCCTCACCGTATCACCAGTCGATGCCAGCGCGCGCCCGCGCATGCCCTGCCTGCCCCGGTCGGAGGCGCGTCGAAGGTATGTGTCTGCGAATGACGAAGGGCGAGGCGCTGCGAGATGAGCCCTCGGGAGGAGACGGCGATGGACTACGAGCGAGTTCTGGTGTTCGGAGCGCATCCTGACGATGAGCTGACCATGGCCCCGACCATGGCGATGCTGGCCGACCGTGGGGTCGCGGTGTACATCTGCATCAGCACTAACGGCTCGGAGGGCTACCCCCGGCCGGAGTGGCGCGACCAGATCGTCGCCATGCGCGCCCGGGAGATGGCGGAGGCCGACAGGCTCATCGGCACCACCGAACGCATCTGCATCGGCGCCGATGACATGGGCCTCACGAACGACAAGGCAACCTTCAAGGCCTTCATCGAAGTCATCCGGCGCGTGCGCCCGGACGTGATCTTCACCCACGGCCCGCACGACATGCACCGCGACCATCTGACGACGCACGCGCTGTCCATCGAGGCCGCGTGGCAGGCGGGCAGCCCGGTCTCAGCCGAGCTGGGAGAGACGTGGCGCACGCCTTACATCTTCTACTACAAGGGCGTGCAGGACCGCCCGCCTGATATCGTGCTCGATGTGCGGGAGTGGGCGCACATTCGCCCCCTGACGCAGGCGACACAGGTGACGCAATTGACGCTGTGGAATACGACCGTGGAGCAGCTCGAGGCTGAGGCCGAGCGCCTGCGCAAGTCCGACGCGCCCTTCACGAACACGTTCTGGTTCTACGACCGCACACACCTCAGCTACCTGCCGTCGCTGGAGCCGTGAGTACCGGCCGGGAGCGGGATGGCGATGCCTGAAGTGCTGTCGCGCGTGAAGAGCTATCTGGTGACCCTGGCCGCGCGCAAGCCCGGCGGCTGGTTGGGGCGCTTCCTCTACGGCACTCTGGCCTCCGCCGACACCCTCGGCCGCACCGCTATCGCACGCCTGCAGCCGCAGCCCGACGACAAGTATCTTGAGATCGGCCAGGGCGGGGGACTGCTGCTGCGGCGCGTGCTGGAGACGGTCGCCTTCGGCGCGGCCATCGATCACAGCCCGGACATGGCGAAGCTGGCGCTGCGCAACAACCGCGCGGCGGTCGAGGAGGGGCGGGCTGCGATCGTCGTCGGCGACGCCACGCGCCTTCCCTGGCGAGAGGCGCACTTCACCTGCTGCGCGTGCGTCGCGACCTTCCTGTTCTTCCCCGATCCGGAGGCGGCGCTGGCGGAGATGTACCGCGCCCTGCGCCCGGGCGGCCGGGTGGTCATCATTACGCCCGCGAAGCGGGCGCCGACCTTCGTACGCTCGCTGCAGTCAGGGCAGGAGGAGGGCGTGCGGTTGTACGCGCGGGACGAGTTCGCTCAAATGCTCACCGAGGCCGGTTTCAGCAACATCACAGTGGAACTCGTCTCGAAGCGGCTGGTGGCCTGCGCGGAGGTGCCGCGGCTGGCGGCGTAG
>CAZTZN010000105.1:0-16475 GCA_964617715.1 uncultured Armatimonadia bacterium | reverse complement strand
GGACATGGACTTCGAGACCAACCAGAGGCTCAAAGGCCATCGGGCATCCCCTGCGCACGACCGGGAATAGGGAGTCGGCAATCGGCAATCGGCAATCGGCAATCGGGAACGGCAATCGGGAACGGCAATTGGAAACGGCGCACGGCGCCGCATCGGCGCCATGATACACTCTTCGGCGGGCGTTTGTCGAGACGGGGCGGCAACGGCGTTGGCGCGGGTGCGCCTGATGGGCATGATGACCCCGCAGGGCCACCGCTGCGATCAGTCCGGGAGTCTGCCATGCCGGTGAACGAGCGGACAGCGAGTGCCGCAAAGAAGCGGGCGCAGGAGCGCGCGCACAGCAAAGCCGAGCGCGAACGCGCGCTGAAAGACCGGATGGAGCAATTCGCCGGGCGCTGCAGGCGGGCTTCGAGATCGACGTGCAGGAGCACTTCGAGAAGTACGGCGAGTGTCCTCTCAGCGTTGCCGTTGGAGCCATCCGCGGAAGCCACCAGGCGGCGCTCCAACAGCAACCGGATGCGTCTCGTCTGCGCTTCGCGGGTTGTCGGAGTTCAACTGTATCCGCCGCGACGTGAGCCCGTAGGCCCGCCCCCACGCCTCACTGCCACCTCAACTCGGCGATCTGGCGGTGCATCTCGTCGTCCAGGCGCGCGGCCTCATCCGGGTAGTCGGCGATCACGTTGTGCTGCTCGGTCGGGTCGGCCTCGCGGTCGTAGAGTTCGGGCTCGCGGTCGCGCGCGCGCAGGTAACTCCAGCGGCCATCCCGGATCGACGCGGCCGCGCTGTGGATGCCCGTGATGGCATAGTCACGCAACCCGTCCACCTCACCGCGCACCAGCGGCAGCAGGCTGGCGCCGTGCGTGCCCGGCATCGGTTCGACGCCCATGGCGTCGCAGATGGTCGGCGCCATGTCGCTCAGGCGCACCAGCGCCCGCCGCCTCTCCCCCGCGCCCGCGCCGCCGGGCAGGTGCACGATCAGCGGCACGCTCACCAGCTCCTCGTAGAGCCACGGCCGACACTTGCGCACGATCCCGTGGTCGTCGAGTGGCTCGCCGTGGTCGGCGGTGAAGACAATCATGGTGTCCTCGAAGTAGCCCATCTCCCGAGCGGCATCGAGCAGCCGACCCCCCCAGCGATCAACCAGCGTGACTTCGCCCGCGTAGAGCGCACGGATGTTGGCCATCTCGGCGGGAGACAGATAGCCCTCGACCACCGCGGGTACGGGATCGATGATATCCCGATCCGGGTACCCCGGGTTGTAGGGCTCCTTGAGTTCCGGCGGCGGATCCCAGGGCTCATGCGGGTCGAACATGTCCACCCACAGGAACAGTCGGTCCTCACCCGCGTGGCGTTCCAGCCAGTCGATGGCGCGCCGGGCCACCTGCGCGCAGAAGTAGTCCTCCTCGCCCCGGCGCACCGAGATGTTGCGGCAGTACTGGCGAAAGCGCTCGGCCCACATCGCGGCATCGATGTGCGGGCTGGGCTTGAAGTGCCGCTCGAAGAGTTCGTCCACGAGCGCCGAATCCACGTCCTCCTCGGCCAGCCACGGGTCGTACTCCTGTCCGCGGACGAACACGCGCTCGTCGAAGCCTCGGTCGAAGTTGAAGCCGGGCTTGTGCAGATGGTAGACATCGGTGATCAGCCCCGAGGTCGCGCCGCGCTCCCACAACCACTCGGCGACCGGCCGGTCGTCGCGCTCCAACGGCTGCCACGGTCGGAAGGGGAAGGTGATGCGCCCGGTCATCATCGAGGTGCGGCACGGAACGGTGGCCAGCGAATCGGCGCGGGCCCCCTCGATGACGCACGCCTGCGCGGCGAAGGCATCGAGCGCGGGGGTGTTGATCCACTCATTCCCGTAGCAGCCCAGATGGTCGGCGCGCAAGCTGTCGGCAACGATAACCATGACGTTCACGAGCGCTCACTCCCGGTAGATGCCGTTGCTGTGATAGGGCCGCATGCCCCCGTAGTTGAAGCCGATGTGGATAGGCGGGGTGCCGCCAAGGCTCTCGGCGTGACTGAAGATGAAGCCCTCACGCCACGTCTGCAGCGGCAGATTCACCATCACTGCCGGCCGCCCCGGAAGCGCCGGATCGCTCAGGTCGGTGTCGGGGAAGTAGTTGTAGGCCGATGGTCGCATGCCGATGTGTCCGCCGGCGTCGTACACTACGGGCCGCCCCGGGAGGTAGAACGCGAGTTGGCTGGTCTTGCCCGCCGAGGCCACCATGACGAACGGATCCTGTCCCGTGCGTTCGCGCACCATCGCGATCGCTGTCTCGACGCGAGTGGCCAGTTCGCGTCCCCCCATCACGACCCGCAGGGGCACGAACCGGCCTACGAGGGGGAGCTTCGCCGCGTAGTTGGGAAAGAACACAATCAGTTGGGTGAAGACGCCGAGGCCGATGGCCCAACGCCAGGCAATGCGCCACACGTTGCGTGGGCGCGGCAGATGGATGAGCATGGCCGAGGCCTTGTGGTTCCAGTCGGTGAGCTGGCGCCGCCAATCGGCTACGGATCGACGCGTCCCCCATGCGACCAGCACCAGCAGGCTGGTGAAGCCGGCGATCGGCCAGTTCGCTTCGACGCGCGAGACCAATGAGATCGCGGTGAAGAAGCCGATGATGGTCAGGCCGCAGGTGAGCAGGTAGAGCCGAGGGGGCCAGTTCGTGCGCTGGCGACGGGAGCGGAACGCCCGTCGTGTCGCCAGCACGACCAGCACAAACATGGGAGGCCCGATCACCCCGACCTCGGCGGCCAGGAACTCATGCAGGTCGAAGCCGGCGAAAGGCCGCGTCCACTGCGTCGGCTTGTCGCCTCCGGGCGCCCCCAGATGCCCAAGCCCATGGCGCACCATCGGCCAGCCGTTCTGCCCGTTCCAGACAAGCACCGGGCTGCTGACCACCAGGAAGACCAGCGCGCACAACAGCGCGCCGCCGGTGAGACGCCGGTCCCACGGCAGCTCGCGGCGGCGCAGAAGGGCGAAAAGCGCCAGGCTCGGCGGCAGCAGCACCATCGTGTACTTGAAGAGAAAGCCGACACCCAGGATCAGCCCGGTCAGCACCCACAGTCCCGCCGAGCGATCTCCCGCGCGATGCCGCTCGAAGGCGCGCCACGCGGCCAACATGGCCAGGACCCAGCAGGCCACGAAGGGCCCGTCGATGGTCATGACCTGCGCGTCCACCTGGAAGACAGGGGTCAGACAGAAGGCGGCCGCGGCGAGGAATCCCGCGCGCTCATCGCCACGGGTCACGTCGATGGTCAGCCGGCCCAGCGCCAGCGCCCCGACGGCCGAGGCCAGCGCGGCGGGGAGCCGTATCGCCCACTCGGCGGTGCCCAGCAGCGACGTGCTCAGCCAGATGGTCCAGGCGACGCCCGGGCCCTTTGAGTAGTAGGAGAGGCTCAGATGGCGGGACCACTCCCAGTAGTGCGCTTCGTCTTCTATCAGGTCCCACGGGCACAGCCAGACGAGGTAGATGACCCGCACAATCAGCAGGCCCAGCACCAGCACGACGGTACCGCGCCAGTCGGCCCACGGTAGCCAGCGCAGCGTGTCTCCTTCGCCCGCCGGCCCGGCGGCCCGCCGCTCATCCGGGGACCCTGTTCTCTCCGCAACCACCATGTGAGACCACCATACATAGAGATCTGTCCCGTGCGGTGAGCGGAGTCCCCCCCACCGACGGCGCCGATCGGGATGGCGTTTTGCCGTGAGACGCGTCGAATCCTGCAGGGATTTCCGATTGCGGCACGAAAAATTGCTCATTAACGCGAGAGCCCGTGCGGCACTTGCACCGGCTGCGGAGGCGCGCCACCGCCACCGCAGTGGCGCGGGCAGGCTGTGGCGAGGAGGCCGCAGGACATGACGGAGGCCGGCGAGAGCAGCCAGCCCGAAATCTCAGTGGTGATCCCGGTCTACAACGAGGAGCAGGCCGTCCCTCATCTTCAGAAGGCGCTCGTAGATGCGCTCAGCGACCTGGAGTTCACCTGGGAGGTCCTGCTGGTTGACGATGGCAGCTCCGATGGCAGCGGTGACGCACTCGATGCAGTGGCCCGCAGCGACCCGCGCTTTGTCGTCATCCACCTGCGCCGCAACTACGGCCAGACCGCGGCCATGTGTGCCGGCTTCGACCACGCACGCGGCGACATTATTGTGGCCATGGACGCGGATCTGCAGAACGATCCCGCGGACATCCCCAAGCTGCTCGCCAAGCTCGATGAGGGCTACGACGTGGTCAGCGGCTGGCGCAGGGACCGCAAGGACCCATGGCTCACTCGCATCCTGCCCTCACGTGTCGCGAACGGGTTGATCTCGTGGTTCACCGGGGTGCACCTGCACGACTACGGCTGTTCGCTTAAGGCCTACCGGCGCGAAATCCTGCGCGACGTGCACCTCTACGGCGAGATGCATCGGTTTATCCCCGCACTCGCTCACTGGGCGGGAGGCACGATCGCCGAGGTGGAGGTGTCGCACCGGCCTCGGCAGTGGGGCGAGAGCAAGTACGGGCTGTCGCGCATCACGCGCGTCTTCCTCGACCTGCTGACCGTGAGATTCCTCATGTCCTACGCCACACGGCCGATCCAGGTGTTCGGCAAGTGGGGGCTGGTGGTCGGATTCATCGGCATGGCGCTCGCACTGGTCCTGACCGCCGAGAAGCTGACCTACGGGGCCGATATCGGCACGCGGCCGGCGCTGCTGCTGGCCATCCTGCTTATCCTGGTCGGGGGCAACTTCGTCACCCTGGGGCTGCTGGCCGAGTTGCAGACGCGCACCTACTACGAGACCCAGCGCAAGCGAATATACGCCATCCGCCGCATCACCCCGTCGTGGCCGCGCAACTGACGCCTCACGCCGTTCCCACCTCGCGTCGAATCAGCGCCTCCGCCTCATCGAGCCACGCCGCCCGCTGCGCCGGAGTGCTGGTGCAGACGATGCGAAACATGCGGCGATGCACCACCTCGACGCCGCACAGCCCGAAGATGCAGTCGCGCCACAGCCGTGCGAGCGGGTCCCCGAAGACCTCGGTCTCGCGCCCCTCGGCGGTGTTCGAGGTGTTGAGCACGATAGCGACGCGGGCGCGCAACAGCCCCAGAGGCACGCCGGCGCCGTCGTCGCCCTCAAGGAAGCGATAGGCCACGTCCGGACGGAAGACGCGGTCTATCCAACCCTTGAGCACCGCCGGCGGCTGGCCCCACCAGTTGGGATGGACGACGACAATGGCCTCGGCCTGCGCCAGCTCACGGCAGTGTGCGAGCACCTCCGGGGCCACCGGGCCGTCGGCCGGCTCCTCACAGGTGGGAAGCCTCGGGTCGAAGCCCTCGGCATGCAGGTCGTGGAAGATCACCCGGTGGCCCAGGTCGCGGAGAGTCGCGCACGCGCGCTTGGCGATGGCGTGGTTGAAGCTTCCCGTACGTGGGTGTCCCAGCACGACCAGTGCGGACATGGCGCCTCCCGCCCGCGGGCAGCGATTGGTTCATGAGCCTGGTTGGCGGTTCCCCGCCACGCGCCCTCAGCCCTTCCGCGTCCGATGCTTGAAGGAGCACGCCTGTGTGTGGTTGAATAGGGGACGGAGGCACAACGAGGACGACGGTGGTGCGCAAATGTCCCCGGCGCGAGATACGCAATGGCGCCGCTGTCCGGTGTGCGGGGCGGGCCTGCCGGACGACCGGGCAATGCGGCGCTGTCCGAGGTGCGGGGCGCGCACGTTGTGGACGTCTGCCGAAGCGGCCCCGGCTCCGGGCGTGGTACTGTTCAACGCCCGCCTGTGCGGCATCATGGCGGGCATCCAGGTGGGCATGATCGCCTTGCTGGTCGGGGGCTACCACCTGCCGCTTCCGTGGGGGACGGTGCTGATTGTCGTCGCTCTCCCGGTGCTGGGTTACGCGATCGCCGGTGAGGTGGCACACCGCGTGCCCCAGAGCTCGCGCGCGGGCTTCCTGGTCATAGTGGTGGCGCTCAACGCCGGCCTGCTGGCGGCGCTGATCGCAGCCATCCTCGGCCTGCTGGACCCGGTGGCGCTGGGCGTGATCGCAGCCGGCGCAGGCGGGTTGTTGGCTCCTGCCATCGGCCGCGCGATACGCACCCGTCCCTGACCGGGCAGGCAGTTGCCGGCTCCCGGGCAGGCGGCGCCGACCGCGTTCGCGTAGCGGCGCGAAGTTCAACACTGGAGGCAACCGAAATGTCGGTACGAGAAGAGGTCGTCAGGACCGCGCAGAGAGCGCGCGCGGCCAGTCGCAAGCTGAGCACCATCGGCGCGGAGCAGCGCGCGACCGCGCTGCGGGCCATGGCCCGGGGGCTGCGCGAGAACGCCGGGCCCATCATCGCGGCCAACGCGAAAGACATGGTCGCGGGCGAGCAGGCGGGCCTGAGTTCGGCGATGCTCGATCGCCTGCTGCTCGACGACGAGCGCGTGGAGAAGATCGCGCAGGCTCTTGAGGAGATCGCGGAGCTGCCCGACCCGGTGGGCCATGTGCTCAAGCAGTGGACCATCGACAACGGTCTGCTCATTCAGCGCGTGGCCTGCCCGATCGGCGTCATCGGCATCATCTACGAATCGCGCCCGAATGTCACCGCCGACGCCGCCGGGCTGTGCATCAAGTCGGGCAACACCTGCGTGCTGCGCGGCGGATCAGAGGCGATCCACTCTAACCTGGAGCTGGCGCGGGTGCTGAGCGAAGCCGCTGTGGCCGCGGGCCTTCCCGAGGGCACCGTGGCCATGATCCCGGTTACCGACCGCGAGGCGGTGCAGGTGATGTGCCGACTGCCCGAGTACATTGACCTGATCATCCCCCGCGGCGGCGAGGGGCTTATTCGCGCCGTGACGGAGAACGCGCAGGTGCCGGTGCTCAAGCACTACCGCGGCATGACGCAGATCTACGTCGATGAGCACGCGGACCTCGATCTCGCGGTCAAGCTCGTGCACAACGCCAAGGTGCAGCGGCCGGGTGTGTGCAACGCCGTCGAGAACCTGTACGTACACGCCGCCGTACCCGAGGTGTTGCGCGCGATCGTCGCCGACCTGCAGGCGGCGGGCGTGGAGGTCAGAGGCTGCCCGCGCACGCAGCAGATCGTTCCCGACGTTACACCCGCCACCGACGAGGACTTCGACACCGAATACCTGGACCTGATTCTGTCGGTGATGGTCGTGGACTCGCTCGATGACGCGCTGGAGCAGATCGCCGCGCACAGCTCGGGCCTTACCGAAGCGATAATCACCGAGGATCAGGAGGTTGCCGACCGCTTCCTGCGCGAGGTCGATTCCGCTGCGGTCTATCATAACGCCTCGACGCGATTGACCGATGGCGGGGTCTTCGGGCTGGGGGCGGAGATCGGCGTGTCCACCGACAAGATCCACGCGCGCGGCCCGGTGGGGGCGGCGGAGCTGACCATCTACAAGTATGTCTGCCGGGGCAACGGGCAGATTCGCACCTGAGGAGAGGGCACGTGGGAACCGACGCGACTTGGCGCACACCCAGGCGCGTGGTCGTCAAGGTGGGCACACGCCTGGTGGTCGATGGCGAGGGCCGGGTGCGCACTGAGTTACTCGAACGCCTCGCGGGCGAGATCCGCGAGGTCATGGACCTCGACGTCGAGGTGGTGCTCGTCACCTCCGGTGCGGTGGGCATCGGGCGCCGGCTGCTCTTCCCGCCCGGGCGGGTGCTGCGCGCGAGCGAACGGCCCTCGGCGGCCGCCGCCGGCCAGCCGGTGCTCATGCGCTACTGGGCCGAGGCGCTCGCGCACGTGGACCTCAAACCCGCACAGGTACTGCTCACCCTCGACGACGTGGTCGATCGCGGCCGATGCATCCGCCTGCGCGATACGCTCGAGGACCTGCTCGGCTGGGGCGTGGTGCCGGTGCTCAACGAGAACGACTCCGTCTCGGTGGAGAGCGTGACCTTCGGCGAGAACGACATGTTGGCGGCGATGGTGGCGGCGGCGGTCGTGCCGGCCGAGCTGCTGGTGATTCTGTCGGACCAGGCGGGGCTGTTCACGGCCGATCCGCGCTCGGATGACAGCGCCCGGCTCATCCGCCGCGTGATGCCCGACGACGACGTGAGCCGGTTTGCGGCCGGCACCGGCGGCCCCGAGTCGCTGGGCGGGATGGCGCGCAAGATCGAGGCCGCGCGCCGCGCCACCGACTGCGGCATCCGCGTGGTCATCGCCGACGGGAACTGTGAGCGTGTGTTGCCCCGCGTGGTGGCGGGCGAAGAGGTGGGCACATGCATGATCGCCCGGCCGCGCATGCCCAGCCGCAAGGCATGGTTGGCGGTGCACGAGAACCCGCGCGGAGTGCTGGTGGTGGACGATGGCGCACGACGGGCACTCCTGCGCGAGGATGGCTCGAGCCTGCTGCCCAGCGGCATCGTGGAGGTACGCGGGCACTTCCAGGCGGGCGACCTGGTGACTGTCGTGGACCCGAGCGGGCGCGAGATCGCCCGGGGGTTGGTCAACTACGCGGCGGCTGAGACCGACGTCATCAAGGGAGAGCACTCCTCTCGCATCCCCGAACTGCTCGGACGCCAGGGCGTGCCGGAGGTCATTCACCGCGACGACATGGTCATCAGCGCCGATGGCCGCTGAGCAGACACATATGAAACGACCCCCGGAGTTCCCCGGGGGCCGTTCACACCAGCTCGCTGCGCGGTACCGAGCGAACCGCCTAACCGCCGGCGGGCGGGGCCTCGGGAGGTGCGTCCATGGCCGGGTCGGCCGGCAGATCATCGGGTGCCGGGGCCTCTTCGCCCTCGACAGCCTCTTCGCCCTCGGCCGACTCGTCCGTGACCGCCTCGCCCTCGACGGCCTCTTCGTCCTCAGCCGGCTCATTCGTGACGGCACCCTCGTCGGGGGGTGGCGCAATGTCCTCCGGCGGGATGTCCTCAATGATGACCGGCTCCTGCCCCGCTGGCTTCGGGCAGCCACTGATCGACATCGTGATCAGCAACGCCGCCGCCAGCGCCGCGAGCACCGCAATGATGCCCCACTTCGAATGCATGGTGCAGCCTCCTTCACCTGATACTGCTATGCGCGGTACACATGCACCACCTCGCCGGTGGCGCAGCCCGAAGCGCCCCACATGCCCGGGGCGCGGACGGTCAGTCACTCAGCAGGTCCGACGCGCTGAAGCTGCGACGCAGCAGCAGCCGGGCCTGCTCCACTTCCTCCTCAGTGATGGGCCCGGCGTCCTCCATGGCCTCCGGGGCCATCTCCGATCGCCAGTCGAACCCGACTTCAGTATCTTCCTCAAGATCAAGCGCGTCGGCCTCGGCCAGCATCTGGGCGGCTCTGTCGAAACTCGCGCGCGCGGCGTCCTCGAAGCCCGCCGCCTTGAGCACGTTGCCGATCCACCAGTGGATATGCCCGTCGAACTCATTCCCGCTCAGGCCGTTCTGGAAGGCGCTCACCGCGCTCAGACAGGCCAGCCGGAAGCGATCCTCGTCATCGACCTCGCGCTCCCCCGTCTCGGGACTGTAGCGCGTGAAGGCCTGGGTCGCCAGTTCGTAGCGGTTGTAACCGAGCGCAAAGTGCACCAGTGGGTGGTCCGCGCCCGCCTCGACCGCGGCCTCAAGCTTTGCCACCACCCGATCGACCTGCGCGAGCTGATAGTAGCACTCAGCGCACAACAGCAGGCGGCCGATCTCAGCCTCACCGTCCGCGGCATCGACCGCGAGCTGCTCGACCAGCACGGTCAGGGCGATGTCGCGCTTCTCCGACGCCGAACGCATGTTGCCGAGCGTCACCTGCTCGTCCGACGCCAACACTGAGAGCGCTCGATGGTAGCGCCCCACCGCCTCGAGGAACTCGAGGAAGCGCAGGCGCAACGTATGCGCGCCCTGGCTGTCGCCGGCCAGGTACTCGGCAATGAGTTCGTAGTAGGCAAGAGCGAAAGAGGACACCGTCTCGTACTCGGACAGGCGCTCGAGTCGGTCAAAGACCTCTTCCCGGTCGGCGTAAGCCATTGCCTCGATGTCTACCTCGCTTTTCCTGGTTCAAAGCTCGGGCAGCCACTTCCGCGCGGGGCGCGGAATACCTCCTGCCCCATCATCACTTGTGCGCCCGCCACCCCGACAGGAGCCCACATCAGAGCCGCCCCCCATCCTCGTGAAGGGCCTCGAAGACGCTACCTCAGCTCCACCTTGGCGCCGGCCTCTTCCAACTTCGCCTTCATCGCCTCGGCTTCCTCCTTGGCGACCTGCTCGGCCACCACGGCGTCCGGAGCGGATTCCACCAGCTCCTTGGCCTCCTTGAGGCCCAGCGAGGTCGAGACCTCACGCACGGCCTTGATGACCTTGATCTTCTCCGCGCCGGCGTCGGCGATGACCACGTCGAATTCCGTCTGTTCCTCCTCGGCCGCGGCGCCGGCCTCGCCACCGACTGCGGCCACGGCGACCGGGGCGGCCGCCGACACGCCGTACTTCTCCTGCAACTTGTCCTTGAGTTCGACCAGCTCGAGGACGGTGAGCTTGTCTACCGCTTCAATGATCTCGTCAACTGTCACCTGGTATCTTCCTTTCGGGTGCACAACGTTGTGCGCGCATGGCGCGTGCGTCAGGCGGCCTCGACACCGCCCCGCTCATCGACGATGGCCTGCAAGGTGTACACCAGATCCGATACGACCGAACTCAGCGTGTACACCAGGTCGTTGACCGGACCGGCGAAGGCTCCGACCACCTCGGCGATGAGTTGCTCCCGCGCCGGCACCTTCGACAGGCGCTCGATCTGCTGGGGGGACAGCAACTTGCCCTCGACCACCGCAGCCTTGACCGGCGGCTGACCGTGATCGGCGGCGAACTCCGTCAGGACCTTGAGTGGCCCAAGCATGTCCTCGCCGCAGTATGTAATCGCGTTGGGCCCCGTGAGCTGCTCTGCCAGCGGCTCGTAGTCGGTACCCTCCAAGGCGATCATCAACAGGCGATTCTTCACCACTTGCATCGAGCCGCCGGCCTCGAGCAACCTGCCGCGCAACTCGTTGGCCTCGGACACCGTCAGGCCCTGGAACGAGGTCAGGTAGACGCTGCTGGCGGCCTGCAGCCGTTCACGCATCTCGTGGACGGTCTGTAACTTCGCCTCTGTGGGAATCGCGGTTCACCTCCTCCCACGGCCCGGCGCCTGAATGCGAAACGGGAGCGCCCGGGGCAGGCGCTCCCGTACACTCACGAAGCCGTGCTCCGTGGTCGGGGGCGTCCTGGCCTCGGCTGGCGGAGCCACTCGCTCCATTACGCCCCACGTCGCGCGGGGGCACCGGCTGTCTTGAGCCTGGACTGATTCTGATTGTCGCGTGCGCCCGCCTCAGGCGACCGCCCGCCGCGAAGCGACCTCCGACAGGTCTATCTTGATCCCGGGTCCCATCGTCGCCGACAGCGTAACGCTGCGCACGAACCGGCCGGTGACCGACGCGGGACGTGCGGCATGCACCGCCGAGATCAGAGTGTTGAAGTTCTCGCGGAGCTGTTCGGTGCTGAATGAGACGCGCCCCAAGGGCACGTGCAACACAGCACCGCGGTCCATCTTGAACTCAACGCGCCCGCTCTTGAGCGACTTCACCGCGGCGGCGACATCATCGGTGATGTTGCCCGCCTTCTTCGAAGGCATGCGCGGGCCGAGCTGCTTGCCCAGCGGGCCCACGACGCGCATCATCTGCGGCTGCGCCACCAGGATGTCGAAGTCGTCCCAACCCTCCTGGATGGCCTTGACCAGGTCCTCACCGCCCACGCGATCCGCGCCCGCCGCCTCGGCCTCGCGCACCGCCTCACCCTCGGCGAACACGGCCACCCGGGGCACCTTACCGGTGCCGTGGGGCAACACGACCGTACCGCGCACGTTCTCGTCGCCCTTGCCCGGCGTCACGCCGAGCTTGATGGCGCAATCCACGGTCTCATCGAAGTCGGCCGTCGCCGTCGCCTTGATCAGCTCGAGGGCCTCATCAACCGTGTAGGTGCGGTCGGGATCTATCTTTGACAGCGCCTCTTGGTAGCGCCTGCTGCCCGTTCTGGCCATGCGACTCACCTCTGTACGTAACGAATCCTCAGCTCCGACGCCCCGCGCCTACCCGGCGTCCGCAGTCTCCTCGACCGACTCCTCCACCGACTCCTCGCCGACCTGGCCGACCGGCGCCAGCGTTGCCGCGGTGACGACGACGGTGTCTTCGGGCGCAACGTACTCGGTGCCGGTGGCCTGCTCTACCACTCTGATGCCCATGCTGCGCGCGGTGCCCGCGATGATACGCGCGGCCGCCTCCAGGTCACGTGCGTTCAGGTCTTCCATCTTCACCTCGGCGATGGCACGCACCTGGTCCCAGGTGACCTCGCCGACGAACATCTTGCCGGCCTGGCCACTGGCGGTCTCGAGCCCGGCGGCCTTCTTGATCAGGCTCGACGCCGGCGGGCTCTTGGTGATGAAGTCGAAGCTGCGGTCCGCGTAGACCGTGATCTCGACGGGGATGATGTCCCCCATCTGCTGGGCCGTGCGGGCGTTGAAGGCCTTGCAGAAGTCCATGATGTTCAGGCCGTGCTGGCCCAGCGCCGGGCCCACCGGCGGGGCGGGCGTGGCCTTGCCCGCCGGACACTGCAGCTTGATGGTCGTCAGGATCTTCTTCGCCATGGGTCGCGCTCCTCACGCCGCCACCGGCCTCGCCGGCGCGGCCGTCACAGCTTCTCTACCTGGGTGAAGTCCAGCTCCACCGGCGTCTCGCGCCCGAAGATGGAGATCAGCACCTTGAGGGTCTCGCGTTCGGGGTTGACCTCGATGATCTTGCCGGTGAACTCGCCAAACGGCCCCTCAGTCACGCGTACGCTCTGGTCGATGGTCCACACGGCCTTGGGCCGCCGACTCTCCTCCCCCACTACCTCGAGGATCTGCCGCACCTCTTCGGGCCGCAGCGGCACCGGCTCATCGGACGAGCCCACGAAGTGAGTCACCCCGTTGGTCTGGGTGATGAGCTGGCGCATCTCGTCGGTTGCGTCCACCTCAATGAGCACGTAGCCGGGGTAGAGCTTGCGCTTGACCTCACGTCGCTGGCCCCCCGCCGAGCGGATCTCAGTCTCGGTCGGCACCAGGATGCGGCCCAGCAGGTGTGAGAGGTCCTTGGCCTCGGCCATCTTCTCGATGCTGGCCTTGACCTTGTTCTCCTTGCCGGTGAGCGTGTGAATCACGTACCACTGCTTGGCCATGTACCCTGCCTCACTGGGCCATCCGGTCAGGTGCGCTCTACTCGTAGAGACGCAGCGCCCCCACGATGGTCGTGAACACGATGTCGAGCAACGCGACCCACGCCGCCACGACGGCGACAGCCACGACGACCACGCCGGTGAAGGCGTAGGTCTCCTCGTGGCTGGGCCACACCACGCGCTGCAGCTCCATCCACACGTCCTTGAGGAAGCTACTGATCCTCTTGAACGGGCGCGTCAGACGTTCCAGCATCGATGTCCTCTCCTCGGTGGCTGCGCGCGGCCCGACCGCGTGGCCGGCCGACGGCGCAGCCCCAGGAGGTGCACGACGGGCGCCCTCGGTGCGCGCCCGCGTCGTGCTGTGCGCGGCCACTTTTACCTGCCCGGACGAAGTCCGTTCGCATCAGTGACTGGCAGGGGCAGCGGGACTCGAACCCACAACCGCCGGTTTTGGAGACCGGTGCTCTGCCAAATTGAGCTATGCCCCTGCCCACGACAGGCCGGCCGGGCGCCTGCTACTTGCGCAGACGCGTCTCCTCATGTGGCGTATGACGCCGGCAGCGTCGGCAGTACTTGCGCAACGTCAGCCGATCCGGACTGTTCTGCCGGTTCTTCTTCGTGTAGTAATTGTATTCGCTGCACTCGCTGCAGCGCAAGATGATCTTGGTCGCGGGCATGGTTTCACATCCGCCCTGTTACTCGATGACCTCGGTAACGACACCGGCGCCCACGGTCAGGCCGCCCTCGCGGATGGCGAAGCGCACGCCCTGCTCCATCGCAATGGGCTGGATCAACTCAACGGTCATGTTGACGTCGTCGCCGGGCATGACCATCTCAACGCCCTCGGGAAGCGTCACGTCGCCGGTAACGTCGGTGGTGCGGAAGTAGAACTGCGGCCGATAGCCCGTGAAGAACGGCTTGTGGCGGCCGCCCTCAGCCTGCGTCAGCACGTATACCTGGCACTTGAACTTGGTGTGCGGCGTGATGCTCTTGGGCGCGGCAACCACCTGGCCGCGCTCGACCTCGTCCCGCTCGATGCCGCGCAGCAGCACGCCGATATTGTCACCGGCGATGCCCTCGTCGAGGGTCTTGCGGAACATCTCGACGCCGGTGACGACGGTGGTCCGGGTCTCATGCAGGCCCACAATCTCCACCTGGTCGCCGGCGCGCACCCGGCCACGCTCGACGCGGCCGGTGGCCACGGTGCCACGACCCGAGATCGTGAAGACATCCTCCACGGGCATCAGGAACGGCTGGTCCACCGGACGCTCGGGCGTCGGAATGAAGCTGTCCACGGCGTCCATGAGTTCGAGAATCGGGCCGCACGCCTCGCACTCGCGTCCGCCGCAGCCGCACTCCATGGCCTGCAGCGCCGAACCCGCGATGATCGGCGTCTCGTCGCCGGGGAAGCCGTAAGAGTCGAGCAGCTCGCGCACCTCCAGCTCAACCAGCTCGAGCAGCTCGGGGTCGGCGATGTCCACCTTGTTGAGGAAGACCACGATCGCCGGCACGTCCACCTGGCGGGCGAGCAGCACGTGCTCGTTGGTCTGCGGCATCGGGCCGTCGGTGGCCGCGACCACCAGGATGGCACCGTCCATCTGCGCCGCCCCGGTAATCATGTTCTTGATGTAGTCGCGGTGACCGGGGCAGTCCACGTGCGCGTAGTGCCGCTCCTTGGTCTCGTACTCGGCGTGGTAGGTGGCGATGGTGATGCCACGCTCGCGCTCCTCCGGCGCCGCATCGATCTGGTCGAAATCCAGCGGGACGGCCGATGCGCCGTCAACGCCGGTAGCCAGACACCGTGTGATCGCCGAAGTCAGAGTGGTCTTGCCGTGGTCAACGTGACCGATAGTGCCCACGTTCACATGCGGCTTGGTCCGCTCGAAGTGTTCCCTTGCCATTGTCCTGCATCCTCCTGGGTACGCGAGCTGCCCAGCACTCCGGGCAGTGATCGCCGGCCACTGTGCCGGCTGGTCCGGTGTATGTCCCACGCCCGGAATGTCACCGGGCCGCTGCAAAAGACCTGTGGAGCCCACGACCGGATTTGAACCGGTGACCTTGTCCTTACCAAGGACACGCTCTACCTACTGAGCTACGTGGGCGATGACTTGGTGGTGGAGGGAGGAGGATTCGAACCCCCGTAGGCATTCGCCGGCAGATTTACAGTCTGCTCCCTTTGGCCAGCTCGGGCATCCCTCCGCCCGACTATTTGGTTGTCGTGCTCAGACCCGACCGCCAGGCCGGCATACCTGTGGTGGAGCCGGCGATCCGATTCGAACGGACGACCTGCTCATTACAAGTGAGCTGCTCTACCACTGAGCTACGCCGGCTCTAAGCAGCGCCCACCGGGACAGGACCCGGCGGGCGCTTCATGATACACCAGGGCCCCACGGCTGTCCAGCGCTATCCCCCGCCTGCGGAGGCGAACGCCACATGCTCTTCTAGCTTCTTCTTGGCGCGCTGCAGGGCGTTGTCTACCTGCTTGACGTTGGTCCGCAGACCGGCCGCGATGTCGCGGTATGAATAGCCGCGCAGGTATCGGCGCAGCACCTCGCGCTCGAGTTCCGACAGCGACGCCCCCATCTCCCCGGTGACCCGCTGCTGCAACTCGCGTCCGATCGCCACTTGCTCGGGGTTATCGGACGGGTCGGCCGCCAGAACCTCCTGCAGCATCGCCTCGTCATTCGCCTCGGCAGGAGGCGCGTCGATGGAGACGTAGGCATTGAGCGCGGAGTGCTTCTGCCGACTCGCGCACTTGACGGCGCTGATAATCTGTCGGGTCACACACAGCGCGGCGAACTTGCGGAAGCCGCCGAAGCGATGAAGGGAGAAGTCGCGTATGGCCTTGAACAGGCCGATCATGCCCTCCTGGATGACGTCCTCGCGCTCGGCGCCCATGAGGAAGTAGCTCTTGGCCTTGGCTTCGACCAAACCGTGGTACTTCCGCAGCAGGTACTCAATGGCGTCGTCGCTGCCCTGCTTCGCGAGGGCGATCACCTCGTGCTCCGCCATGCCACGCATCGGCCGAACACTCGCGCTCAACCGGTGCATCGACCCCACCTCCGCTTGCGGGTGACGCGTCATGCAGACCTGCTTCTTCCGACCCGCCTGTTCGGCGGCCCCGGTATCTCCTGACCTCTGACGCATACGAATCGGCGCCCCGCACACCGCGGTGACCAACACTGATCCCAATGAACACGCACAAACCCGCCGCCATCACGGCGGCTATGAACTATACCGCAATCCCCGGAGCAAGTCAAGCGGGCCTCATGCGCCCGCCAGGCCACTCAGTGGGCATGATACCACATGATTGCGCCGAT
>CAZTZN010000104.1:0-16656 GCA_964617715.1 uncultured Armatimonadia bacterium | reverse complement strand
GCGGCGGCGGCTACTGGCCGGAAACACCGGCGGTGGTGTCCTCGCGTGCGGCCGCCCGCTCGCGCTCCTGCTGCCGGCGCCCCTGCTCCTGCGCATCACGCAGCTCGACGGAGATGCGCTGCGAGACCCCCGCAGTCTGTTGAGTGATGCCGTGCAGCAGCTCCGCAGCCTCCATGGTGCGCGGGTTGTGGGTGATGATGATGAACTGCGAGTGTTCCCCGAATTCCTTCACGAGCCGCACGAAGCGGTCGGTGTTGGTGGCGTCGAGCGCCGCGTCGATCTCGTCGAGCACGCAGAACGGGCTCGGCTTGACCTTGAGCATTGCGAACAGCAGCGCCAACGCGGTCATCGCCCGCTCCCCGCCGGACAGCAGGCTCAGGTGCTTCTGCCGCTTGCCCGGAGGCTGCGCGAACACCTCGACACCGGCCTCAAGGGGGTGCTCTTCGTCGCTGAGGTAGAGGTCGGTGGCGCCGCCATCGAAGAGCGTTGTGAAGGTCTCCTGGAAGGCCTTGGCAATCTCCGCGAAGGTGTTCAGGAATTCCTGCTCGGCGGCGGTGTCAATCTCCTCGATGATCGCGAGCAGGTCCCGGCGCGCGCTTTCGAGGTCCTCGCGCTGGGCGCTCAGAAACTGTTCACGCGCCGCCAGCCGTTCACATTCGTCGATGGCGCTCAGGTTCACGTGCCCGAGGGCGCGGATGTCGCGCTTGAGCGCGTTGACCTGACGCGCGATACTGTGTCGGCTCAGCTCCTCGTCACCGAGCTGTTCCAGGGCCTGCTCGGGGCTCACCTCGTAGACGTCGGCGAGCCGCTCGCGGATGCTCTCGAGCTGGGCCTGCTCGCGCGTGAGCGATACTTCAATACGCTGCACCTGCTCCTGCTGAGCGTCGAGGACGCGCCGGAGCTTGCGGCCCGCGGCATCGAGTTCCTCGGCCTTGTCACGCAGCGCGTCTACCGCCTGTGCGCGTTGAGCCACCGCCTCGCGCAACTGCGTCGCCACCGCGCGCTCGCCCTCGAGGCGCTCGCCGGTGGCCGCCAACTCGGCCTCAAGCTGTGTGATGCGCTCGCCGAGCAGGGCGCGGGTCTCGGCGACCGTCTTCGCCTCACTGCGCGCCCGCTCCAGTTCGCTGTGTGTGCGCGTCATCAGTTCCTGCAGCGAGCGCTGCTTCTCGCGGGCCTCGGCCAGCGCCACCTCGGCCTCCACCAGCCCCTGGCGCCGCTTCTCGACGTCGGAGGCAGGCAGGATCTCGCGTCGTGCCGCCTCAAGCTGCTCCTCCAGCCCGGCCGCGCCGATCCGCGCCTGCTCTGCGCCGGCCGCCAGCTCCTCGCGTCGCGCGGCGGTGGCCTGCAGCCGCTTACCCAGCTCCTCGACTTCGGCCGCCATCTCCTCGGCCGCGGACAGCGCCGCCTGCGCCTGGTCGCGCGTGTGCACCAGGTCACGCTCGACCTCCGACAGTTCCGCCCGCGCGTCGCTGGCGGCGGACGCGGCGCTCTCGACCTCGTGCGCCAGGCTCTCCGCCTCCTCCTCGTAGCGCTCTTCGAAGCGCCAGACGTTCGCGAGTGCGCGGCCCATCATGTCGAGCTGGCCGCGTACCTGCTCCATCTCACGTTTGCGCGAGAAGATCGGGGCGCCCTCGTCGGCCCGCGCGCCACCACGGATGGCGCCACCACGCTCGATCACGTGCCCTTCCAGGGTTACCGCGCGACACTGGTAGCCCACCCGCTGCACACAGCGCAGCGCCGAGTCAAGGTCGCGCATGAGCAGGCAATCGCCCAGCAGGAAGTCCACGATCTGGCGCATGTCCGAGGCCGTGCGCACGAACTTGGTGGCCGGCCCCAGGCAGCCCTCGCCTGAGGTCATGGTTGCGCGCGGCGCCAGCGCTCCCAACGTGGTCACCGGCAGGAAGGTCGCGTGGCCGACGGCGCGCTCTTCCAGGAAGCGCACCCCCGCCACCGCCTGCTCAGGCGTGTCCACCACGATCCATCCCAGGCGCTCGCCCAGCGCCGCCTCGATCGCCTGTTCGTACCTGGCGGAGACTTCCAGCAGGTCGCCCACCACGCCGCGCACGCCGTGCAGCTCGCCCGCGGCGGCCGCGTCCAGCACCACGCGCACGGCGTCCTCGTAACCTTCGTGGCTACGGTCCAGCTCGTCGAGCAGTGCCAGGCGTGTCTCTGCGGCGGTGGCCGCACCGGCCAGGATGTCGCGCTTGGCCCGGTGCTCGCGCAGCGTGCGCGTCACGAACTCGTGGCGCGCGGTCAGCTTCGCCAGCCGCGCCCTCGCCTGATCGACGCGCTCGGCCAGGGCATCGCGACGTCGCTGCGCCGCGGCCATCCCCTGCCGCGCCTCCTCAGCCTGGCGGCGCAGCAGCTCCCGCTGACCCTCGAGTCGCCGAACGCGCTCACGCAGGTCCTCCTGCAGGCTGCCCATCGCGCCCGCCTCTCGCGCCAGGCTGTCCGCCTGCTGCAGCAGCTTCTGCCGCTCGTCCTCCAGCTCGCGCACGCGCGCGGTCGCTTGCCGGCGCTGCGCCTCATCGCGCTCCAGGCTCTCGCGCTCGCCGGCAACGTCCTCCGTCAGCTCCTCAATCCGCGCCTGCGTCGTCTGCTGTTCGGCGCTCAGGCGCTCGAGCTGCCCGGCCAGCTCCTCGATGCGTGAGTTGTCCTGGCGGTCGTCACGCGCCAGCTCCTCCAGGCGCTCGCGCGCGGCGCGCAGCTTCTCGCCGGTCACCGCGTAGGCGCGTTCGGTCTGTTCGGCGGCACGTTCGGCCTCGCGCGCCTGCTCGCGGTGGCGGGCCAGGTCCGCGTCAAGCTTGTGCAGCTCGGCCGAGATCCTCTCCGCCTCGACCTCGATCTCATTGAGGCGGTTGCGGGTGGCTTGAGCGTCGGCGCCGCCGACTTGCCGGTCGTTGGCGAGCTTGCCCAGGCGCTCCGAGCGCTCGCGGTAGTCAAGCGCCAGCAGCTTGAGTTCCAGCCCGCGCAGTTGCCCGTCGATCTCCCGGTACTGCCGCGCCTTCTCCGCCGCGCACTCCAGCGGCTCGCGCTGGCTGGTCAGCTCGTAGATGATGTCGGAGATGCGCCGCACGTTTGCCTCGGTGGCCTCCAGCTTGCGCTGCGCCTCACGCCGCCGCCGGCGGTACTTGCCGATGCCTGCGACCTCCTCCATCAGCTCGCGCCGGTCCTCGGAGCGCACGCTGAGGATGGCCTCGATCTCCCCCTGGCCGACGATCGAGTACGCCGCCTGGCCCACGCCGGTGTCCACGAACAGGTCGTGCACGTCGCGGAGCCGGCAGGCGGCGTTGTTGATGCCGTATTCGCTCTCGCCGGTGCGGTAGAGGCGGCGATAGACCTCGACCTCGGTGAAGTCCACGGGGAGCTGCTCGTCGGTGTTGTCCAGCAGCAGGCGCACCTCGGCCATGCCCAGCGGGCTGCGGCCCTCCGCGCCGGCGAAGATCACGTCCTGTGAGGTCTGCGTGCGAATCGCTCGGTTGCTCTGCTCGCCCAGCACCCACAGGATGGCGTCGGCGATGTTGCTCTTGCCCGCGCCGTTGGGCCCCACGATGGCGGTCAGACCGGGGCCGAACTCAAGCTCAGTGCGATCCGCGAAGCTTTTGAAGCCCCGCATCTCGAGTCTCTTGAGATACACGTGGTCAACTCCCGGCGGCGGTCACGGTGGTGCGTTCATTGCTGCCTGCTGTGCTACCGACGCTAACGCCTGAGGATGTCCGCGCGCTGGAGCGTCGTGCCCTCGTATGTGACCTCCAGCTTCGGCCAGTCGTCTCCCGGGCCGCTCAGGAACTCAGGCCCGCCATCGCGCGCGATGATGGTGTCCTCCGACTTGGTGCCCGCGATGGACGGGTTC
This sequence comes from uncultured Armatimonadia bacterium, assembly GCA_964617715.1. Taxonomy (GTDB): domain Bacteria; phylum Armatimonadota; class Zipacnadia; order Zipacnadales; family UBA5352; genus JALGVA01. The sequence goes on along the minus strand of CAZTZN010000104.1, from coordinate 12,803 downwards.
CACGCGAACGCCTGGTTCGCCAGCACCATCTCGTTGCAGGTCAGCGTGCCCTTGTAATCGCGCGCGGCGTAACCGGTGGCGCCGCCCTGGTGATGCAGCCGCCACTGATCCGGGTAGCCGGAGGCCGCATAGGCGTCGAGGGCGCGGCGGAAGACATCGGAGACGATCGCCCCCGGCCGCGTCTCGAGGTTCAGGCAGGCGTCCACGTAGCAGCACGCTGCGTGCCGGTCGCGCAGTTCCGGCTCCGGCTCGCCGAAGTGCACGATGCGCGTCGCCGAGATGCCCAGCCCGTACTTCGACGCGCCCAGCACCAGCATGACGTGGCGCTCGAGGCGCCGATCGGTGGGGATCGGGTGGCGGTAGCGGTACGCGCGCTCCTCGGCGGCGATGAGCGCCACCACCGGCTGCGCGCCCGCGGCCATCGCCTTGCCCATCAACATGCCCGCCACCTCGTGCTCGGTCATCCCCGGCTCGATCTCGCGCCCCGTCTCCTCGATAACCCGCGATGCCAGCGCGCCCACCTCGCGGTAGCGTTCGATCTCCGGCTCGAGCAGCGCCCAGCGCAGCCGCGCGATGGCGTCGCTCACGTCCTCGGCGCCGGGCATGGCGATGTCGGCCCCCGGGCGTCCGTTGGCGATGCGCCGCAGCATCTCCGGGCGGTCCTCGACGTCCCACTGAACCGAGTGCACCTCGAAGGGCAGGTCTCCCAACTCCTCGTCCTGGAAGCGCCCGGCTTCGATATTGTTGGTCAGCAGGTGCTGGCTATCGGCGGTGATCACCAGCCAGCACACGCCCAGCTCCCCCCCCAGTCCGACGTGGCTGGAGCCGCCCGCGGTCAGCCATGCGAAATTGGCGCGCGTAGCCAGCACCACCGCATCCAGCTCGCCGTCGGCGAGCAAGGCGCGCAGCTTGTCCAGCTTGGTCTGCACCTCTTCGAGGCGCGTCACGCGCATCACTCCCGCGTCCCCTCAGTCGATGGCGACGATCCCGGCGCCATCGGCTGCGCTCGTAGCGAAGATCGACGGCTCAAGTCCGGTCGCCTCGCGGTAGCTGCCTGCAACCTGTCGCACGAACTCCTCGACGCACGCCTCCTCGACCAGTGCCATCACGCAGCCGCCGAAGCCCGCCCCCACCAGCCGCGCGCCCAGGCACCCCGGCGCCGCCAGCGCCGCCGCGCGCATGGCCTCCAGCTCGGTGCAACTGACCTCGTAGTCGTCCCGCAGGCTTACATGGCTGGCGTTGATCAGCTCGCCCAGCCTGACCGCGTCGCCGTGCTCAACCGCCGCTACGCTCACCTGCACTCGCTCGTTCTCACTCACCACATGACGCGCGCGCCGCAGCAGCGTGTCGTCCAGCTCCCCTGCCCGCGTCCGCAGCCCGGCGCCGTCGAGGTCGCGCAAGGCAGGCACACCCAGGATGCGGGCGGCCTGCTCGCATTGCGCGCGCCGCTCATTGTATGCCGAACCGACGAGTTCGCGCGGCCGGTTGGTGTCGCATACCACGAAGCGCGCACTCATCCCCGCCATCGGCATCAATCGATGCTCGTGCGTGCGGCAGTCGAGCCACATCACGCGCCCGGGCCGGCCGAAGACCGAGGTGAACTGATCGAGGATGCCGCAGCGCATCCCCACGTACTCGTTCTCGGCGCGCTGACATAGCAGCGCCAGCCGCTCGGGCTCGATGGCGCATCCGGCCAGCGAGCAGAGCGCCACCGCGCAGGCGACCTCCAGCGCCGCCGACGATGATACCCCGCCACCGACGGGGACGTCGCTGGTGATGGCGATGTCTGCCCCCGGTGGCGCACAGCCCTCCCTCGTCAGCTCGGCGCATACCCCCGCAAGGTAATCGCGCCAGTCGCCCCACGGCCCGTCATCGAGCCGCGCCAGGTCAAACTGCGTCAACGCCCCTGTGTGATCGCTCCAGGCACGCACCACCGTGTCCGGACGGCGCGCCGCCGCAACCACCGTCGCCCGCTCGACCGCGATGGCGGTGACGAAGCCCTCGTTGTAATCCGTGTGCGCGCCCAGCACCTCCAGGCGGCCTGGCGCGCGAGCCGCAATCTCCACCTGCGCGCCCAATCGGGCCTGCAAAGCCGCGACGGCATCGAGCACAAGCCGCTGGGTGGAGGCGTCCGCACGACAGAGATGATTATACATCACGCCCCTCCTCTGTCAACGCGCCGGAGGGGTGCTGCCGGTCAGTACTGTCCATATTTGTGGACCAATTCCATGACATACTGATACCGCTCAAAGCTCACGTTGTCGGGCACCGAGTGGTCGGAGTGATAGATGTAACCGCCGCCCTGCTTGGCGATCCCGACCTTGGTGCGGATCTCTTCCTCGATGAATCGCGGGTCGGGGTGGGCCATCGCCCGCACGTCGATTCCACCCATGAAGGCGAGGCGCTGGCCGTATTGCTCCTTGAGGCCGATCAGATCCATCCCGGCCTTGACCTCCAGCGGCTGCAGGCAGTCGAAGCCCGCCTCGATCAGGTCGGGGACCAGCGCGGTGACGTTGCCGCACGAATGCAGGATGACCTTGAGCCCGTAGCGGTGGAAGAAGTCGCAGATCACGGTGTGCGCGGGCTTGCAGATCTCGCGGTACATGCGGGGGGAAAACAGCAGCCCGTTGCGGTAGCCCATGTCATCGAAAAAGAACGCGCCATCGAACTCGAAGCCACCGTCGATCATCATCTGCGCGCTCTGCACGATCATCTCCGACCACGTCATGTACATGTCGGCGCACCAGTCCGGTTCGGTCGCCATGGCGATGAGCAGGCGCTCGGAGCCCACCACGCCCTGAGTCTTGTCATAGCCGGTGGCGGCCTGGTAGGGGAACCACAAGCCCTGTTCACGTGCCGTGCGCTGGGCCGCCAGACCGCCCTCCCAGTTGATCCGGTCACGTCCGACCTCCAACTCCTGTTTCCAGGCGTACCAGTCTGCCGAGGTCTTGATCTTGAAGTCGATACACTCGGGCGTGGAGGTCGAGTGCTTGAAGCTCTTGCGCAGCGCTCCGTTGGCGTCCCACGCGATGATGTACTCGTCGGTTTCCTCGACGACCTCAGGTTCCAGGCGCAGCGACAGGTCGGCGCCGATGCCCGAGAACTCGAAGCCGAAGTGCTGATGCGGGCTCACATCCGGCGGCAGCCCCTCCTCGTGCCAGCGCCGCACCGTGGTGGTCCACGGGCTGTCGTGGATGGGCACGCGATCGGTCTCCCGGTGGTCCAGCGCCGCCAGCACGCGCTCCCTACTGGTCACTGTGCTCGACCTCCCTGTCGATGGGCTCAGCGGCCCGGTAGATGCGGAACCCCCCGCGCATGGCGACCTGCTCCACCTCTGCGAAGCGCGCCGCCAGCTCGCGGCGCAGCGTCTTGGCGCCCTTCCTGGTCGCGGCCACCATCCAGAACTCCCCGCCCGCGCGCAGCGCCCGTGCCGCATGGTCCATCACCGCCAGCACGGCCTTGCGCCCGGCGCTGATCGGCGGATTGCACACGATGGCATCGAAGCTGCGCCCCGCCAGCACCGCCTCGGCGTCTCCGCACAGCACCTCGGCCTCGACCTGGTTGCGCCGCAGGTTCTCGCGTGCGAGGTCGCACGCGCGTTCGTTGATGTCCACCATCGTGACTCGCAGCTCCGGCCGGATGCGCTTCGCCACGATCCCCAGCAGCCCCCACGCACAGCCCCAGTCGAGCACCTCGCCCTCGGCCGGCGGCTTCATCTGCTCGGCCAGCAGTCGGCTGCCCGGGTCTACGCGGCCGTAGGAGAACACGCCCCGGTCGGTCACGAAGCTGAGCCGCTGCCCACGCACCTCGGCCTCGATCTCGCGCGGCCTCGACGGCACGGATGGCCGCTGCGCGAAGTAGTGGCTCTCGCCCGCGTCACCCATCGTCTGCCCTCGCTTCCCGGCCGCCGCGCTCGCCGGCCAGCTCGATGACCACCAGTTCGGGCGGGCACAGCAGACGCAGCGGCACGATGCCGACGCCCACGCCGCGGCTCACGTACATCAGCGGGCCGGCGGCCGCCGATGCCGAGATCGGCCGGCGGCGGCTGAGGATTGACCAGTGACTGGCGAGACGCTGCATGATCGGGCGCTGGTCCGGGGTGTAGCGGAAGAGCCCGGCGGCCAGTCGCGCCGGGTAGCTCATGTGCGTGATCGGGGCCTCGAGCCCGGGCGGGCGGATCTGCCCGCCGTGGGTATGCCCGCACAACATCAGATGCGCGCCGATGCGACCCAGCTCCGGCCAGATCGCGGGCGAATGCGCCAGGGCGATGCGCACCGCGGCAGCCTCCGACGCTCCGGCCAGCATTCGGTCCACGTCCGGGTGCCCCTTCTCCGGGTCATCGAGGCCGAGGAGTTCGAGCGTGGCGCCGCCCACCTCCACCTGATGTGCCTCGTTAACCAGCAACCTGCCGCCATCCGTCGCGAGGGCCGCGTTCAGCATGTCGAAATCAAAGCGGTAGTGATGCTCGGTGTTGCCGGGAACCCCGAAGGTGGGGCGCTTCGCCGCCAGCGCCGTGAGCAGCGACAGAGCGTCATCGCACAGGCGGCGGCTCGCGGCGTAGTCGCCGCCGAGCAGCAGCAGATCCGGCTCGGCCGCGTCTACCGCAGACAGCAGCTCCTCGTGCGTGACGTAGAGCATGCCCTCATGAAGGTCGGAGGCGTAGGCGATCCGCAGGCCCTGCAGAGGCTCGGGGAGTCCCGGCACCATCAGAACCAGCCGCGTGGTGCGGATGCCGCGCGCGTCCAAGCGCAGGACTGCCCAGGCGAGCAGCCCGACCAGCACCAGCCCCACTGCGATGGCGGCCACCAGCAGGGTCATGGCCGGCCACCTCGTGTCATGGCGTCCCTCACCGCTGGCCGATCCATCCCTTCACCGTCATCACGCCCGGGGCCACGCTCACCGATTCGACGCGGATACGATGCGCGCCCATCAGCTCGCGTACGCCACGCTGGAGGTCCTGCTGCACCTGTTGCTGCACGGCGGCCGGTGCCCCCAGCCGGCCCAGCCGCACCTCGCCGACCTGCACCTGCAACTCGCCTCCCGACACCACGGGCGTCGCGCGCACGGTCATGGGGATGCTCTGCCCGCGCCAGGTGATCTCGCCGGTCGCCGCGATGGTGCCGTCGCCGAAGTAGACCTGCAGGTTGCGCACATCCGCCGGCGGGTTCTGCGCAATCAGCCCGTTCAGTTCGTCCTGGCGGATGGTCAGCGTCACCTGTGCCGTGCCCTGTGCGCGCACCGCCCGCTCGACGCTGCTGATCTGCTGCTCCAGCGGAGGGGCCACCGGGGCGGGCGCACGGCCGCTCGATGCCGCAGCCTCGGGCGGCGGAGCGGGTGTGGCCCTGAGCAGGCCCAGGACGATGAGCACAACGATCAGGCCCAACCCGAGGGCGCCGCCGCAGCCGATGCCGAACCAGGCGGCGGTGCTAAGCGTGTGCTCTCGCTTCCTGCGTACCCGACGAGCCATGTCGCTCTGAAGTGAGACTTCGCGGTGATATCACGCGCATGCAACTTCGCCACGCGCCGCACCGCCCCCTCCACGGCTGCCCGAGGCGTCGGCCGCTGTGACGCCGCACACACAAAGAGGGCCGCCGGTGGGCGACCCTCTCACGTGCGCGCGCTGCGTGGTGCGTCAGGAGTTGAACTCGTTCATGGCCGCCTCGATGCCCTCGGTGACCGCCACCTCAACGCAGCGGCGCGCGCGGGCGATGACCTCCTCGGCGATCTCGCGCTCGTCGGCTGAGAACGGAGAAAGCACCCAGTCGCGAGCACTCATACCGCCGGGTGGCGCGCCTACACCGATGCGCAGACGCGGGTACTCCCGCGTGCCCAAACGCTCTGTGATTGACCGCAACCCTCGATGCCCACCCTCGGAGCCTCCGCGGCGCAGCCGGAGCTTGCCCAAGTCGAGGTTGATGTCGTCGATGACCACGATCAGGTCCTCGGGCGTCAGGTCGTGCAGGTGACACAGCCGCGCGACGGCCACGCCGCTGGCGTTCATCATGGTCAGGGGCATGGCGAGCAGCACCGGCACGCCGTCAATCGCGCCGCTGCCGGCCAGCGCCGCGGCCCGCGGCCTGCGCAGCCGCACGCCATGCGCGCGCGCCAGCGCCTCGATCACGTGGAAGCCCACGTTATGTCGGGTCTCTTCGTACTCGGCACCGGGGTTGCCCAGGCCGATGATCGCACGCATCGATTGCGCTCCGGGAAGTTGTTGATGCCTGCCTGCACACTTCCGCGTGTTTGCGGCGCCTGCCGGCGGCTGGTGCAGGCGGGGCGCCTGCGCCAGGTCACGGACTGTTGTGAGCCTCTCACGCGGCAAATCGGTACGACAGGCACGGTCGCCTGGCGTACCGTTCTGACTCGACCTGAGGTGGGCCGATACTACGCCGGGCCCTCGGTGAGTTCGCTCTCGTCAATCTCCTGCACGTCCACCTGTGTGCCCTCGGTGGGCGCCGCCGCCTCCTCCTCTTCCTCGGGTGCCAGCTCCTCCGCCTCGCCGACCTCGAGGTCAACCAGCGACTCGAGCAGCTCTTCATCGATGCGCGTCTCGAGGTCCTCTTCCCGGATGGGCGGGGCGATGGTCAGCACGACCTCGTCGGCCTCGGGGATGTAGGTGACCCCCTTCATCTCGGGCAGGTCGCTGATGAACAATGCATCCCCGATGTGCATGCCGTCAATGGTCGCGACAATGTGCTCGGGGATCTGCGTCGGCAGGCAGCTCACGGTCACGGTGTGAAGCTGCTGTTGGACCACGCCGCCGTCGTCCTTTACGCCCGGGGCTTCACCGATGACCTCAATCGGCACCTCGACCTCGATCTCTTCGCGCAGGGACACCCACTGCAGATCCACGCTCAGCAGCGCCCGCGTCACCGGATCGCGCTGAACCTCCTTGACCATCGCCGCAACCGCCTCCTCGCGCTCCTCGCCGGGGACCTCGAGGTCGATCAACACGTTCGCGCCCTCCGAACGGTGGTAGAGGCGCTCGAAGGTGCGTTGCGGGATGGACAGGCACACGGTCTCGCGCCCCAGTCCGTAGACGACTGCGGGGATGAGGCCCTCCCGGCGCATGCGCCGCGCAGGACCCTTCCCTGTCTGCTCCCTGGTATCAACCTTCATCGGGACAAGCTCCATCTTCGCATCCTCCCGGCCGCGCCGAACGCGGCGCCAGATCGTATCGGCAGTGTGCATGCAACCGCATATGGCTGGGGCGGCAGGATTCGAACCTGCGAATACGGGATCCAAAGTCCCGCGCCTTACCACTTGGCGACGCCCCAGCTCGGCGGCTTCGGACTCAGACTCCCTCAAGCCTGCGCCGCAAACAATGCCGCGCCAGCTCGAGGTCGTCGGCATCGTCGATATCGAACGCTATCTCCGGCCACGGCGCAGGCACGGCTCGTGCCACCACGCCAAGCATCTCCGAGGCACGGCGCTCGAGGTCGGCCACCGACAGCCGCCCCAGCGCCAGCCGGAGCACGAACCCCCAGCCGAATATCCGGCACATCCCCAGCTTGCTCTTGCGCTCGGCGAAGGTACGGGCAATCACCGGCCCCTCCTCGAGCACGAAACGACGCGAGACCATGACCAGGTTGGCGCCGATGAAACGGCCCTCCCGCAATCGCACGGGAGATTTCGCGCGACCGGGGAAGGCGTCGTCGAACTCCTCGAGATGTACCAACGGATATGATAACTCAGCCTGCGGATCTTGGCAAGAGGCCACAAAGCCGTCCACCGCCTGCGGCGTGAGCATGGGCAGGTCACCGGTGGCCAGCAGCAGCCGTTCGGCGTCGGGATGGGCCTGCACCGCGGCGGTCATGCTGTCGATGAACGACGGTCCCTCCGCCGTCGCGATCGGCATCCCGAGGGTCACGCCCGCGGCGCTGATGGGCGCAGTCGGCCCCTGCACGGCCACCATCGGACCCACGCTGCGTGCACCCTGCAGCGCCGCGGCGACCCAGCTCACCAGCGGCCGGCCTCCGATCTCCACCAGCGCCTTGCAGGGCGCTCCCCCGGCCCCGGCCACCTTGTCGGTCGCGTCGCCGCCGGCCAGAATCGCCGCCGCCACCGGACCCGTCGCGCTCATTCGACCTCACTCCACTCGGCTGACGATCTCGTCAAACGCGCTCACCGGCTCCACTGCGCGCGCCCACAGGCCATCGGCGGACAGCGCCTGCGTCGCCGCATCGACCTCGTCGCGCGTAGCGAAGACTCCGAACACCGCCGATCCCGACCCGGTGATCTCCGCCGCCAGCGCCCCCGCCTCGCGCAGGCGCCGCTTCAGCTCGGCGAAAATCGGCCAGCATTCGGTCAGCGGGCGTGCGAAGGCGTTGTACACGTATTGTACGATCTCCTGCAGTTCCGCCCCCGCCTCGAGGGCGTTGGCCATGGCGTCGGCACGCGCGCCGTCGGTGAAGTCCGAACGCCGCAGCATGCCGTAGGCCTCGGCGGTCGAGATCGACAGCTCCGGCTTGACCAGGCCGATCCAGCAGGGAGGCAGGTCGGGCAGGTGCGCCAGATTGTTGCCGCGCCCGCCGCCGATGGCGGTGCCGCCCATCATACAAAAGGCTACGTCCGCCCCGAGTTTGGCCGCCAGACGCTCGAAGTCAGGATCGCTCCGCTCGTCCGGGTCAACCTCATAGAGGGCCTTCAGCATCGCCGCTGCGTCGCTGGAGCCTCCGCCCAGCCCCGCGCCCACCGGGATGCGCTTGGTCAGCCGGATGCTCGCGCCCTCCGGCCAGCCGCGCATCTGCCGGTAGGCCTTGGCCGCCTGCCAGACGAGGTTGCCCCTGCCCGGCGGCACATCGGCGCCCTGCACGTCCAGCTCGATGGCGCGCCGGTCGCGGATCTCGACGCGCACGTCATCGTGCAGCGACACTGCCTGGAAGACGGTCGCCAGCTCGTGGTAGCCGTCGGAGCGGCGGCCGAGCACCTCCAGGCACAGGTTGATCTTCGCGCACGCGCGCACCTCGACCGCCGTCATCTCAGCTCAGATACTCCTCGATCGCCTCGGTGAGCGCGACGAATTCCTCCAGCGACAGCGTCTCGCCACGGCGGTCGGGCGCAACACGCACACCGACCAGCGCCGCTTGGGCCTGGGCCTTGTCCAGCGCCAGCCCGGGCGCGCCGCTGAGCGCGTTGACAAGCTGCTTGCGCCGCTGGCCGAAGGCCGCGCGTACCACTGCGAAGAACAGCTCGCCTCGGCTCGGATCGTCGATCGGCGGCGTGCGCGGGATCAGCCGCACCACCACCGAGTGCACTCCGGGCGGCGGCTCAAACGAGCGCGGCGACAACTCGGCGATAATCTCAGGCCGTCCGGCGTAGAACCGCGCCAGCAGTGTCAGCGCGCCGTAATCGCGGGTGCCCGGCTCGGCCGCCAGCCGCCGGCCGACCTCGCGCTGGAGCATGAGCACGATGGCCGCGAACGGCGGCGCGCACGTCAGCAGCTTGCCCAGCAGCGGGGAGGTGATCTGATAGGGGATATTACCCACCGCCACGGTGCGTCCGCGTCCGGTCAGCTCCGTCAGATCCGCCTCCAGCACGTCCTGGTAACGCACCTGCAGGTTCGGGTGCGCCTGCGCGATGCGCGCCAGCTCCGGCGCCACGCCCTCGTCCTTCTCGATCGCCACCATCGGCAGTCCCGACGCCGCCAGCCGCCCGGTCAGCACTCCCAGCCCCGGCCCGATCTCCACCAACGCCTCCGGGTCGGCTTGCAGCGCCGCCTCGACGATCGTGTCGGCGGCGCCCTCGTTGATCAGGAAGTGCTGCCCCAGGCCCTTGCGCGGGTGGATGCCCAGCCGTCGGAGCTGGGCGCGCGGGCTCTCGCTATCCATCGGCCGCCTCCGCCTCGCCTGTGCTCACCCGGATACTTTCGACGATGCACTCGCCGCCTCCGAGCACCTCCAGCCCCTCCGCGCCGCACCTGGGGCAGGCGGGGACAAAGGGCATCAGGTGGTAGATCGGGTCATCGGGCACCGGCGTCTCACCCTCGAAGCCGCAGGCGGCGCAGCGCACGGTCAGCGGGCGGACCGCGATCTGCACCTGCGCGCCCTCGCCGATGGTGCCGCGCAGGATCTGCTCGAGCCAGAACTCGAGCGACTCGGGGTCGAGCATGGTCATCGCGCCCAGCGCCAGCGTGATGCGCTCGATGCGGCTTGCGCCCTGCTCCCGCGCGGCCACGAGCACCTGGTGTGCGATCTGCTGCGCCGCGGTCACATCATGCATGGGCGCTCACAGCCCCAGCGCGGCGATCACATCGTCGATGCCCTGCCCGGCGCGCGCGCAGGTCGCGACCACCTCGATCTCCGGATTGACCGAGCGCACGTCCGCCGCAAGCCGGTCCACGTCCACCTCCATCGCCTCGGCGAGGTCAATCTTGTTGATGACCCCGACGTCCGCCTGGCGCACCATCACCGGATGCTTGATCGCCATGTACGGGCCCTCGGTGACCGACAGCACCACCATGCGCCTGTGGGTGCCGATGGGGAACGCGGCCGGGCAGATCAGGTTGCCCACGTTCTCGATAATCAGCAGGTCGATGCTGTCGAGGTCGAGGCGCCCCAGCGCCGTGCGCACCAGGTTGCCGTCGAGGTGGCAGGCGCCGCCGGTCTGGATCTGCAGCACCGGCACGCCCAGCGCCTCAATACGCCCGGCGTCAATGCGCGTGGTGACATCGCCCGCGATCACCGCGATGCGCCGACGCTCCTTGAGCGCCGCCACCAGCCCCATGATCAGCGTGGTCTTGCCCGAGCCCACCGAGCCCAGCACGTCCACCGCCGTCACTCCGTGCGCATCCAGCAGCGCCAGGTTCTCATCGGCCAGCTCACTGGTGCGCTTGCTCAGGTCCACGTCCAGCACAATATCGAAGCTCTCGCCGGCTTCCGGCGTATTGGCCATCGTCAGGTTCCTCTCACGCGCCATGCCTTGCCTTGCGGCGGGCATTGTACGCCCTTGCGCGGGGTCAGGTCAACGGTGGGCGTTGCCGGCAGAGATGTCAGTCATCGGCGAGTTGGTGTGCCGGGGATGCGGCCGCCCTCGCTCGCCATCGCACAGTCTCAGGGCGGCCCCGTCGTGGTCGCAGGGATCGGTGCTCATCGCGCCGAACCGTCCGCCACCGCGGCCTGCAATGGCCGCAACGATTCCGATGCCGGGGAGTGATGGCCGTGAAGCGCTGCATCGTCGTGGGTTGCGGAGGCCGGGGCTCGTACTGGACCAACCAGGTGCTGCCCGCGATGCGCGAGCAGGTGCAGGTGGTCGGACTCGTGGACGTCGCGCCCGAGCCTCTGGCGCAGGGCGCCGAGACCCACGGGCTGCCCCGATCGGCGCTGTTCGGCGATGTGAACCAGGCCTGCAACGCCCTCGAGGCCGACTTCTGCCTGATCTCCTCCCCGCCGTGGGTGCACGAGGAGGCGGTGCGCGCCGCCTGCGAGCACAACCTGGCGATCCTCAGCGAGAAGCCCATCGCCGACACGCTCGAGGCCTCGGTGCGCATCAAGCGCATGGTCGAGAGCGCCGGGCTGCCCATGGTGGTCGTGCAGAATTACCGCTACTCGCCCTTCATGCTGGCCTTCCGCGACGTGCTGCGCGAGCGACGCCTGGGGCGGCTGAGTTACCTCATCGCGCGCTTCGCCGCCGACTACAACCCGCCCAAGTCGTGGGGCCGACGCTTCCGCCACGAGATGGACTACGCGCTGCTCATCGAGGGCTCGGTGCACCACTTCGACATGATCCGCAACCTCACCGGCGCCGACTGCGAGGAGATCTTCGGCTACGGCTGGATCCCCGCCTGGGCGGACTTCAGGGGCGACAGCAACGGCCTCTACGTCATGAAGATGACCGGCGACAGCTTCGCGGTCTACGAGGGGAGTTGCACCGCCGAGGGCCCGCAGAACCCGTGGCACAAGGAGTACTACCGCGCCGAATGTGAGGAGGGCGCGGTGGTCATCGACGCCGACAACGTGGTGCGCATCGTGCGCGTCGATGGCGAGGACGAGATCGTCGAGCAGCCGACCGACGTGCCCGAGGCGGGCGCGGCAATCGTGGGCGAGTTCCTCGACTACCTGGCGACCGGCGTGCCCGGCCAGACCGCGATTGCGGACAACATCAAGTCGGTGGGCATGGTCTTCGCCGCCATCGAGTGCGACCGCACCGGCAGGCCGGTCAACGTCGGGGAACTGCTCGCCGAAGCGGAGGAGGAAGTGACAATCTGAGGGGGAATTGTGTGCTTGCATCTTGCCGATTTGCTGCTGGCTATTGACACGAGTCGCCCTATCTACTAACGTGCATAGTATGTTCCGCTGAAGAAGCTAATCGAGAGCGGGGGAACACCCTTGTCAACGAAGACCTGCGGGCTCTGCATTGCCGTCGCGTTGCTGTCCGTTGGCTGGTGCTCCACGGTGTCTGCGGCACCAATATGGGTTGATGGGCGTGCGGTGGCGGCATCGTCTGCCATGGCGGACATCAGTGCCGCCACGACGTCCGCCATGCATGAGGCCACTCTCAACGGCCTGCGCATCGTCGCACGCAAGCAGCTCGATGCGCACACCTGGACCGCCAATCGCCCCGCCATCGAGTTGTTCCTGCGCACGAAAGGCCCGGACTTCCTCACGCTCTCACGCCATGAGAAGACCCGCATCGAGGACGGCAGCACCGTCCACGTCTGGATGACCGTCGCCTTCCGCGAGGACGCCCTCGGACAGGCCCTTCGCGCGGCGCTCTCCGGGCGTAGCACCGCCATCGTCGTCGTTGTCCCCGACGATGGAGTTCCCGCGGCCGACGCGCTCGCCCTCAAAGCGCGCGTCACCGAT
>CAZTZN010000103.1:0-16665 GCA_964617715.1 uncultured Armatimonadia bacterium | reverse complement strand
GCATTGTGCACCACGCGGGCGAACTGTTCGTCGCCGACACCTACAACAACAAGATCAAGCGCATCAACCCGCGCTCGACCCAGACCGAGACGCTGCTGGGGACCGGTGAGCCGGGCCTGCGCGACGGTGAGCAGGCGCAGTTCGATGAACCGGGCGGCATCAGCTACGCAGATGGGCGCCTGTTCATCGCCGACACCAACAATCACGCCATCCGCGTGGCTCCCGTCGAGGGCGGGCCGGTGAGGACGCTCAGGCTCCACCCGCTGGAGCGCTTGATCCCACGGACCGCGCCGCCAGGGCCGGTGTCGCAGCTTCGGCTGGCGCCGCAGACCGTGGCGCCGGGCGAGGTGGAGGTGGCGCTGGATGTTGAGTTCCGCCCGGGCTTCGAGCTGAGTGCGCAGGCGCCCTCATCAGTGGTGGTGCGCGTGAGCGGAGACGGCCTCGCCCTCCCCGAGGGAGCCGTCGAGATGACGGTCAATTCTGTCATCTTCCCCCTGCGTGTGCCGCTCACCGCCGGCCCGGGCAGTGGCGAGATCTCGCTGGCCTTGACCCTCTACTACTGCGCCTCCGGCGCCGCTGCCGCGTGCTACTTTGACGGCACGGAACTGATTGCGCCGGTAAGGATACAGGAGGGCGCCCACTCGCGTGTGATCCGCGTGCGCCACGCCCTTCCCGGGCGCCTCGAAGCCGAGTAGCGCAGGCCTTGCACGCGGGCACTTCATCGTGTAGACTGCGCCGGTATCTCCCGATGGAGCAAGTGCTTCGCAGGGAGAAGGAGAAACCACCCGCGTGTGGAAGACGGCCACGGTAGTATGCAGAACGCAGCTCCCGCAAGGGCTGCTGTGACGACACTCGCCCGTGACCGGAACCGATGAGCCCGCCGCGCAGGTGGGCTGGCGATGATGATGCCCGGACGAATTGCCCGCACCCTCGTGGCGTTAGCGCCCCCCGCGGCCGTGCTGGTCGCTCTGCTGGCGGCCGGCTCCGCGATGGCCCAGGCGGTGGAGACACCCGACGACAGCGCACCGCCCGAGCCGGTTCGAGAGACCGTGCTCCCGAATTCGGCGGAGCGCGAGGCAGCCGAGGCCCCGGCCGCCATCTTCAACGCGCTGCCGCGCTTCGGCCGACAGCTCTTTGAGCGAGCGGGAGAGGCTGAGCAGCCGGTCGGGGAGGGGGCCCAGGCCCCTGTGCCCGCCTCCGCCCCCGTACCGGCAAATTACGTGGTCGGGCCGGGCGACGTACTGTCACTGCGCGTAGTCGTGCGCGAGTGGGAGCAAGTCAGCCAGGAGATGACGGTCACGCCTGAGGGCCTCATCTTCCCCGAGCAACTTGAACGTATGACCGCAGCCGGACAGACCATCGAGGCCCTCCGCCGGGCGGTCGTGCAGGGGTACTCGCGCATCTTCGCCAACCCCGAGGTGACCCTCAGCGTCTCGGCTCAGCGCGCGATCGAGGTCTACGTTACCGGCGATGTCGTGCGCCCGGGCCGGTACTTACAGACAGGCATGGCGACGGTTCTCGACGCCCTGTACTCGGCCGGCGGCCCCTCCGAGATCGGCTCCTACCGGCGCATTCGGCTCACGCGCATCGGGGCCGCGCCCGTCGAGTTGGACCTCTACGATTACCTGCTCACCGGCAGCCGGGAGCAGGATGTCCTGCTCAACCCCGGCGACACCATCTTCGTGCCCCCGGTCGGTCCAGAAGTCGGGCTCGCCGGTGAAGTGCGACGACCGGCACGCTACGAGCTGCTCGACACGGCCAGCGTCGCCGACGTGATCGCGATGGCGGGAGGGCTCACCCCGCAGGCCTACGGCATCATCGACCTGTGGCGCACCGACGACCGCCGTGACTGGCGGCTGCTGACCATCGACAGCGCGGACCCGGGCGCTACCGGCATGGGCACGCCGGTCACCGATGGCGACGTGCTGGTCGTACACAGCATCCGCGACAGCTACGGCAACACCGTGCGCATCCTGGGCGCAGTCAAGCGCCCCGGCTACTACCCGGTGGAGACCTGCCCCACGGTGGGCGCGTTGATCGAGGCCGCCGAGGGGCTGGCCGTCAATGCCCATGTGGGGCGCGGCGTAATCAGCCGGCTCAATGCCGAGCGGCACTTCGAGATCATCCCCTTCGAGGTCGCCGCGGCGCTCGCCGGTGATCCCGAGCATGACCTGTCCCTGCGGGCCAGGGACTACGTAACCATCTACGAACAGGAAGAGATCGAACCCGCGTTTGAGGTCGAGGTCAGCGGTGCGGTGATACGCCCCGGTGTCTACCGCTGGGCGGAGAACCTGCGCATCAGCCAGCTCATCGCGCGCGCCGGCGGGCTGGCGCCTGAGGCCTATGCCGAGCGCGCGGACCTCCTGCGTCTTTCTGATGAGCAGACCTGGCGGCTCATCCCGGTGAAGCTGCGCGCCGCGCTGGCCGGCGATGCCGATGCCGATCTCGTGCTCCGCCGCGGCGATCGGCTGGAGGTGCGCACGCGCGACGAGGTGGGCCTCAGCGGCGAGGTGCACGTGGCCGGGCTGGTGCGTGTGCCGGGGAGCTATCCGCGCCACGAGGGCATGCGTGTGAGCGATCTGCTGTTTGCCGCGGGCGGGCCCGCTCCCGGGGCAGGGCCGGACCTCGAGCTGACCCGCGGTCGCTTCGAGGGTTCGCCGCGGCCTATCCGGCTGGCGCTCATCGGTGGGCCGGACGACTACACGGTCGAGCCGGACATGATGCTCCAGGACGACGACAGTGTGACCGTGACCGGACGTGGCGAGTTCCAGGCCCAGGCCGACGTCGTCTTCCTCAAGGGCCGCGTGCGCGCGCCGGGTGCGTACCCGATCCGCTCCGGTCCGGGCGATGAAGCCTACACCGTCTGGGACCTGCTCGAGGACGGGGGCGGCATGCTCGCCGACGCCAATGTTGGCGGCATCGTGGTCTATCGCCGCCGCCCCGCGACGCTCGAGGACGCGCAGCAGGAGGACCTCCAGCGCGTCCTGGCCTCGGTCAACGCGGAGGCCACCCAGCAGCAGACCGCGATGTCCGTGCCGACAGAGGAGGCCGCGGCGGCGCTCGGCCAGGCGGTGGATTACCGCCTGCGCCAGGTGATGACCACGCCCGGGGGCCTCAGTATCGTGCTGCCGCCGCGTGCGGTGCGCGAGGGCGACTGGGTGGCCGCCATCCCCGTGGATGGGCGCAATCTGGTCGCGACCCGCGGGGCCGAGGACAATCTGGCGCTCGAGCCCGGCGACACGGTCATGGTGCCGCGGCGGGTCAACACGGTCATGGTTCTGGGAGCCGTGCCACGCTCAGGCGCGGTGCCCTTCGTGGAGGGCCAGACCACACGATACTACCTCAACGAATCGGGCGGTATCCGCGAGGACGGCGCGCTCAATCGCATGGTCGTGGTTCACGCCAACGGCGCGGTCGAGCCCATCAAGCCCGATACCGTGCTCTCGGCCGGCGATGTAGTGGTGATCCCGACCCGCCACATCGTCCGGACCGTCCGCACCGAAAGCGAACTGCAGACCTGGCTGCGTACGATCGTGCCGCTGGCTATCGCGGCCATGGTATTCTGATGTCGGCCATGTCCGTCTCGGCGGAGGACGAGACACCCGCATGAGACTTCTCGAGAGCATGACCTGGCTGCACGTGGTGATCATCAGCGCGATCGGCGGTGTGATCGTGGCCGCGGCGGTGCACTTCGCCCGCCCGGCGACTTTCGTTGCCGACACTACGGTGTTGCTCAACGACCGTCCGAATCCGCTCGCCGGCGTCACCGCCGATGAGTCCGGCGCACAGACCTCCCTCGAGCGACTGAAGGCCATCGTCATCAGCCGGACCCTCAGAGAGCGCGTTATCGACGCGCTCGATCTGCCGAGCAAACTCAACACCGACAAGCGCGAGCTGATCGATCGGCTGCTGCACATCACCTCGATCCGCGACATCGGCCAGGATGGGATGATCATCGCCGTCACTCTGCGCGGCTACGCCGACCCCCGCTTCGCCGTGCTGAACTTCCCCATCGGCTTCGCTGAGGCCCGTCAGTTCAGTGCCGACATCGCCAACGCCTACGTCGCCGAGCTGGAGGCCTACGTCCGCGAGACCGAGGTCGCGTCGGCGCGGCAGACCCGCGAGTTCCTGGAGAAGCGCCATCGCGAGCTGCGCGACGAGCTTGACGACATCGAAGACCGGCTGGAGAGCCTGCGCGCCCAGTATGAGCTGCTCGATCCCGACGCGAACGCAGCGCGGGTGAGCGATCGTATTCGCGTGCTTGAGCAGGCGCACGCCGACGCCCTCGCTGAGGCCGATGCGACCGCCAGCTCGCTGGCTGCCGCCGAACAGCAGTTGGAGGCGACCGAAGTACGGCGCATTTCCTCGTCGGTGGAGAGCCGCAACCCTCTGATCTCGAGCCTCGAGCAGGAGCTGACGCGCCTGCGCGTCGATCTGGCCACCGAGCTGGCCCAGGGGAAGACGCGCGAACACCGCGACGTGCAGCGCATCCAGGCGTCCATCGACTCAACGCAGGCGCAGATCGCCGAGCTGCAGGAGACGGTGGTGCGTGAGGTCGGGGAGCAACCCAACCCGCTGCACGACGAGGCCGTGCGACGCGTGGTGGACCTGCGCGTGCAGCTCGCGGGGGTGCGGGCACGCGCCTCGGAGAGTTCGGCCCTGCTCAGACAGGCGCGCGCCGAGATGGCGCAGATGCCGGCGGTGGCGCGCGAGTACGTGAGCATACAGCGCGATCAGCAGGTGCGCGCCGATCAGCTCGTGTCGGTCGAGCAGGCGCTGTGGCAGGCGCGTCTGCTGGAGGCCCGCGGCGAGGTCGAGCCGCCCTTCCATGTCCTTGACGCCGCCACACCGCCGCTCAGGCGCCGCGGTCCGCCGACGGCCCTCGCCGGGCTCATCGGCTTCGTGGCACTGATGCTCCTGCAGGGCCTGCTGATCATCGACCGGCGCTGGTTCGGCGGGTAGGCGAGCTGTGCCACCCTGGGGGAGCGACTTCGCCCGAGCCCCACGAAGCGCAATGATGGGCGCCGGCCCACGGCGGCTCCAGCCCGTGCCGATCGGCGGCTCCCGATTGTCCGCCGCCCGTCACAGGCCCAGAAGAGCTGCGATGCCGCCCCCCAGCACCATCGCCTTCTCGTCCCCGGAGATCTCCAGCATCTCAATCTGCCGGATGGCGTGGCGCGCCATATCCACCAGGGTCGGCGCAGGATGCGGGCCGTCGGTCCCGAAGATTACGCGCGCCGCACCGACGCGCTGCACCGCTTCAGCGACGGTCCAGTCCAACACCACGCCGCTTGCGTCCAGCCAGACGTTGGGGTGCCGCTCGGCCAGGGAGATGAAGCTGCGAATCAGCGTCGGGTCGGTACACAGATAGCGGCCGAAGTGCGCGTAGATCAGCTTCGTCTGTGGGAACGTCGCGGCGATGCGCTCCGCCGTGGCGAGGTCGCCGCCCAGGTCGATCAGGCAGGGCACGTCCAGCTCCCCCGCCAGGGCGAAGACCGGGTCGGCGATGTACTCGCGCAGCCGGCACTCGCCAATGTGCAGCTTGATGCCGCGGAAGCCGAGGCCGGCGATGGCCGCGCGCAACTCGTCGATGACCGGGCGCTCGTAGCTGGGTAGCGCGTAGACATAGGGTATCAGTCGATCCGGAAAATGCTCGACCGCGTCCCGCGCCATCTCGATCGAGCGACGCGTCGTGGTTGACATAGCGAAAACCACCGAGCGGTCAATCCCTGCGGCGTCCATCACCTCGACTATCTGCTCCGGCGAATATTCAGTCCCGGCCGCGTCGCCGTGCTTGAGGTGAACGTGCGAGTCAATAATCACGAGCGAACCCTCCCGTGTGCCTGGTTGGCCGGAAGGTTCACGACGCCGCCGAGCCGAACCTGCCCCCGCCGATACTATCCGCGCCGGAGGCGCCCCAGCGTGAGGAGATCGACGGTAGCCGCCTTGACGATGCTGGCGCTGGTCGCCTGCCCGCCCGGGGGCGCCGCCGACTGGACCTGGAACATGGCCTTCACCCAGTGGGCGGGCAGCAACCGCTCGGACCGCTACTACACCTCCACACCCGAGTACTGCGACGCGAGGGCGGCGCAGATCGCCGCCGCCGGCTACACCGCAGTCATCCTCAGCGGTTACCACTTCCGGCTGAACTTCCTCGATCGCGAGGACGATGTGCGCGCCATCACGCGCACCATCGTCGAGGCCTGCCACCGGCACGGCCTGCGCGTCATCGAGCACGTGGACCTGACCGTCGTCTACTACGACGCCTATCCGCCGGCGTGGCAGCATCCCGACTGGTTCCAGCTCCATGCCGCGGATATGCTGACGCGCCACCGCATCTTCTGCTTCAATAACCCTGAATTCCGGCGCTTCTACATCGACTGGGCCACCGGCTTTCAACGCGACACCGGCGTGGACGCCTGGCAGATGGACGAGATCTCGTGGATGGGCCGGGGCTACTGCGGCTGCCGCTGGTGCCGCGCGAAATGGCGGGCCGAGAAGGGCCGGCCCTACCCGGCGGCCGAGGCCCCGGGCTTCTTTGACCGCGCGCTGGCGGACCCGCAGTACCGCGAGTGGATGCACTGGCGCGGTGATTGCCTGAACGACTTCCGCGCGACCGTGCGTGAGGCGCTGCGCGCCGTGAACCCCGACGTGCGCATGTTCAACTACACGACCACCCCGCAGTCCTCGCCCTACGTCTGGGCGCGCGGCGGTGACTACGCCTCGCGCATGCACTCAGTAGACACCATCGGTACCGAGCTGAACGCGGTCCCCTTCGACAGCTACCCCTACATCGTCATGCTGCTCGCCCAGCGGCGGGCGCTGTCGGAAGTTACGGGCACGCCGGCGTGGGCGAAGTTCGACATCACCCGCCCCTCGGCATACTTTTGCTGGGCCTTCGGGCGCGCCTGCGGACACTCGATCTGGTGGTCGCTGCAGCCTGACAACCAGGATCCGCGCCCGCAGGAGCTGCTCGAGTGGCCGGGGCAGATGAACGACGAGACCGCGCGCCTCGACGCCGATGTGGGCGTGCTGCTGTCGGCCAGCACGCGCGATCTGCGCTACGATTTCGAGTACTTCGAGGAGGAGTTCGACGGCTGGCTGCAGGCGCTGCTGCTGGGCAACTACGCTACGCGCGTGATCATCGAGAGCGAACTGACGCAGCCGGGGGCGCTTGATCGCTTCCGGCTGGTTGTGCTGCCCAACTGCACCGTGGTTTCGCCTGAGCAGAAGGCCGCGCTCATGGCCTGGGTGCGGGCGGGCGGACGGCTGCTGCTCACCTGCGAGGCGGGGACGCTGGACGCCGACGGCAACCCGTCCGCCGACCCGCTGCTGGCCGAGGCGGGCGTGACCCTGCTCGACCAGCCGCCGGACCCGGCCCGGCTACCTGAGCCGCTGCATGACAAGCCGGTGGTGCAGATTCGAGCCGAAGACGGCACCGAGGTCGTGATGCGGGTGAGTGAGGCCCCCGGCGCCCTGCCCCTCATTACCCGGCGAAAGCTCGGTGAGGGCGAGATGTGGTATCTGGCGGTGAAGCTCGGGCCCGGCGCCTGCGAGCACAGTCAGCTCTCCGCCCACTACCGCAAGGGCGGCTTCATCCCACCGGACGACCCGAGCGCCATCGACGACATTACCTCAATCGCGCGCGCTGTCCTCAAGGACCTGTCTCGCTTCGAGATCGGCACGCCGAACGGTCCCGTCGTCGGACCTGTCTTTCTCGAGGCTCCCCGCGGCTTGCTCTCGTGGGTCTACCGCGCCGAGCGGGACGGCCGGCCGGCGCGGGCGATCCACCTGCTCAACTGCACCGGCCGCGACCTGCAGCCCGGTGAGCCCATCGAGTTTGACCGGAACACCCCGCCGCCTGCGCCACCGCTGCCGGAGCTGACCGTGCGCCTGCCCGGGACAGTCACGGAGGCCGTGCTGGCCTCGCCGGAACTGACCGAGCCGGTGGCGCTGCCGGTGCGACGCGACAATGACCGAACCACGATCATCATCCCGGCCGAGAGCTTCGCGACTTACGGAGTGATCTGGGCGTATGACTAGCGCGCGGCCACGCGAGGTACCATGCATGTCCGTGCGACGGGCGTCCCCGCCCTCGGGCCGCCGGGCAACCTTCACGAAGTGCGGCACGGGGCGCGAGCGAGGACGCCCCTGCCAGGTGCTCGGCGGCGCAGGCCTCGCGGTCGCAGCCGTGGCGGTCACCGCGTTGCTCCTCGCCGCCACCGCCGCATGGGCGCAGATCGATCTCGCGTCGGTCGATCCGTTGCAGGTGGACTTTGCGGGCACGCGCCTCATCGAGGCCATGATCGTGGAGCCCGTCCCCGGCGTCGCGCCGCGTACCCGGCAGGTCCCCATCGAGGGCTGGGCGCAGGTGCACCACCGGTGGCTCGCCGAGCCCGGCTCGAAGCTGCGCCAGGAGATCGCGGTGCGCCCCGACCGCCTGGAGTTCACGCACATGCGCCTGCTCGAGCCGGAGGTGACCGGCGTGACGTCGGCGGGCGTACTGCTGCCGCTGGCGCTCATCGACGGCGCGCGCGCAGAGTTCATCGGCAGCCCACGCCCGGACGGCGTCGCCACGCGCGAGGACTCGGCCTGGAGCGCAATCCTCGGCCCCGGGGGCGTCACGTCCGTCAGGAGCCTGCGCTACCTGCGCCTGCACCTGCCGGGCGGCGCGGTAGACTTCGACTGCGCGCCCAAGGGCACGTGGTGCCCGGGGGAGGGCATCTGCCGGGCCACGCCCGCATGGTCGCTCCTGCGCCGTGGTGACGGTTGGCGGCTCTACTCCGCCGACGGCAAGGTCCGCACCGGGGGCATCCACGAATTCAAGCTGGTGATCACGCCCGCACGTCCGGAGCCGGTCGCCGAGGTGCATCCGGCGGTCAACGTGCGCTGGACCACCCCTTACGCGCCGACCGTGCGCCTGAACTTCGGCGCCCCGGTCCGCGGCTTCGAGCCGTGCGTGCTCCAAGGTGGCACCATCACCCGCGACGAACGCTTTGTCGAGGTGCAGCCGGTGCGCGTTGAGGGCGTCTCGGTCAGCGATGAAGCCAGCTTCCCTGTCCCGGTCGAGATCGATGGCGTGTACCTGATCAGCCTGCTGGTCGGCGATCCCGAGCGCGCCACCGGGCCCGCGGAGGTCTTCGCCGGCGTGGGCGAACCGCTGCGCACCCCCACGGTCGAGGCCGGCGAGTACGACTGCTGGGTGCTCGCCGGGCGGTCCACGAACGGCGCCATCACCGTGCGTCTGAACGGAGACTTCCGCCTGGTGGCGGCACAGGCCGCGCCGATGATGTTCCAAGTCGAGGACTACCTGATCGACCGCGGCTGGTGGGTCTCGACGGAGTTCGACGCCGATGACGACCTGCCCCTGTGAGGAGACGAGGGTCATGATCCGAGCCGGCTTTCATGTCGCCGACATCACACCGCCGATCGGGGCGAGCATCCCCGGCGGCTTCGCCCCGCGTCCGGCGGCGGGCATCCACGATCCGCTGCGCGTGCGCGCGGGCGCGTTCCTCTCCGACGACGGCGCGCTCGCGCTTGTCGGCGTGGACGCCGTCTCGCTGAAGACCGAGGACGTGACGCGTGCGCGGGAGATGGCCGCCGAGCTCTCCCCCATCCCCGCGGGCGGCATCATCGTCGCCGCCAGCCACGTGCACACCGGCGGTCCGTCGAACGACGTGCTCGGCACCCCGTCGGACGAGCACTACCGCGAGCAGATCGTGCGGCAGATCGCGACGGCGGTCGCTGAGGCCGCGCGCACGGCCGTCCCGGCGCAGGTCGCGTGGGCGTCCGGCGCCGCAGAGGGCCTCGCCTGGAACCGCCGCTGGCGGCTGGCGGACGGCAGTCAGGAGACGCACGCCGACCCGTCGCGCGAGGACGTTATCGAGCGGGCCGGGCCCAGCGACCCGGAGGTGCTGCTGCTCGCGGCTCGCGCCGCCGATGACGGCCGAATGCTGGGCTTCGTCGGCAACTTCACCTGCCACGTGACCATCATGGGCGGCCCACTCTTCTCCGCCGATTACCCCGGCGCGTGGAGCGACCTGATGGCGCGCGCGACCGGGGCGCCGCTGGTCTTCCTCAACGGCGCGATGGGCGACATCACGCAGGTCGCGCGCGAGCTGGAGCTGCCGCAGAAGGGTTCCCCGACGGTCGAGCGCTTCGCGCGCAAGCTCACCGGTGAGTCGCTGCGCCTGCTGGCCGACATGCGCTTCGAGGACGCGCCGCCCATCGACGTTGCCCATGAGGTGCTGGGCATCCCGATGCGCCGACCGGAGCCGGCGCAGCTTGAAGCCGACCGCGCCACTGCCGCGGCCGCCGCCGATGACGACTACTCGCGCGAGACCGTTTTCGCGCGCGAACGTCTGATGCTGGCCGAGTACATCAAGCGCGTGGGCGAGGATCGCTGCGAGGTAATCTGCGCACGCGTGGGGGGCTTGGGCATCGCCTCTTCACCGGGGCAGATGTTCTGTGCCTACGGTCTGGACTGCAAGCGCCGCTCGCCCTTCGCGCACACCATGTTCGTCTCGCTCGCCAACGGGAACTGCGGCTACGTGCCCACGCCCGAGGCCATCGCCACCGGGGGCTACGAGCCCACTTTGTGCCGCGGCAGCCGCCTCGTGCCCGAAGCCGGAGACATGATCGTGGACACGCAGGTGCGCCTGCTCGAAGCAATGCCGTGACGGAGGTCGCGCCATGCGGGACCGACCGAACCGCCTGCGTATCCCGGTGACCGACGCGGAGGTCCCGATAAGCCCGGGAAAGGCCCTGACCGTGCAGTCGGTGCCGCAGGAGTACGCCTATCTCGCGCGGCTGGAATGCACCTGTGGCGCGCATGGGCGCATGGAGATGATCCGGCAGGCACTACTCGCGACCGATGCCGGGTACATGGATCGGCTGGACGTATCATGCCGGGCCTGCGGCGCGTCGTACTCGTTCTTCTTCGACGTGAGCGGGCTGTTCACGCAGTACGATCGGATGCTGAAGCCGCCCGAGGATCCTGACGCGTAGGCCCGTCAAGGCTCCAGCTCGCCCGCCCGCCACTTCGCCCGCAACTCCTGCAGCAGGGGCCGGTAGACGCGCGTCCAGGTGTTGTCGAGCGTGCCGCCTTCCCCGGGATAGTGAACGACGCCTTCGGCGTCCGCGCCGCCGGGATAGACGCCCAGCCGCTCACGCCCGTTGCAGGCCACGATCCAGCGCAACTGGTCCTCGTAGGGCAGATCCCAGCGGCTGCCCTTCATCATCCCGATCGCGTTGGAGAGCCGGTAGCCCGCGGCCACGTAGCGGACGTAGGGCGGCGTCGAGCCCTCGGTCGGGCGGCCCTCGCCACGCAGCACGATGTCGGCGTAGGTGTCAATGAACGGGCACCAGATGTCGTACTCGTGCGCTGGTGCGCTCAGGGTGTCGTGCAGGTAGAGCGGCCCCTCGGGGAACATGGCCCGCGTGAGGCGCATGATGCGATATGAGCGCACCCAGTCGCGCGTGTACAGGCCATCGTAGTAGATGCCATGGAAGCCGTACTGCGTCCGCAGGCGCGCGAGTTGAGCCATGAACTGCTCGACACGCGGCTCCACGTGGTAGTACGGGCTCATGTAGGGGATCACCTTCAGCCCCAGGCGCTCGCAAGTGGCGATGACCCGGCGGAACTGCCCGGGGTCGCGCACCTCGTACGGCCCGGTGTAACTGCGCGGCTTGCCGCCCGCCCACATGGCGTCGTGCAGCGTCACCAGCTTCACGTAGTGGCTCCACGTCTCCAGCGCGGAGTCGGGAGGGTAGCTGTTGGTGTGCGCAAGCTGCCAGTCGAACGACTTCTCCCAGTCGTAAGGGCGTGGCGGGTAGATCGACACTCCCAGCAGCGTCCCGGCGCCCAGCGTCCACTCCCCCCGCCAGCCCGTCGCCGACATGTCACCCGGAGTCCGCTCAAGTTGTGCAGACGAGCCGGGCCCCGCGTACGGGTATACGCCCAGGCCCCCGAAGTCATCGGTCACCTGCACGTTGCCGGCCACGCTGTGTGCCCACGGCCCCCCGATGTGCCCCTCCAGCGCGATGCGCGTGTCGTTGCCCGGCGCAATCACCACCAGCGAGTCGCACTGGAAGCCGATCTCCAGCCGGTCGTTGCCCAACGCCAACACGCTCTCGTCCGCGCGCAGCACGCGCATGGGCCCGGGCGCCGGGCGGATACGCAGCGCGTAGCTTTCGCGCTCGGCCTCGATGCGCTGGCTGCCGGTGAGCGTGCCGGTGGCGCAGTTCAGCTCGTAGCGCGCCCCGGTGGTCTGCACGCGCACGATAGGGCCGGCGATCGCCCAGCCCTCGACCCGCATGTCGAGCGCTCCCGCCGAACCCTCGAAGGTCACCGCCGCACCGGTACCGAGGGCCGGGACGCGATCGTGCTGCATCTCGTACAGCTCCACGTCATCGTACCACGCCGTGCCCCGGCAGTACCGCATAACCAGGTAGATCTGCAGCACATGTGCGCGGGCGGAGGTGTAGAAGCGGCAGGCGGCCTGATGCCAACCGTGCTCGCCCGGTTCGAGCTGCTCGGCGATGTGATAGCCGATGGTGGTACCGGTCTCGTCCACCTCACGCACCTGCGGACTTACCTCGCCCTCGGTGAACGAAGCCCGGATCATGGTGCGGAACATGTACTCGTGCTGGGGCAGGCATGGGATGTCCGCGCTCTTCACCCAGTGGAACTTCGGGTAGGGCACGCGGTCATCGCCCACCGACCGGCACGAGAACCCGCCACTCACGCGCACTTCACCGTCGCGCACGATCGGCGCGCCGCGTTCGTCCCAGCCTTCGATGCCCTCCTCAAAGCCCGCGTTGCCAACGAGGTTCTCGCCGATGTCGTCGGCGAAGCAGGGCGAGACCACGATCGCAGCGATCACCAGCAAGAGTGCGGTTAAGGACGTCCAGGACTGCACGCAGCCGGGTGAGGGCCTCCCCCTGAGGCCGCTTGTGCGGCCCCTTCCCCCTCCGTTCCGGAGGGGGAGCAGGTGTGGTCGCTCGGGCGCCCTCCTACTGGCACGGCTGACGTCGGAGCTGGGCCCCCCCTCTCCGGAACGGAGAGGGGGACGGGGGGTGAGGCCAGGCATGACCAACGTCACTCCCTCCCCGGCGGCCACGTCATCGCGATTGGCTCGCCGGTCTCACGCCACTGCTGCTCCATGCGGTCGAGTTCGGCGAAGTAGTAGCCGATGTAGTCGTCGAGGTCGCTCTCGCGCAGCGGCCAGCCCGGGTACGCCCAGCGGCAACGGCCGTTGAGGGAGAGCATGGTCTCGAGCTGCAGGCGCAGCGACGCCTTCTCCTCCGAGCCCGCCGCCGCGCGCATCTCGTTGCCCTTGAGGGTCGCGATGGTGTTGGAGATGTGCTGGGTGCTGATAACGTAACGCAGGTAGGGGTCGGTCGGTCCGTCGATGAACTGCGCCTCTCCGCGCAGCAGGAAGGTCGCGTAGCTGTCAATGAACGGGCAGTACAGCTCGGTCATGCGCACCGGCGGGTTGAGTGTGCAGTGCACGTAGATCGTGCCATCGCCCACGCGGTCGCGCACGATGCGCATCGCCCGATAGCCGCCCATCCAGTCCTCGAGCCGCGGGTAGCCGTCGAAGTACCAGCCGTCGAAGCCGTAGCGCCCACGGGTCACCCGCAGGTCCTCAAGGAAGTAATCCAGCGACAGGTTCACCCAGTCGTAGCTGGTCGGGTGACGGTAGACGATGACCTCCATGCCCAACTCGTGCGCGAGGTCGATCGTGGTGCGGAGCTTCTCGGGGTCCGCGATGTTGTAGGGCGCGTGCTCGAACCCCTGCGGCGCGTGGTCGTAGACGCCGGCGAACAGCATGAGCACGGTCGCGTGCTTCGCGTATTCGCGCAGCGCCTCGTCCTCCAGTTGGTAGCGAGGTTCAGGACGCACTGTCGTGCACACGATGCGCTTCTCGAACGACTCCGCCCAGTCGAACTCGCGGCCGGGGAAGACGGCCAGCGCGAACATCTCGCGCGCGCCGACCTGCCAACTCGCACTCCAGCCAGGCGCCGTGGTGTCGGCTTCAGGTGGTGACATTATGGTTCCGGCTGAACTCAGCTCCAGCCGCGCCCAGGGCATCACGCAGAACCCGCCCTCCTGGTCGATGGCCAGCAGGTAGGGCTCCTGCGCCCGGAACCACTCCGCGCCGATCTGTGACGTGACACCGACCTGCAGGTCCCGATTGGTGGCGATGGTCACCAGCGAATCGCCCTGGAAGCCGATGGCCAGGTCCTCGCCCTGCAGGACGCAGACTTCGTCATCGCGGTGGACCATGGCCAGCTCGCCCAGCGGGCCACCGAAGTCGGCGACCGCCACCTCGCGGTCGACGCCGATCCGCTGGCGGCAGGACATGCTCCCGGCCGCCGCATCGAGGACGTAGCGCGCGCCGGTGGTGGTGACCGTGAAGGTCTGGCCGTCCTGCGCGGCGTCCTCGACCGCCATGCCGAAGCGGCTCGGATGGCCCTCGTAGACTACCGCGTCGGGCAGCTCCCATTCCGGTGCGTCCGGGTAGCGGATCTCCTCGATCGTCACGTCATCGAGGTAGACGCGGTCGGCGCCGTCGCGGATGAAGATCACGAGCTGCACGCCGCCCAGGTCGGCTCGATTCGAGCGGAAGACGCCGGAGTACTCGCGCCAGTCGCCGTGGCCCTCACCGGTGCGCAGCGTGACCGGCATGGCGCGCCCGGCCGACCACTGCGGCGAACTCATCAGCCGCTCGCCGGGCGCGGCGTACCAATTGCAGTGCACGTAGACGTAGCCCTGGCCGGTCTCACGCCGCGCGGCCATCGAGAAGCGGTAATAGGTGAAGGGCTTGAGGGGGATGAAGCCCTGCACGATCCCCCTGGCTTCACCATCGGCGGTGTTGTCGATCACGCCGCAGCGCTCGCCGTCAAACGCGCCCTCATCGACCACCTCGAGCGCCGAACTCCAGCCCTCGCCGCCCTCTTCGAAGCCGCCGTTGACCACCAGGTTCTCACCCACCACCTGCGGGCCCTCGCCCAGCCCCCACGCCCCCGTCGCCCCCATCAGGCCCGCGAAGGCCAGCATCGCCATGGTCGTTCTGCGCATGGTCAGACTCCCGTGCTCTCCGGCGTGCGCAATGCATGGCGGGATTTCGCGCCTCGTCGGGACACTCCTCCGCACACCGACGCCACCGGTCGGAGGGATTGCCCGCCCCGCTGCGAAACCATCCGCTGTTGCCGTGGCTCGCAGCCCGTACCCCGCAGCTCGTGGCTGTCTGCGAAGGAGACCGCCCATGAACATCTACTGGGGCGACATGCACACGCAGTTCAACCTCGCGCACATGCGTCTGCAGGCGCACGGCGTGGATGCCGTCGCCGAGCCGCCCGCGGACGCCGCTGACTGCGAGGCATTCGTGCGCCGGGCCTTCGAGGGCGCGCGGGAGTACCTCGACTTCTTCCCCATCGTCTACTACCCCGCGCATTTCACACGCAACGAGCAGGGCTTCCGCTCCGAGACCGTCGGCTGGAAGGACTACTACGCCGCCGACTGGGCGATGATCTGTCGGCTGGTACGCGAGTATCACGAGCCCGGCCGCTTCGTGACCTTCGCCGGCTACGAGTGGTCAGGAGACCGCACCCGCTGGGGCGACCACAACGTCTTCCACCCCTTCGACGACCCGCCGCTCGACCTGTCGCTGCACATTGACGACCTCTGCGCCCACCTGCGCGCGCGCGGCGGCATCGCCATCCCCCATCACACTGCCTACGTCTTCGCCAACCGCGGCAAGGACTGGGCGCATTTCGACGAGCAGGTCTCACCGTTCGCCGAGATCTACTCGGTGCACGGCTCCTCAGAGGGCTGCGGCGCGCCGCTGACCATGTACCGCAACGGCTCCATGGCCCCGCGGGTGTCCATGAACACCATCCAGTCGGCGCTGAACCAGGGCCTGCGCATCGGTATCATCGCCTCCGGCGACAATGGCGGCGGCTTCGCCGGACGCTGGGGCATCGGCCTGATGGCCGCCATCGCCGAGGACCTGACGCGCGAGAGCCTGTGGGACGCGTTCCTGAGCCGACGCGTCTACGGCGTCACCGGCGACCGCATCAAGCTGGACTACGCCATCGAGGACGCGCCCATGGGCTCGGTCATCGAGCGCCCGGGCGGGCCGGTCACCCTGCGCGCCACCGTCGAGTGTACCGAGGCGCTCGACCGCATCGAGGTTATCCGCAACGGACGCGTAGTGCATACCCACTGCCACGCCGGCACCTGGGAGCCGCCGGATGAGAGCATGGTGCGCTGCAAGATCCCGTTCGAGTTCGGCTGGGGGCCGACCCGCCAGTACGGCTTCGCGGTCGAGGAGAAGCGCTGGCATGGCCGGCTGCGCCTGCGCGAGGGACGCGTCATCTCCGTCGAGGGCGCCTTCACCCGCCACGGCAACTCGTGGCGGCAGGTCGCCGATGACGAGGTGGAGTTCGACCTCACCACCAGCCCGCGCGGCGGCGCCGCCGAGGGCGACTCGCAGGCGCGCCTGATCGTCGAGATCGAGGCCCCCACGGACGGCCTGTGCGTCTTCGAGTGCGACCGCCACCGCATCACCTTCACCCCCGCGGAGGCGATGCGGCGCACGGGGCTGATCGTCTACGACCAGGAATCGCGCGAGCGCATCACGGCGCAGTTCGGCCCGC
>CAZTZN010000102.1:0-16701 GCA_964617715.1 uncultured Armatimonadia bacterium | reverse complement strand
ACCGCCCGCCAGTTCGTCGCCACGGGCGAGTGCGACCACGTGCTGGTGGTCAGCTCGGACAAACTCACCTCCATCACCGACTGGACCGACCGCAGCACCTGCGTGCTCTTCGGCGACGGCGCCGGCGCCGTGGTGGTATCGGCGGGTGAGGGCGATCCATCCGCGACGGGGCTGCTGGCCTTCGAGATGCGGACCTACGGCGAGCATGGTCACCTGCTGCGCGTGCCGGCGGGGGGATCCCGACGGCCGATCGACCAGGAGGCGCTCGAAGCCCACGACCACTGCCTGCGCATGGAGGGCCCGGAGCTGTTCAAGCTCGCGGTCCGCGGCATCCCCGAGGTGGCCGATAAGGTCGTCGCCAAGGCGGGACTGACCTACGCCGACATCGACTGGCTTATCATGCACCAGGCCAATCTGCGCATCATCGAGGCGGCCGCCCGGCGTCTGCACATCCCCGATGACCGACTGGTCATCAACATTGACAAGTTCGGCAACACCTCCGCGGCATCCATGGCCATCGCGCTCGACGAGATCTATCGGGACGGCCGGCTGCAGCCGGGCCACAATATCCTGATGGTGAGCTTCGGCGCGGGCTTCAGCCTGGGCGGCGCGGTCATCCGCTGGAGTTCGTAAGTCGGCCACATCGTTATCCAGAGCTGGGAGGGACATCCCTTGGATTTCCGGTTTACCGAAGACGAGCAGATGATCATCGACGCCGTGCGCGAGCTGGGGGAGGAGGAACTCGCGCCCTACGCCTCCGAGGTCGCCGAGAAGGGTGAGTTCCCCTACGAGGCCATCGAGAAGTGCCGTGAGATGGACCTGTTCGGCATCCCCGTGGAGGAGCGCTGGGGCGGCCTGGGCATGGGCTTCCTCATGTGGGGCACGGTGGGCGAGCTGCTCAGCTACTACTGCCAGACCACCGGTTCTGTGTTCGGCGCCCACATCCTGGGCCAGTACCCCATCATGGCCTTCGGCACCGACGAGCAGAAGGAGAAGTACCTCGCCCCGCTGACCACGGGCGAACACATCGGCGCCTTCGGCCTCACCGAGCCCAATGCCGGCTCGGACGCGGGCTCCGTGGCCACCAGGGCCGAGCTGCGCGGCGACAAGTACATCCTCAACGGCACCAAGATCTTCATCTCCAACGGCGGGGTGGCGCAGACCTACGTGATCATCGCCAACCTCGACCCCGCCAAGGGCACGCGCGGCCTGACCGCCTTCATCGTCGAGAAAGGCTTCCCCGGCTTCGAGTTCGGCAAGGACGAGAAGAAGATGGGCTGGGACGCCCTGCCCAACCGTGAGCTGATCTTCCAGGACTGCGAGGTCCCGGTCGAGAACGTGCTCTACAAGCCCGGCCGCGGCTTCCGCGTAGCCATGGACACCCTGGGCGTGGGACGCATCGGCATGGCGGTCGGGGCGGTGGGGCTGGCGCAGGCGGCGTTCGACGCCGCCATCGTCTACGCCCAGCAACGCGAGCAGTTCGGGCGGAAGATCGCCGAGTTCCAGGCCATCCAGTTCATGCTCGCCGATATGGCCACCGACGTCGAGGCCTCGCGCCTGCTCTATCAGAAGGCCGCCTGGCTCAAGGACCAGGGCGAGCCCTTCGAGATGATCGCCTCGATGGCCAAGCTCTACTCCTCCGAGGCCGTGAACCGCGTCACTTCGCAGGCCGTCCAGATCCACGGCGGCGTGGGCTACACCCGTGACTTCCCGGTCGAGCGCTACATGCGCGACGCCAAGCTCTTCGAGATCGTCGAGGGCACCTCGGAGATCCAGCGCGGCATCATCTCCAATCGCCTGCTGCGCGACTACCGCATCTAGGCGCCGCAGGCGACCACGCACCGGAGCTGACTGATGAACATCATCGTCTGTATCAAGCAGGTCCCGGACACCTCGGAGGTCCGTATCGACCCCGAGACCAACACCATCGTGCGCGAGGGCGTGCCGTCGATCATCAATCCGTTCGACGAGAACGCCATCGAGGAAGCCCTGCGCCTGCGCGAGCAGCACGGCGGCAAGGTCACGGTCATCAGCATGGGCCCGCCCCAGGCCGAGACGGCGCTGCGCGAGGCGCTGGCCATGGGCGCCGATGAGGCCATCCTGGTCTCCGACCGCTGCTTCGCCGCGAGCGACACCCTGGCGACCTCCTACGTGCTCTCCACCGCCATCCGGGCGATTGGCGAGTACGACCTGATCTTCTGCGGCAAGCAGGCCTTCGACGGCGACACCGCCCAGGTGCCGCCGGGCATCGCCGAGCAGCTCGGCATCCCCCAGATCACCTTCGCCATCGGCCTCGAGGTGGACGGCCGCAAGCTGCGCGGCCGGCGCATGCTCGAGAACGAGTTCGAAGTGGTCGAGGTGCGCATGCCCGCGCTGGTCTCGGTGGTCAAGCAGATCAACGAGCCGCGCCGCCCGGGGATCAAGGCCAAGCTCGCCGCCAAGAAGAAGCAGGTCACCATGTGGGACTCCACGTGCATGGACATCGAGGCCGGTCTGTGTGGCCTCGACGGCTCTCCCACCCGCGTGGTGCGCACCTTCGCCCCCAGCCGCGAGATTGAGGGTGAGAAGTTCGAGGGCGAGCCGGCCGAGTGCGCCGCCGCGGTCATCGACCGCCTCATCGGCCAGAAGATCATCTAGGGTCCGCCCGCCGGACCGTTCGGGAGCGAGAAGATGGCGATTTACATCGACGAGCCCAAGTGCGTCGGCTGCAGGGCCTGCATCCCGGCGTGCCCCTACGGTGCCATCGACATGGTCGATGACATCGCCAAGTTCAACGAGAACTGCACCAGTTGCGGCGCCTGCGCCTACGCCTGCCCCACCGGCGCCATCGTGCTGGAGATGGCGGGCAAGGGCGAGGTAGATACCTCCGAGTACAGCGGCCTGTGGATCGTGGGCGAGATCACATCCGAGGGCAAGCTGCACGGGGTCACCACCGAGCTGCTCGGCGAGGGCCGCAAGCTCGCCGCCGACCTGGGGACCGACGTGAGCGTGGTGCTGATCGGCCACAATATCGGCGAGCTGGCGCAGACCGCCGCCGGCTTCGGCGCCGACCGTGTCTTTGTGATCGATCACCCCGCCCTGGAACGCTACCGCACCCAGCCCTACACCAACGTTCTGACCGGGTTGATCAACAAGCACAAGCCCGAGATCGTGCTCATCGGCGCCACCCCCATGGGCCGCGACCTGGCCTCACGCGTGGCCGCGCGCATCAAGGCCGGGCTGACCGCCGACTGCACCGAGCTGACCATCAACCCCGAGACCCGGCTGCTCGAGCAGACCCGACCCGCCTTCGGCGGCAACGTCATGGCCACCATCCTGTGCGAGTTCACCCGGCCGCAGATGGCCACGGTGCGGCCCAAGGTCATGGCCCCGCTCCCCTTCGATGAGGGCCGTGAGGCGGAGGTCATCGAAGTCCCGGTGGACATCGACGAGAAAGCCATCGCGACCAGGATCGTCGAGATCATCAAGGACGAGAGCGGCAGCGACGTCAATCTGACCGAAGCCGACATCATTGTCT
This sequence comes from uncultured Armatimonadia bacterium, assembly GCA_964617715.1. Classification (GTDB taxonomy): domain Bacteria; phylum Armatimonadota; class Zipacnadia; order Zipacnadales; family UBA5352; genus JALGVA01. Next base: position 13,184 of record CAZTZN010000102.1, on the reverse strand, counting down.
CGGGTGGGCGCGGGCTGGGCGCGCCCGAGAACTTCGCGCTCATCCGCGAGCTGGCCGAGACCCTGGGCGCGGCGGTCGGGGCTTCACGCGCGACCGTGGACGCCGGCTGGATCCCGGCCACCCACCAGGTGGGGCAGACAGGCAAGACGGTCCACCCCAAGCTCTACGTCGCCTGCGGCATCTCGGGCGCGGTGCAGCACCTGGCGGGCATGTCCTCGTCCGACTGCATCGTCGCCATCAACAGGGACCCGGATGCGCCCATCTTCAAGGTGGCGCACTACGGCATCGTAGGAGACCTGTTCGAGGTCATCCCGGCCATGATCGCGGCCTTCAAAGAGCGGCGGGGCGACTGACCGTGATTGCCTTCGTCTTCCCGGGCCAGAACTCTCACTACGTCGGCATGGGCCGCGATCTCTACGACGCGGGCGGCCCCGCCGGCCTCGTCTTCGAGGCGGCGGCAACCACGCTGGGCGCCGACCTGCTGTCGATCATGTTCGAGGGGCCCGAGGACGCCCTGACCCGCACCGAGAACCAGCAGCCGGCCATCGTGACCCACTCGCTGGCGGCGCTGGCGGCACTGCGCGCGGCGGGCATCGCGCCCGACTTCGTCGCCGGCCACAGCCTGGGGGAGTACTCGGCCGTGGCCTGTGCGGGCTGCCTGGAGGGCGAGGACGTGCTGCGCCTGGTACGCTTCCGCGCCGAACTGATGGCGCGCGCGGGCGATCAGGCCCCCGGTGCCATGGCCGCGGTGCTCGGCCTCGATGATGACGCCGTAGCCGACGCCGTCAGGACCGCGCAGGAGGATGGCGTGGTCGTGGTCGCGAACTACAATTCGCCGGGGCAGGTCGTGATCTCGGGCGAGGTCGCGGCCGTCGCGCGGGCCGGGGAACTGTGCTCGGAGGCGGGCGCCAGGCGCGTCATCGCGCTGGATGTCAGCGGCGCCTTCCACTCACCCCTGATGGCGCCTGCCGCCACCCCGCTCATCGAGCGGCTGGAGCACACCGAGCTGGCGCCGGCGACGGTGCCGGTCATCTCAAACGTGGACGCACAGCCGCGCACCGAGCCCGACGCCATCCGCGACGCGCTCGGCCGACAGATGACCGGCGGCGTCCTGTGGGAGCACAGCGTCCGTCGGCTCGCGCAGGAGGGGGTTGACACCATCGTCGAGGTCGGCCCCGGAACCGTGCTGGCCAAGCTCATCGGCCGGATCGACCGCGAGATCAGGGTGCTGGGCGCCGACACCGTTGAGGACATCGAGGCCGTTATCGCGCAACTCGCCTGATGGCGGGGGCGCCGCAGGGAGGGTTCGCCTTGCAGCTTGAGGAGCACGTCGCGCTCATCACCGGAGCCGGTGGCGGCATCGGCGCCGCCATCGCCCACGCGCTTGCCTCCGCCGGCGCCCGCGTGGTCATCAACGACGTGGTCGAGGACGCCGCCCGGGAGGTCGCCGACGAGGTGGCCACCGCGCACGGCGTGGAGACGATGATCAGCACCGCCAACATCACCGACGCCGAACAGGTCCAGGCGATGGTGGACGAGGTCATGGAGCGCTTCGGACGCATTGACATCCTCGTCAACAACGCCGGCATCACCCGTGACGGGCTGCTGGTGCGCATGGACGAGCAGGCGTGGGACCTGGTGCTGGACGTCAACCTCAAGGGCGCCTTCCTGTGCACCAGGGCGGTGGCGCGGCCGATGATGAAGGCGCGCAGCGGGCGCATCATCAACATGGCCTCGGTCTCCGGTGTGGGCGGCAATGTCGGCCAGGCGAACTACTCCGCCTCCAAGGGCGGCCTGATCGCCCTGACCAAGACCACCGCCCAGGAGCTGGCGGGGCGCGGCATCACCTGCAACGCCCTCGCCCCCGGATTCATCGAGACGAAAATGACCGGGGAGCTTCCCGAGGAGGCGCGCGCGGCGTGGCTGGAGCGCATCCCGCTGCGTCGCCCGGGAACCCCCGAGGACGTCGCGCAGGCCGTGCTGTTCCTGGCCGGGCCGGGGGCCACGTACATTACCGGCCAGGTGCTCAACATCGACGGCGGCCTCATCATGTAGCACGGCGCGAAGCGCCGACCCGGTACGTCCGGCCGAGGCGCCCGCCGCCCGGCCCGTGCAATAAGCAGAAACGGAGATGAGACGATCATGGCGCTGTTCGAGCAGGTCAAGGAAGTCATAGTTCGCGAGCTTTCGGTCCCGGAGAGCTGGGTCACTGAGTCGGCGACCTTCGAGGGCGACCTCAAGGCCGACTCGCTTGATGTCGTCGAGCTGGTCATGGCGCTCGAGGACGAGTTCGACGTTGACATCCCCGAGGATGACGCGCAGCAGATTCAGACCGTAGGCGACGCCGTGCGCTATCTCGAGGAGAAGTCCAAGTAAGCCGACCCGCACCGTGAGTGGTGAGACTGCGGAATGACCGGCGGCCGCGCACGCCATGGTGGGCGGCCGCAGGTCAATATCCGTCGTGGTAGTGAGGGCCTAAGCTTATGAGCAGACGCGTTGTCATCACCGGAATGGGGACCATCTCGGCCGTTGGTTGCGGCCTCGACACGCTGTGGGAGGCGTGCCTGGCGGGTCGTACCGGCATCGGGCACATTCAGGGCTTCGACACGTCGCAGTACAAGACGCGCATCGGCGCGGAGGTCGGGATCGACTTCGACCCCAGTGACCGAATCGACGACAAGCTGATGAAGCGCGCCGATCCCTTCGCCAAGTACGGTGTCTGGGCGGCCGACGTGGCACTCGAGGACTCCGGGCTGGTCATCGATGACAGCAACTCGCGCGACGTGGGCGTCGTGATCGGCTCGGGCATCGGTGGCATGACCACCTGGGAGGAGCAGTTCGAACGGCTGCTCACCCGTGGGCCCGGTCGGGTATCACCCTTCCTGGTGCCGATGATGATCATCGACATGGCGTCGGGGCTGATGTCGATCCATTCCGGTGCGATGGGGCCCAACTCAGCGGTGGTTACCGCCTGTGCCTCCGGCGCGCACGCCATCGCCGTCAGCGTGGACCTGATCAAGTCCGGCCGCGCGAAGGCCGTTATCACCGGTGGCGCGGAGGCCGGGATCAGTCAGAGCGCACTGGCGGGGTTCTGCTCCGCGGGGGCTCTCTCGGAACGCAACGATGACCCGGCCACCGCCTGCCGCCCGTTCGACAAGACCCGTGACGGCTTCGTCATGGGCGACGGCGCCACCGGCATGATTGTGGAGGACCTGGAGTACGCGCGGGGGCGCGGGGCGCCCATCCTGGCCGAGATCATCGGCATCGGCATGAGCGGCGACGCCCATCACATCACCGAGCCCTGTCCGGACGGCGCCGGCGCCGCTCTGGCGATGGACACGGCGCTTGCCGACGCCGGGCTGTCGCCCGCGGATATCGACTACATGAACGCCCACGCCCCGGGCACACGCGCCGGCGACGCCGGTGAAGCGTGCGCCATCAAGCAGTCCTTCGGCGAGTACGCCGGCCGCGTCCCGATCTCATCGACCAAGCCCGTGCATGGGCACATGCTCGGGGCCACCGGGCCCACCGAGCTGGCCCTGTGCATCAAGGCGATGTACGAGGGCGTCATTCCGCACACCCTCAACTGCAACGACCCCGAGCCCGAGGGACTCGACATCGTGCGGGGGGAGCCGCGCGAGGCCGACGTGAGGGTGGCCATGTCCAACTCCTTCGGCTTCGGGGGGCACAACATCTCGCTCATCATCCGCCGTTTCGAGGAGTGAACTCACCCGCCGGTCGGTTGCGGGGAGCCGGTGCGGCCGGTGACACCAGGTGCCCGATCGTCTGCGCAAACTTATCCAGCGGCTCGATCTGCACGACCTGCCCGGCGATCTCGTCGAACTCGCCTTCCGGCATACTTCGTACACCCGGGAGCACGGCCTGGCCGAGGTCGCCAGCAATCAGCGGCTCGAGTACCTGGGCGATGCGGTGCTGGACCTGGTCTTCGCGGACTACCTCTACGAAACCTATCCGGAGCTGACCGAGGGCGACCTGACCCGTCTCAAGGCCGCCCTCGTTCGCAAATCGGCGCTGGCTGCGGTGGCGCATGAGCTGCACCTGGGGGACTTCCTCCTGCTGGGGCACGGTGAGGAGAACAGCGGAGGTCGGCGCAAAGCCTCGCTGCTTGCCGACCTGGTGGAGGCACTGGTGGGCGCCATCTTCATCGTGCGCGGCTATCAGGGCGCCCGGGACTTCGTCCTCGCACAGTTCGACCACCTGCTCCAGGACGTGATCAACCGCGACACGCTCAGCGACGACAAGTCGGCGCTGCAGGAGGTGCTCCAGGCGCGGGGTGAGCCGCCCCCCAGCTACGTGGTGGTGTGCACCGACGGCCCCCCCCACGACCGCTGGTTCACCGTCGAGGCGGTGCTGCGCGGCCGGGTCATCGGCCGCGGCGAGGGGCGCTCCAAGCGCGCTGCGGAGCAGGCGGCGGCGGCCGACGCCCTCGACAGCGCGGATGAGTGGCTGACATGACCCCGCGCGACGCCTCGGCGATCTCGCCCGGCCGGGAGGTGCGGCTGTGAGGTCGCGCCGCCGCGCCATCAGGTTGCTCCCGATCATCACGTGGGTCGTGGCCGCCGCCATGGGCCCGGCTGCTCTTAGTGGCCCCGCGCGGGCCGCAGACCGCCCCGGTCCGTTCGTCTTCGTCTACGGTCTGCAGGGCCCGGGCGCGGCGGAGACCGCCCGCGCGATCGGCTGCAACACCCTCTACTACGACCTCCCCGAGGACGCGCCGCTGCATCTCGACGGGATTCGCGCGCTGATTGCCGAGGCCACCGGTCAGGGGCTGCAGGTCATCGTCGGCCTGCGCACCAAGCTTGGCGGTGAGTTCCGCGTATCGGCCCGCGACGCGGCCTACGTGGCGGCGGCGAGCGAGTGGATCCAGGCGGTGGTCGGCGGGCTGAAGGGTACGCCGGGCATCGTCGGCTGGGCCACCGATCACTACCTCGAGCGCGACATCAGCACGACCGAGCAGGACTTCCGCGCCTTCCTGCTGGAACGCTACGGCTCGATGGCGGCGCTCGATGCGGCCTGGGGCACGCAATACGGGCGCATCGACGCGGTGACTCGCCCCCGCGCGCGCGAACTCGATGATGATCAGTTCTATGGCATCGGTCGCCCCTCGGTGGACATCGCCGAGTTCGAGCGCGCGGCCTTCCACGACGTGATGGCTCTGTGGGCCGACCGCGTGCGCCGCGCCGACCCCGACACGCCGCTGCTGACCGGACGCATCTCGCTCTACCGCAGCCTCACCGCCATCCCGCGCGGCTACGACATCGTGCAGGTGCACCTGCCGCCCGACATCGTCGAGCCCGACCTGCTCACGCACAACGTGCACGCGGTGCAGATGGCCCGCCGCGGTGGGCGCTTCGAGGTCATCCCGTGGCTGCGCGTCCCCCTGCCACCGAGCGAGGCGTACACCGCGCTGGCGCTCACCCGCTGGGTGATGGAGGCCGGCCTGCGCGGCGCCGTGGGCGTCTGTCTCGAGGACTTCGAGCGCATGTCCACGCAGCCGGCGGTGTTCAACAACACCGTCTATCAGCTCTCGGCTGCGCTCGGCCAGGCGCCGTTCAGCGCGCGGCCGCCGTCGCCGCCCGTCGCGGTGATCTACGAGCCCTATGCCGGCGGGCATCAGTTCGCGGGGACGCCCGCCTACGGCTACATGACCGACTACCCGGTCAACGACCTCGCCGCGCTGGCCTTCGGCTACCGGTTGGGCACGGTGCTCGGGGGCCTTGACTACCTGTGCCCCGAGGACGTGGTCGGCGCCGACCTGGACCGCTACGGCGCGATCCTCGCTCCCGCGTGCCTGGACCTGCCGCCCGCGATCGTTGCCGCGCTCAGCGACTGGGTCGAGCGCGGAGGCGCGCTCTTCGCGGACCTGGGCGCGGGCATGGTGCAGACGCGCTCGTGGGACCCCTCGGCCGGGCCACTCGCGGCGCTCTTCGGCATCTCCGGCGCGCGCGATCCCGCCGACCGCTTCGGCTCGTTCCGGGTCGGCGAGGTCCATCCGGCGCTGCCTTCGGTCCGCGTCGGCACCGAGGCGAAGGGGACCTTTGTGCCCGGCCAGGCACAGACCTTCTCGATGGGGCATGTGAGCCGGTACAGCTTCCAGGGCGCCGCGACCGAGATGAAGGGCTACGCCTTCCAGGGCCCGAGCTGGTTCGTGCGCCTGCGCACCGGCGCCATCCCGCTCGCGACCCAGGGCGTGCGCTTCGACGATCGGCAGCGCCCGTACTTCCTCGGCCTGAGTGTGGCGCCGGTCGGCCAGGGGCTGGCGGTGTTCGCGCCCTTCCCGTGCTGGAGCTACTGGCCGCCTGAGGATGCGCTGCACGCGGCGGTTCATGGCGACCTGATGGCCCGGCGCGCGCGCTATCGCCTGGTCTCGCCGTCGCTCATCGACGCCGGCGTCGGCCTGTCGGGGGCGGATGATGCCGTGGACCTGCTCAGCCGCGGGCCCGCATCGAGCGCCCGGGTGCTGGCGGCCGTCGCCGACCATCGCGTCTACCTGAGCGCCACCTGCACCTTCTCGGCCACCTCCCGCGCCGCCGACGGTCGGCGCAGCGGCACCGTGCTGCTGGAGATCGACCTGACCCCCGGAGGGATGGCGCACTGTGAGGCCATCCCGGTGCGCGTCCGCCCGGAGACGAGGCAGGCACACGCGCGCGCCGCGGTCTACGGCCCCGGGCTGATCGCGCTCGAGGTGGGCGGCACCGGTGCGCAGTGGGGCCGCGCCGGCCGCGACGGGCCCATCGGCTTCCATGGTGGCGCGCCCACCCGCGTGCGCTTCGGCATCGACTCGGGCATCTACCCGGTCGAGCCGGGCTCGCAGCACACCGTGACCCTCGAGGAGGGACGGGAGCAGCCGCAGACCATGATCGTCACCGCCGACCATCGCGGGCGCCTCGACTTCTGGCTCACCGTGACCGGCGGACGCCTCACCGTCACCCCCGTGGCGAGCTGACCCGGGGCAGGACCCCGGGGTTCCCGCGGCGAAATGCGTCAACGGCCTTGCTCTCGTTCATACACTTCGGATTCGAGGTGCGCAGCATGATTCGCAGAGCGCTCAAGTTGCTGGCGGTGCCGGCCATCGCCATCATCCTCGGCGGGTGTGCGGGCGGCGGGCTGCTCGCGCTGCTGAGCCTGATCGCGGTGGGCAATGTGGTGACCCAGGTCACCGACCTCGTCGGCGGCAACGACCCTGACGAACTCGACGTCTACCTCGATGGCCAGCTTCTACCCGTGCATCCCGACGGCGACGGGGACCTGCATCTGCAGGGGCTGCCCGAGGGCCGGCATCTGCTGCAGATCATCGCGCCCAACCGGCAGGACGGCGCCGTCACGCTCGTGACCGTCGATCCCGACTCGAGCCTGCAGCTCGGCGCTCTGCAGTCCCAACAGGGCGGACGCATCTTCGGCCGGGTGACGGTGCAGGACGCCGGAGGACCTGCGCGCGCGGCCGTGCGTGTGCCCGTCTACGCCATCCCCGGAGGCGCGGCGCTGTTGACGCCGGGCTCCCCGGTGGTCGATGTGCCGCCCAACGGGACGCACTTCGTCACCTTCACCGATGGCAACGGTAGCTTCCGGCTTGACGCGGTCGCTCCCGGCGACTACCTTGTGACCTGCGCAGTCGCCGGCTACGACACCGATGTCCGGCTGGTCACCGGCCTCAGCGCCGGCCAGGTGGCGCGCGATCAGGACCTGGCGCTGGTCGCCGACCACATCGCTGCCGGCTCCGCAAGCGGCGTCGTGGACGGTGAGGTAGGCGGCGGCACACAATCGCTCCCCGCAGCCGCGGTGCGCGCCCACCTGCCCGCCGGCTTTGCGCCGGACGTGCCGCAGGAGGTCGTCGATCGTATCGCCGCCGAAGCCGGAGCGAGCCTGCGCTCATCGCCGTGGTTGCGGTGGCAGATCCTGTCAACGCTTTCCGACGCGGGCGGCTCCTGGTCGCTGGCCCTGCCCACCGGGACCTCACGCATCAGTTGCTTCGCGTATTACTATCGCCCCGGTTTCCTCGATGTCGCCGTGACGGCCGGCGCGAACACCCGGACTGACTTCACGCTGCAGCGCCGCTGACCGAACGCGCGGCAGCCGCTATCGAAAGACCGGACATGGAAGAGAGTCGACGCATCTTCGGCGCCCGCGTCAGGCGCCGGTATAATGTGCTGCTGACGGTGGGCACCTACGGCGTTGCGGCGTTGCCCTTCGCGGTCGGCCTCCTGCTCTTGCACCTGCTCTGGCCGACGGGCACCGGGCCCGGCCCGGTCATAGTGGCCACCGTGGCCCTCGTGCTCGCCCCGCTGGGCACCTGGCTGGCGCACAACCGTCTGGCACTGGCGGGCAATCAGGCGCTGCGGCGCCAACTGCTGCAGCGCATCGCCGCCGATGGGCAGACCTTCCCCGATTCATTGCGGCCCGTCTTCGTCGGCTTCTCGCCCGGCGCCGAGCCGCTCGTCTGGGACGGCGACACCGACCGCGACATCGGCTTCCTCCTGGCCTGGGGCGACGCGTTGGTGTACCTCGGAGACGAGTTCTCGTGGCACCTGCCGCGCAACCGCATCGACCTGATCGAGCCGGTGCAGCCCGCGGCGGGGCTGGGCCGCATCCTGATTCGCTGGCACGCCCCGCGCGAGGCCAACCGCGCCTTCACGCTGGTCTCGCGCGAGGCCACCGACCTGCGTGGCGCCCGCCGGGCCACTCGTGAGCTGCTCAACCAGCTCTATGCGTGGGTCGCCCGCGGCCCGGAGGCGGAGATCGAGCCCCCACGGCTGGGCATGCCGCCCGTGGACACCACCGGTGGCGTCCCTCTGGACGCGACGCCCGGCGGCTCATGCGTCGCCCTGTCGGCGGTCATCGCCGCCACCGTCGTCGCCGCATGGCACATCGGGGCGCCGCTGGTCGCCGCGCAGAAGTACTCCCACGCCGTGCTCGCCTCGGGCGGCGTGTTCGTGCTCGGCTTCGCAGTCCTCAATTCCGTCTTCCGCCTGCTGCAGTGGGCGGAGGAGCGAGATCACGCCGACCAGGCCGCTTCATCGTAGGAGGAGACCCCGTGCGCGCCGCCTTCCTGGAGATTGACCTGTCCGCCATCCGTCACAACCTCCGCGCCATCCAGGCGATGGTCCCCGAAGAGACGCAGATCGCGGCCATTGTCAAGGGCGACGGCTACGGCCACGGCGGCCCCGAAGTCGCCCGCGCCTGCATCGAGGCCGGCGCCACGCTCCTGTGCGTCGCGATCGCCGATGAGGGTGTCGAGCTGCGCGAGGCCGGCATCGACGCGCCGGTGCTCGTCCTCGGACCGCCCGACCCGCAGGAAGCCGATCTCTACCTGCGCTACGACCTCATCGCCACTCTCAGCGACCCCGAGCATGCGCGCATGATGGCCGCCGCGGCACGCGAGTTCGGCGGCGTCGCCCGAGTGCATGTGAAGCTCGACAGCGGCATGGGCCGCCACGGTGCGCGCGGCGCGACCGCCCACGAGCTGGCGCGCGTCCTGGCAGATTGCCCGGAGGTGCGCGTCGCAGGTGTCTTCTCGCACCTCGCCGACGCCTGCAACGCCGACCTGTCGTGGTCGTGCGAGCAGTTGCGGCGCTTCACCGCCATGCTCGCGCTCTTCGGTGTTGACACCGCGGGCGAGCGCCCCATGATTCATCTCGCCAACTCCGCGGCCCTCGTGCGCATGCCCGAGACCCACCACGATGTGGTCCGGCCGGGGGCCATCCTCTACGGCCTCAACCCCGGCTTCGCGCCCGAGCTGATGCCCGAAGGCCTGCTCCCCGCGATGTCTCTGCGCGCCCGCCTCGCCACGGTCAAGACCGTCGAAGCCGAGGAGCCGGTCGGCTACAACTGCTCGTGGCGCGCCGAACGCGACAGTCGCATCGCGGTGCTCCCGCTGGGTTACGCCGACGGCTATCCGCGCACGCTCTCCAACAACGCCGACGTGCTCGTCCGCGGACGTCGCTGCCCCATCGTCGGACTGGTGTCGATGGATGCGATCACCATCGATGTCACCGACGTGCCCGGCGTGCAGATCGGCGACGAAGCCGTGCTCATCGGCGCGCAGGGCGAGGAGCGCATCACCGTCGAGGAGCTGGCCGCGCGGGCCGGGACCATCGTCGAGGAGATCGTCGCGCGCCTTACGCGACGCCTGCCGCGCGTCTACCTCGGCCGGGAGGATGCCCCATGAGCGATCGCGCCGCCGTCACCGTGCAGGTCCCGGCTACCACCGCCAACCTCGGTCCGGGCTACGACTGCCTCGGCCTGGCGCTGGGCCTGCACAACGAGGTCACGCTCACACGCGCCGACGCGCTCTCGGTGCAGATCGAGGGCGAGGGCGCCGGATCGCTGGCGCGCGACGCCTCGCACCTGGTGCTGGTGGCCGCCACGGCCGCCTGCGCCGCCGTCGGGCACGAGCCGCCGCCGCTGGCCCTGCGCCAGGTCAACCGCATCCCGCTTGCGCGCGGACTCGGCTCCAGCTCCGCCGCTATCGTGGGCGGCATCGTCGGCGCGAATGAACTGCTCGGCCTGGGCCTGACCTCGCGGCAGATGCTCGATGTCGCCTCCGCCGTCGAGGGCCATCCCGACAATGTCGCGCCCGCGCTGCTCGGCGGGCTGACGGTGTGCTGCACGACCGAAGACGCGCTGTTTGTCGAGCGCCTCGAGGTCGCTCCGGGCCTTTCGTGCGTGGTGGCGATCCCGGACTTCGAGGTCGCCACCCATGAGGCGCGCCGGGTGTTGCCCGACATCGTCCCGCACGCCGATGCCGTCTTCAATCTGTGCCGCGCCGGCCTGGTCGTGGCCGCGCTGGTCTCCGGCCACTTCGCCCGGCTGGGCGAAGCCATGCGCGACCGCCTGCACCAGCCCTACCGCGCCCGCCTCGTCCCCGGGATGGACGAGGTCATCGCCGCCGCCCTCGACGCCGGCGCCCACGGAGCGGCGCTCAGCGGCTCGGGGCCGACCGTCGCCGCCTTCGTCACCGGCGATGAGGAGGAGGTCGGCGACGCGATGGTGAATGCGTTCGCACGCGCCGGGATAACCGCCGTCGCCCGGGCCCTTCCGCTCTCCGCCGAGGGGGCGCGCATCATCGGCTGAGCCGTCCCGCGCGCAGCCGCCGTCCGCGGGTCGTCGGGGCCGCGGCATCCGTCGGTGGCGTCGGCCGGGCCCCCGGGGCCCGGCGGCGCCGTTCGTGGGAGGGGAACCTGACCTGTCCGTCGTCGCGTGCCGTTCGCCGTCGGCATACGACTCGTCCGCCATGACTTGCAGCTCAGAAGCCGCTACGCCCGGATCGGAGTGAGATAGTTGAGTGAAGTGACCCCCCAGCAGGTATCAGACGCGGTCGATGCGCGCGCCGAAGAGGCCCGCAAGTGGCTGATGGACGCCATCGCCTTCGAGAGCACCCAGGGCAACGAGGCCGGGGTCCAGGCATACATGCTTGACCTCCTCAACAGCCTCGGCATGGAGGCGGAGTATCGGGAGATCCCCAACGAGATCTTCGACGATCCCGAGTACTCCCACAACGAGAACGAGATGCCCTACGACGGTCGCCCCAACGTCGTCGCCACCCTCAAGGGCTCCGGCGGCGGACGCAGCATGATCGTGCAGTCGCACACCGACGTCGTCCCCGGCGCCGACTGGACCGACGCCTTCGACCCCAAGTTCGACGGCGAATACGTCATCGGCCGCGGCGCCATGGACGCCAAGGGCCAGGTGATCATGCAGACGCTGGCCATCGCGGCCCTGCTCGACATGGGCGTGCAGCTCAAAGGTGACATCGAGCAGCAGGTCGTCATCGAGGAAGAGGTCGGCGGCAACGGTGCGCTCTCCCTCATTCGCCAGGGCTGCTCGACCGACGGCGTCGTCGTCGGCGAGGGCTCGTCGCTCAACGTCTTCCCGGCCAACCGCGGCGCCATCTGGTTCCGGGCGCGCACCCTGGGCACCCCCATGCACATGGGGCGGCGCTTCGAGGGCCAGAATGCCATCGAGAAGATGATGGAGGCCATCCGCCTCATGCTCATCTACGAGCAGAAGATCGTCGCCGAGAGTGCCAACTATCCGCTGTTCGAACGCTACGAGGCGCCGGTGCAGCTCTGCCTGGGCATCATCCACGCCGATGGTTGGCCGTCCATGGTCGCCGGCGAGTGCGTGCTTGAGGGCGGCGTGGGCTTCCTCCCCAACAAGTCCATGGAGCAGGTCAAGCAGGAGCTTTACGAGGCGGTCATGCAGACCGAAGACGAGTGGCTGCGCGAACACTTCGAGCTGACCTTCCCCAAGCTGCACAACGATTCGTACGAGATCCCCGGCGACCACCCGCTGCCGGTCACGCTGCATGGCGCGGTGCTCAACTACGAGCCGCGCTCGGAGATCTTCGGCTGGAACGTGAGCTGCGACGCGCGGCTCTACAATCGCCTCGCCGGCCTGCCCACCGTGGTTTACGGGGCCGCCGACATCAAGCAGGCGCATTCCGACGGCGAGAAGATCTCGATGACCGAGCTGCTCAACGGCGCCAAGGGCCTGGCCCTCGGCCTGATCAACTGGTGCAACGGCGAGTAGGCGGAGGGCGGGCGCAGGGGGGATGAGGGCCCGGGCCGGGCCGGCCCCTTCATGGAAGGCTTTGTGAGGCGTCTCCGGAGCGGCGCCTGGTGCGGGACCGGTAACAGCGCGCGCTTGGGGCCGCCCTTTGCGCCGGATGTGCCGACCGTTGGCGGGAAGGGATACCCGCCCGCGTGGCGAAGTGCACCGCAGCAGGCTATCCGTGAGCCCCGGCCGGGCACGCGCCCGGTTCGACACTGATTGTACCCCAGGCAGGGAGGAATCTGACGTGGCACAGGCACGTATCGGCGTCATCGGCATCGGGACCTTCGGCATCAACCATCTGCGCTGCTTCCGCCAGATGGGCTACTGGGGCGAGGCGCAGCTCGTCGCCGCCGCCGACATCAACGAAGACCTGCTCGAGGAGCGCGGGCGGGAGTTCGAATTCACCCCCTACACCGACTACAAGGAGATGCTGGCCAACGAGCAACTCGACGGGGTCACCGTGGTCACGCCCGACCCCTACCATCGCGAGATCGTTATCGACGCGGCCAACGCCGGCGTCAACATCCTCTGCGAAAAGCCGCTCGACGTGACGGTCGAGGGCTGCCAGGAGATGATCGACGCCGCCGAGGCCAACGGCGTGCTGCTGCAGG
>CAZTZN010000101.1:0-16808 GCA_964617715.1 uncultured Armatimonadia bacterium | reverse complement strand
AGGGCGACAGCGACTTCAAGCGCTCCGAGCGTCAGCATCAGTTCATCAAGGCGATCACCGAGCAGAAGCTCAAGATTACCCGCCTGCCCCAACTCATCACAATCGCCCCCAGGGTCCTGGAGGCCATCGAAACCGACATGTCCTGGCGCGAGGCGGTGGACATGGCGCGCGTGGTGCGCGAAATCCGCCCCAACAACCTGCTCTCCGCCACCATCCAGCCCTACCTGCGCGACGTCAAGATCGGCGGCATCTACTTCGTCGAGATATCCGACTCCAACATCGCCCGTGTCCTCTCCGAGATCAGGCAGCACCTGCGCTCGCTGCCCGGCCGGCTCAACCTCGTCGAGGTGCTCAACGGCAGCGGCCAGACCGGGCTGGCCGCGGCGGCCGGCTCCGCGCTGTCGAGCGCGGGCTTCGACCTGCTCGACACCGGCAACGCCGACAGCTTCGACTATCAGCACACCATCATCTACCACCCGGCCGACGGCCTGAGCGCGGCCCGCAACGTGCAGCGCGTCCTGGGCGTCGGCCAGCTCAAGCAACTCGACGCGCAATCGAGCTTCAGCCCCGACCGCATCACGGTCATCGTGGGCGCGGATCTCGCCCCCGACGCGCTGGCCGCGAGCGGGTAGCGAACCAACTCAACCCAAGGGAGGCGTAGCGTATTGGACCTGGAGCCGAGAGAGAGAGCCCTGCGCATTGCGGAGGCAGCGGAGGACCGACGAGCCGAAGACGTGGCTATCCTGGACATGCGCGGGCTGACGACCATCTGCGATTACTTCGTGATCTGCAACGGTCGGTCGCGGCTGCACGTGGACGCTATCGCCGAAGAAGTTGACGAGCAGATGAGCGAGCTGGGGATCGAGCCCCGGCACATCGAGGGCATCCCCGACTCAAGCTGGGTAATCCTCGATTACCTCGACGTGGTGCTGCATATCTTCGAGCCCGACGCCCGCGGCTTTTACAACCTCGAAGGCCTGTGGGGCGACGCGGCGCGGGTGGAGGTCCCCGCGCGCGAGCAGTCGGGCACCCAGCAGCAGGGGTAGGTGCGACCATGCCGCGCCATGACGCCGACTCCATCGAGGAACTCGAGCGCGAGCTTCAGCTCGGCGATCTGGTGCGGCGCGCCCGCCGCGCTATCGGCCTGGGCCGCCCCGACCAGGCCGCGAAGCTGGCGCAGGAGGCCGTCGCCCTCGCCCCCGGCACCACCACCGTCGAGGAGCTACTGGGCGACGTCGCCATGGCCGACGGACGCTTCGTCGAGGCGCGCGACCACTACCACCGCGCCCTCGAGATCGAGCCCAGCAACGCCGATGCCGAGGAGAAGTACGCCCAGGCGGTGCTGCGCATCGACTCGGCCACGCGCCGCGTCGAACGGATGGAGGAGGCCGTTGACAGCCCCGACGAGTACACCGCCTTCCGCCGCAACCCGGTGTCCGCCGCGTTCTGGTCCACCATCCCCGGCTTCGGCCAGCTCTACAACCACGAGTACGAGAAGGGCCTGGCGATGCTTGGCGCCGCCATGATCCTGCTGGCGTGGCTGCTGTCCAAGCTGCTCTCGTACTCGGGCGCGAGCCTGATCGCCGGCGCCCGCAACCCGCGCCTCGACACCGAGGGGGCGCGCCAGGTGATCGAGGGCTACGGCGCGCTTACCTGGGCGCTCATCGTGCTCGCCATCATCGCCTACCTCGCCATCTGGGTTTACAGCATCTTCGACGCCTACCGCGTGTGTTCCCGGCAGGCCCGGGAAGCCGACGATCTCGGCGTGGAGCTGGGGCCGGGGCGGTAGGCCGGGGCGCCCGCAGCCCGTGGTCGCAACGGGCGCGGACGCCCGCGCCACCGTCCACCCGTCCGACCGCATCATCTCGTCGCACCCGCCATCGTGATGACCGATGCCGCCGTCAAGGCAATCCGCCGCGCCCTCGCCGCCCTGCACCGGGAGTTGCAGGGCGGCTGCACCGATTCGGTCCCGGGCGGCGTGACGGCGCTCACCGCGCGCCTCGCCGACACGCTCGCCAGGGCCGATCTGCCCGAGCGCGCCCGCGAGTCCCTGCAACGCCTCGCCCGCGACATGGCCGGGTATGCGCAGCTCTCGCCCGAGCGCCGCTCGCCCCTCGCCCGGCGCGCCGTGCGCCTGCTTGAGGCCATCGCGCCCGCGAAGCCCGCACGTCGGTCGAAGCCGCCGGCCGCAGGACGCGGTCCGCTCACGCTCGATGACCCGGTCACTGCGCTGGCTGGAGTAGGCCCGGCGCGCACCGAAATGCTCGCGCGGATCGGCCTGCACACCATCGGTGACCTGCTGCGGCACCCGCCCATGCGCTACGAGGACCGCCGCCGGGTGCTCACCCTGCCCGAGCTGCACCACGGCCACAGCGCGGTGGTGCGCGTGCGCGTCGCTCGGCGCGGACGGCGTTCGGGCCGCAGGCGCGGCGCGGCGGCGATCGTGCCGGTCGAGTCCGGAGGCATCGAGGGCGAGCTGCTCTTCTTCGGCCGCCCGTGGGTGATCGAGCAGCTCAACCCCGGCGACGAGCTGCTGGTGGTCGGCACTGCCCGCGTGCAGAGCGGTAAGGTCGCCATCGCAGTAACCGAGTGTGAGGCGATCGACCCGGATGGCCCGGCGTCGCCCGGGGGCATCGTGCCCGTCTACCCGGCGACCGAAGGCCTGTCGCAGCGCATGCTGCGTGGCTGGATCGCCCAGGCGCTCGAACGCTGCCCGCCGCCCGCCGACCCGCTGCCCGAGCGGCTGCGCGCGCGCCGTGGGCTGCCCGAGCTGGGTGCGGCGCTGCGCGAGATGCACGCCCCCGCCGACCTGCCCGCCGCGCGCCGCGCCCGTCATCGACTCGCCTACGACGAGCTGCTGGCGCTGCAACTGGCGCTGGCCCGGCGGCGCGCCGAGGCGCGCGCGCCGTCGCCCGAATCGGCCCTGTGCGTGGAGGGCGCGGTCGCGCAGTTCACGGCCACGCTGCCCTTCACCCCGACCCGCGCTCAACAACGCGTGATGGCGGAGGTGGCGCGCGACCTGGCCGCCGACGAGCCCGCGCACCGGCTGGTGCATGGCGAGGTCGGCTCAGGCAAGACCGTCATCGCCGCGCTGGCAATGATGGCCGCGGCGCGCTCCGGCCGGCAGGCGGCGATGATGGCGCCCACCGAGCTGCTGGCCGAGCAGCATCACGACACCCTGCGCGAGCTGCTTGCGCCCGCGGGCATCGATCCGGTGTTGCTCACCGGCGGAATGACCCCCCGCGAGCGTGCCGCCGCCTATGATGCCCTGGCCGAAGGCCGCGTGCCGTGCGCGGTGGGCACTCACGCGCTCTTCTCCGAACGGCTGGTCTTCGCCGATCTCGCGGTCGCGGTCATCGACGAGCAGCACCGCTTCGGGGTGCGTCAGCGTGCCCGCCTGTCGGCCAAGGGCGCCCGGCCCAACGTCTTCGTGATGTCCGCCACGCCCATCCCGCGCACCCTCGCCCTCGCAGTCTGGGGCGATTTCGACGTCTCGGTGCTCGACGAGCTGCCGCCCGGGCGCAAGGTGCCGCAGACGCGCCTGCTGCCCGCAAGCGAGCGCGCCGCCGCGTGGGAGTTCGTACGCGGGCAGGTCGGCGACGGCCGCCAGGCCTACGTGGTCTGCCCGGCCATCGACGAGTCCGAGCAGGAGATGGCCGCCGCCGGCGCGACCTTCGAGGAGCTGGCCGGCGGCCCGCTGGCCGACCTGCGGCTGGGGCTGGTCCACGGGCGACTCGACACCGGGGTGCGCCGGGAAGTCATGCGCAAGTTCCGCGACGGCGCCATCGACGTGCTGGTCGCCACCAGCCTGATCGAAGTCGGCGTCAACGTGCCCAACGCCACCACCATCGTCATCGAGAACGCCGAGCGCTTCGGGCTGGCGCAGCTCCACCAGCTTCGCGGGCGGGTGGCGCGCGCGGGCTGGCGGCCGCACTGCCTGCTGGTGTCGGGCACGCGCAGCCCTGAGGCCCTCGAACGCCTGGCGGTGCTGGTGCGCACCGCCGACGGCTTCGAGATCGCCGAGGAGGATCTGCGGCGGCGCGGCCCCGGGGAGCTGGCGGGCGTGCGCCAGAGCGGGCTGCCGGACCTGCACATCGCCGGCATCATCGCCGACACCGCGGCGCTGGCCGAGGCGCGCGAGGACGCCTTCGACGCCGTCGCCCGCGACCCCCACCTGCTCCAGGCCGAACACGCGGGTCTGCGCGGGCTCCTCGAGCGCGTAAGCGCGACCGCCGCGTGGACGCTGTGACGCGCGCGAAGCCGTGCGGCCCGCCCATCGCGCCCATCGTCGCCGCTGCTCACAACCCGCAACCGACAACTGTCTGTGGAGGCCCCATCCATGCGCGTCATCGGCGGCAGTGCCCGCTCGCTGCGCCTGCAGTGCCCCAGGGGGTTGCAGATTCGTCCGACTGCTGATATGATACGGGAGACTTTGTTCAACAGCATCGGGCCGCGTGTCGTCCAGGCGGCCTTCTGTGACCTGTACGCCGGCTGCGGCAGCGTCGGGATCGAGGCGGCCAGCCGGGGGGCGCGGGTGGTGGTGCTCATCGAGCGCGACCGACGCGCGGTGGCGGCCATCGAGGCGAATCTCGAGCACACCGGCCTCGCCGAGGCGGCGGTCGTCGTGCGTGGCGCTGTGTCGGCGCACTACGACTATGCCGCGCGGCGCTGGGGGCCGTTCGAGATCGTGTTCGCCGACCCGCCCTACGGCCTCGCCCGGCTCGAGGAGCTGGCGCGGCGGCTTATCGTGGCGGGCGAAGGCGTGGCGCCGGGCGGGCTGGTGATCATTCAGCACAGCCGTCGGCAGGAGTTGCCGGGGCTGCCGGAGCCCACGCGCGCCCGGAACTTCGGCGAGAGCGTGCTGTCGTTCTTCGAGGTGGCGGGCCAGGCCCGCTGACGACATGAGCGAGCGCACGGCAATCTGCCCGGGCACCTTCGATCCGCTCACCCGCGGTCATCTCGACATCATCGAGCGCGCCGCGGCGCTCTTTGACCGCATCGTTGTCCTGTGCGCGGCCGAGTCGGGGAAGCGCACCCTGTTCTCGCTGGCCGACCGCGTGAGGCTGGCGCGCGCGGCGGTCGCGCACCTTGAAAACGTCGAGGTCAGTGCCTTCGAGGGCCTCCTGGTGGACTACGCGCGCGACGCCGGCGCCGTCGCCATCGTCAAAGGCCTGCGCTCCATCGACGATTTCCAGCACGAGCAGCAGATGGCCATGATGAACCGCTGCATGCTGCCCGCCGTCGATACCATCCTGCTCGTGACCTCACCCGATGCGCAATACATAAGCTCATCCCTGGTCAGGGAGATCTGGGCGCTCGGCGGCGACGTGGACGCCTTCGTCCCCGCGCCGGTAGCCGAGGCCCTGCAACACAAGCGCCAGACATCACAGCACAGTTGAGGCAATCGGCCGCCCGGCGGCGGGCGGCCCCGCGGCAGCAGCCTGCGCGCAGGGAGGTCGCCTGATGGAGATCCTGAACCTGCTGGATGAACTCAAGAACATGGCCGAGGCGGGTGAGCGGTGGTACTGCAAGATCCCGCCCTTCATCGGTAAGACGGTCCTCGATGCGGGTGACCTGTGGGACCTGATCTCCGAGATGGAGCGCAGTCTCCCCCAGGAGATGACCGAGGCCACTCAACTCGCCCGCGACCGCGACCGCATCATCGAGGAAGCGCACGAGCAGCGCGCCAAGATCATCGAGGCCGCGCGCTCTCAGGCGCAACTGATGACGTCCAATGACGAGCTGGTCAAGCAGGCCGAGGCCAAGGCCACCGCCATCATCGAGGAGGCCGAGGTCGAGGCCGACCACATCCGCTCCGAGGCCGAGGCCTGGGCCCGCAGCGTCGTCGAACGGCTCGAAAACTACACCGACCGCATCCAGGCCACGGTTCAGAAGACAAAGAAGATGCTTCTCGCCCAACAACCCGGACGCGAGGTCGAGGAACCCGGGCCCGCCCCCGAGCAGTAGCCCGGGGCCCGGCTCGAGTGCGGACCACCCGGCCCGCCCACGCTCGCGGCCGGCCCTTTACGTGTTCGTCCCCTGCACCCGCGCGGAGGTAGCTTGTGAACGTACTGGTCATCAACTGCGGTAGCTCCTCACTCAAGTACGAGCTGTACGACATGGACACCGAGACCTCGCTGGCCAACGGCCTGTGCGAGCGCCTCGGCAGCGACGGCGCCAACATCAAGCACGAGCGCGCCGACGGCGTGACCCACCACGCCGAGGTGGAGATGCCCGACCACCGCGTGGCCATCAGCCAGGCGGTCGCCGCGCTCACCAGCCCCGATCACGGTGTGATCGCCTCACTCGACGAGATCGGCGCCGTGGGCCACCGCGTGGTACACGGGGGCGAGGAATTCGCGCAGTCGGTGCGCATCGACGAGCAGGTCGAGGACGCCATCGACCGCTTCAGCGAGCTGGCACCGTTGCACAACCCGCCCAACCTGCTGGGCATCCGCGCCGCCCGCGAACTCCTGCCCGACGTGGCTCACGTCGCCGTCTTTGATACCGCCTTCCATCAAACCATGCCACTTCATGCCTTCATCTACGGATTGCCCTGGGAGATGTACTCCCGCCACGGCATCCGCCGCTACGGCTTCCACGGCACCTCCCACCGCTACGTGGCGCTGCGCGCCGGGCAGTACCTGGCCGAGCGTGGCATCCCGGTGGCCGAGCAGAGAATCGTCACCTGCCACCTGGGCAACGGCTGCTCGATGACGGCGGTTCACGGCGGCGAGTCGGTTGACACCACCATGGGCTACACACCGCTCGAGGGTCTCGTCATGGGCACCCGCTGCGGCGATCTCGACCCGGCCATCGTGATCTACCTGGCCCAGAACCTGGGCATGAGCCTCGAGGACATCGATCACATGCTCCAGAAGGAAAGCGGCCTGCTGGGGCTCTCCGGCGTGGGCAATGACATGCGCGACATCCAGAAGGCAGCCGCCGCCGGTGATGAGCGCGCGCGCATGACCCTCGACCTGTTCGCCTACCGGGTGCGCCGCTACATCGGCGCCTACGCCGCCGCCATGGGCGGCCTCGACTGCGTGGTGCTCACCGGCGGTATCGGTGAGAACGACCACCTGCAGCGCCGCTGGTGCGTGCAGGGTCTGGAGTTCCTGGGCATCGTCGAGGACCCGGCGAAGAACCTGCCCAAGCCCGACCTGGCCTACATCGACGGCATCGCGGACATCGGCGCCGATGACGCCGATGGCTACCTGCTGGTGATCGAGACCGACGAAGAGCTGATGATCGCGCGCGACACCGTGGAGGTGCTGGCGGCAGGGTAACGCCCGCGGCGCGGCGACCACTTCGTCGCACCGCCACCCGGATTCTCCCACTCGGGGGAGGTGAGGCGACCCGCCGCCCGGAACAAGCGCGCGCTGGCGAACCACCGCCATCGGCAAACCATGGGGCCGGCCCGGGGATCTCCATGCCGCGCACGGCGACGTGGAGACCATTGTGTGATTCTGTCCGGCCATCCATGCGGGGCGCAAGCCTGCGCGCGGAGTGCAAGCCTCCGTGCGAGGCGAGGCCCCGCACCGTAAGGAGAACCTGCAATGGGAGCGATCCCTATCCTGGAATGGGCCGCGCTGGCGCTGGTGCTGGTGCTCGCGGTGCTGGCCGTGCACCTGCGCGACCTGCTCAAGGGCGCGCTGGCGCTGGCGGTCATGTCGGCCATCCTCGCCACCATCTTCTTCCACTGGGGCGCGCCGTGGGCCGCCATGTTTGAGCTGAGCGTGTGCGCCGGCTTCATCACCGTGCTCTTCCTCGCGGTGATTGCGCTCACGGAAGCGAGGCAGCAGGATGAATAAGATACTCGGCTTTGTCGCCTCCGCCGTGATCCTCATCACACTGCTGGTCATCTTCCTCGGCGAGGACGTCCAGCCCATGGTCGTCGAGCTGCGGCAGCCCTTCCGCACCATGCTGTGGAACGAGCGCGCGGTGGACCTGCTCGGCCAGATGTTCATCATCCTCGCCGGCACCTTCGGCGTGCTCGTGCTGGTCAAAGAGAGGATTGAGCGCTAATGCCCGCGTACGCAGGCGTCGGCATGGCTCTCTTCGTCATCGGCCTGTACGCCACCATCACCCGCACCAACCTCCTGCAAATCGTCATCGGGCTCGAGGTCATGGCACGCGGTGTCTCACTGGTGTTCATCGTCGGCGGCGCCGTCACCCGGTCGATGGCCGCCGCCCAGGCCATCGTCATCACCAGCATTCTGATCGAGGCCGTCACCGTTGCCATCGCACTCTCCCTGGTGGTCGCCGCCTGGCACCATAACCGGAGCCTGAGCATCGCGGCTCTCAGGCGGCTGAAGGGGTGAGCCGTCACGTCTACTGAACTGATCGCGCTGCTCACAGTCCTGGTCCCGCTCGGCGGGTGTCTGCTCATACCCATCCTGGGCGGCATCAACGAGCGAGTCATGAAGTGGTACACCGTGGCCGTCGGCTTCGTCACCGCGGGGCTGACCGTCGCCCTGGTGACCCGCGGCGTCGGCGAGCCGGTCCCCGCGGTGCTGTGGATCCCCGGCGTCAACGCCTACATCTCGCTCCAGCTCACCGGCATCGGCGTCTACGTCGCCGCCATCGCCGGCTGCATCGGCGCCCTGGCGATCCTCTACTCCATCAAGTACATGGAGCCACTCGAGGAGGAGTACCCGCCCACGCGCTACTACTTCCTCACGCTCCTGTTCGTCGGCTCCATGATCGCCCTCGCGCTGGCCGACAACTTCCTGGTGCTGTACATCTTCTGGGAGATCATCGGCTTCTGCTCGTTCGCCCTGATCGCCTACGAGTACCACCGCGCCAAGGCCCGCGACGCCGGCACCAAGGCCTTCATCGTCACCCGCTTCGGCGACATCGGCCTGCTGGTGGGCGTCGTGGTGCTGTGGTCGTGGATGAGCCAGATGGGCGCGGACAACCCGTTCAGCATCTCCGAGACCATCCGCGCCGCCATGGGCGGGCAGATCCCCATGGGCGTGCTCTCCATCGCCGCCGTGGGCTTCCTCGCCGGCGCGGTGGGCAAGTCCGCGCAGTTCCCGCTGCACGTGTGGCTGCCCGACGCCATGGAGGCACCCACCACCATCAGCGCCCTCATCCACGCCGCCACCCTGGTCAACGCCGGCGTCTACCTGTGCGCGCGTATGCTCCCCATGTTCTCGCTGGTGTGGTGGTGGCTGCCGGCCGTCGCCGGGATCGGCGCCTTCACCGCCCTGCTCACCGCGGTACTGGCGCTGTTCGAGAAGGACCTCAAACGCGTGCTGGCCTTCTCCACCATCAGCCAGCTCGGCTACATGATGGCGGCCGTCGGTGCCGGCTCGGTCTTCGCCAGCCAGTTCCATCTGCTCAATCACGCCATCTTCAAGGCCCTCCTCTTCCTGTGCGCCGGCGCGATCATCCACGCCGTGCACACCCGCAGCATGTATCAGATGGGGGGCCTGCGCCGGGCCATGCCGCTGGTGCACGCGACCTTCCTGGTCGGCACCCTCGCCCTGGCCGGCATCCCCATCTTCAACGGCTTCTGGTCCAAGGACGCCATCTTCGAGGCGCTGCTCAAGCAGCACAGCTACGGCGTGCTGGGCGTGCTCATCCTCACCGCCCTCCTCACCGCGGCCTACTCGTGGCGCATGTACTGGCTCACCTTCCAGGACGAGCCGCGCGGCGAGGGCCGCGCGCATGACCCCGCGTGGGAGATGGCCCTGCCGCTCGCCCTGCTGGGTGTGGGCGCCGTGGTGTCATGGCTCTACGTGGATGGCTACGTCAGCAACCTCGGGCTCGGGCTCCCGTTCCACCACGTGGAACAGCTCAGCCTGGGCACGCTCGTGCATCACACCCTCACCAGCCCGCTTCTGCTCGTCGCGGCTGCGGTGGTGGCGATCGTGGCCTTCCTGGGCGTGCGCTGGCGCGCCGCCGGGCCACCGGTGCCCGCCGGGCCGCAGATGTGGGCCGACCTCGTCACCGACACCAAGGCCTTCGGCGACTGGTTCTGGGGCTTTTGGGTGGTAGCCATGAAGGCCGTGGGCCAGGTGCTCAGCCTCTTCCAGTCGGGCGATCTCAACTACAATAACTTGTGGCTGGCGATCGGGTTCATCGCCGTCCTGCTGATGTTCCTGGGTTGGGGATAAAGCCATGGAAGCTCTGCTCCCGCTCGTAGTCCTGTTCGGCGGCGCACTCTTCACCTACCTCGTGGGCCGGCTCTCCCGCAGCCGCACGCTCACCGGCTTCGTCGCCTTCGTCACTGTGCTGGGCGCGGGCCACGCCGTCTACCAGGGCTGGCAGGCCCT
Source organism: uncultured Armatimonadia bacterium (assembly GCA_964617715.1). Lineage (GTDB taxonomy): Bacteria > Armatimonadota > Zipacnadia > Zipacnadales > UBA5352 > JALGVA01. The sequence continues at coordinate 6,525 of CAZTZN010000101.1, read as the reverse complement.
CGCCGACGGCACCGCCGGCGGCTGGCCCTCCTGGACCGCCACCGCGCCCCTGGAGGCCTACCTGGCGACCGATTATCTCGGCGTCTTCCTCGGCGCCACCGCCCTGCTGCTCACCGGCATGGTCGCCGTCTACTCGATGCGTTACATGCACCGCCTCAACATCGGCAAATTCTACGCCCTGCTGCTGATCATGACCGCCGGCATCGTCGGTATCGGCTTCGCCGGCGACCTGTTCACCCTCTACGTGCTCTTCGAGGTCATGAGCATCGCCTCGTTCGTGTTGGTCGCCTTCGAGCGCGAAGAGTGGGAGCCCGTCGAGGCGGGCGTGAAGTACCTGGTCATCAGCACCTCCGGATCCCTGCTCGCGCTGCTGGGCATCGCGCTCATCTACTCCTACACCGGCACCCTCGACCTGAGCGCCATCGCCCCGTTGCTCGTCGCCGAGGCCGGCGGCCCGATCATGATCGCTCTGACCGCAATGATACTCGTCGGCTTCGGCGTCAAGGCCGCCATCGTCCCCATGCACACCTGGCTGCCCGACGCGCACTCCGCCGCCCCTTCGGGCATCTCGGCCATGCTGTCGGGCATCGTCATCGAGGCCGGCCTGATCGCCATGCTCAAGGTGCTGATCGCCATCGGCGCGGTCGCCTTCGGCCTGGTGCTCGCCGTGCTGGCGGTCGTCACCATGTTCGTCGGCAACCTCATCGCCCTGCGCCAGAACGACCTCAAGCGCATGTTCGCCTACTCGTCGGTGGCGCAGATGGGCTACATTCTCATGGGCGTGGGGCTGGCGCTCGGCGTGCCCCACCTGGCGGCCTTCAGCGGCATGCGCGGCGCGCTCTATCACATCCTCAACCACGCCATCGCCAAGGGAGGCGCCTTCCTGTGCGCCGGCGCCTTCCTGTGGCTGCTGGGCACTCGTGACATGCGCCGGCTCTCAGGCATCGGACGGCGCTTCCCGGTGGTCGCGGTCGCCTTCATCATCTTCGTGCTGGCCCTGGCGGGCACCCCGCCCTTCAACGGCTACTTCTCCAAGCTCCTGCTGGTGCTCGCCGGCGCCGACGTCGGCGGCTGGGGCCTGTTCATGGCCGTCATGCTCATCCTCAACAGCGTCATCTCACTGTTCTACTACCTGGGCGCGATCAATATCGTGATCTTCGGTCCCGTGCCCGAGGACGGGCCGAAGTCGATCAAGCCGCTGCCCTTCATGATCGTGCTGCCCATCGTGGTGCTTGGGGTCCTCGCCGTGCTGCTGGGCGTATACCCCGAGCTGGGCCTGAGTATCGTGGATCCGGCCGCCGAGCAGGTCGCCACCGCCATCTCCTGGGCCATCCACTAGCGATCGGCGACGCGCACGGCGGTAGTTTGAAACTCGACCATTTCAGCGAACAATCAAACTGGTCACGGGGTCTCTCTACCCGTGACTGGCGGGCGGGCGGAGGTGCCGACAGATGACGGCATCGGCGGTGCTGTACCATCCGGCTGTAGTCTTCACCCTGTGCATGATCGCCGGCTGGGGCGTCTACACCCTGGGGCGTGCCCTGGCGCCGGTGTCGCACGTGGTCGGCGGCAAGCTCAAGACCTACGCCTGCGGCGAGGACATCAAGGGTGAGTCGTTCCCGACTGCCTATCACCTCTACCACGCCGCGTTCGTGTTCACGCTCCTCGATGTCCTGGCGCTGGTGCTGGGCACGGTCACGGGCACGGCCATCGTGTGGATGGTCGCCGCCTATCTGCTGGTCGGGCTGATCGCGATCGTCATTCTGTTCAAGGACTGAGCGGGTCTGTGTGGCGCGCGCACATGCTCGCGCGGCGCCATCCCGCGGATAGCAGGAGAAACACAATGCTTGATGGATTGGTCAAGTGGGCGCGGGGCAAGAGCCCGTGGGTGTGCCACCTCAACTGCGGCTCGTGCAACGGCTGTGACATCGAGATCGTGGCGGCGCTGATGCCGCGCTTCGACCTCGAGCGCTTCGGTGTGCTCCTTGAGGGCAGTCCCCGCCATGCCGACGTGCTGCTCGCCACCGGCCCGGTTACGCGGCAGATCCGCGACCGCGTGGTGCGCATCTACGAGCAGGTCCCCGAGCCCAAGTTCGTGGTGGCGGTGGGTACCTGCGGCGTCTCGGGCAGCCCGTTCTACCCCGGCTACAACGTGCTCGGCGGCGTCGATGCCGCCATCCCGGTGGACATGTACGTGCCCGGCTGCCCCGCGCGCCCCGACGCCATCACCTACGGCGTGCTGCGTCTGCTGGCCACGCTCGACCCGGCCGCCGAGAAGCTGGTGAAGCAGATCGAGGAGCGCTACGACACCCAGGGCCTGGTCTACACACCCGACGAGATGGCGCAACAGCGCGACCAGGTCGAGGGCGCGCGGGGCTGAGCCCCCGCCCCTGTGAGGGAGAGAAGATCGCTGTGACCGCATCCGAGCTTGTCGAGCAGGTGCAACAGCAGTACCAGGGGGAGCTGATCGAGGCCCGCACCTCCTCCGAGGTGGACGCCTGGATCGACATACCGCCCGCGGACGTGCAACAGTTCGCCGGCTTCATCATGGACGCCTGGCCCCCGGTGCACCTGTCCACGATCACCGGCTACGACAATGGCCGCGAGATCGAGATCCTGTATCACTTCGCCGTTGAGGGCATTGCGCTCAACGTGCGCGCCGCCGTCCCCAAGGGTGACGACCGCATCGACACCATCACGCCGGTCGTGCCTGCGGCGGTGCTCTACGAACGTGAGGTCATGGACCTGCTGGGCGTGACCATGGTCGGCCACCCCGATGCGCGCCGCCTGATCCTGCCCGAGGACTGGCCCGAGGGCGACTACCCGCTGCGGCGCGATGACGTTGAGGATGAGGAGGGCGCGCAGGACAATGGCTAAGCTCTCGTTCCCGATCGGTCCGCAACACCCGGCGCTCAAGGAGCCCGAGAACCTGCGCTTCACCGTCGATGGTGAGCTGGTCGTGGACGCCGACATCCGCATCGGCTACATACACCGCTCCATCGAGCGAAGCTGCTCTGAACGCAACTACGTGCAGGACATGTACCTGTGTGAGCGCGTCTGCGGCATCTGCTCCAACGCGCACACCCTGTGCTACGCCATGACCTGCGAGACGCTCGCCGGCGTCGAAGTGCCCGAACGCGCCCAGTACATCCGCATGCTCATGCACGAGTTCGAGCGCATCCACAGCCACCTGCTGTGGCTGGGCGTGGCCGGCCACGAGATCGGCTTCGAGACCCTGTTCATGTACGCGTGGCGCGACCGCGAGATCGTCCAGGACATCCTCGAGATGGTCTCCGGCAACCGTGGCCACTACGCCATGACCACCCTCGGCGGCGTGCGCCACGACATCACGCCCGAGATGGCCGACAAGATTCGCGAGGGCATGCAGGCCCTGCGCCAACGCGCCGAGCGCTACGCCGACATCGCCACCACGGAGGCGACCTTCCTCAAGCGCACCTCCGGCGTGGGCGTAGTGTCCGCCGAGGTGTGCCGGAGCCTCGGCGCGGTAGGGCCGACGGCGCGCGGCTCCGGCGTGGACTGGGACATCCGCACCGCCTTCCCGTATCTCAAGTACGATACCGTCGAGTGGGAGGTGCGCACCTCGGAGCTGTGCGATGTGCTGGGCCGCACCCTGGTGCGCGTGCTCGAGGTCATCGACGCCTGCGACATCTGCCTGCAGGCGCTCGACATCATGCCCGAGGGCGACATCCAGGTGCGCTTCCCGCGCAAGCTCCCCGAGGGCGAGGCGACCGGACGCGTCGAGGCGCAGCGGGGCGAGGTCATCTACTACATCCGCAGCGACGGCTCGGACGTGCCCGCGCGCGTGAAGATCCGCACCCCGACCCTGGCCAACCTGCCGGTGTCGCTGGAGATGGTGCGCGGCGGGCAGGTCGCCGACATCCCGATCGCCTTCGCCTCCATCGACCCGTGCTTCTCCTGCACCGACCGTATGGTCGTGCTCGACGACGCACACACCGGCGAGCGCCGGCAGATGACCTGGCCCGAGTTGGTCAGACTCAGCCGTGAACGCTGACGTCGCATCCAACCCGGGCGCGCCGGCCCGATCCCGGAGGCGCCCGGGCATCAGCAGACGAGAGGACCGTCCATGCAGGTGGTAACGCCGCTGTTTCATGTGCTGGTCTTCCCGGGCTTCCTCTTCCTGGTGGCCTTCGGGCTGTTCGCATCCTGGGTTGACCGCAAGCTCATCGCCAAGTTCCAGAACCGCGTGGGCCCGCCCCTCAGGCAGCCCTTCGCCGACCTGATCAAGCTGCTGGCGAAGGAGGATATCATCCCCGAGCACGCCAACCGCGCCATGTTCGCGGTGATGCCGCTGGTCGCGCTCGCGGGCGTGGTGACCTCGATCATCTACATCCCGCTGTGGTCGCCCGCCGCGCTCATGGGCTTCCAGGGTGATCTGATCGTGGTGGTCTACCTGCTCACCCTGCCCGCCTTCGCGCTCTTCCTGGGTGGCTGGTACTCCACCAACCCCTTCGCCACCATCGGCGCCACGCGCGTGCTCTCGCAGCTCTTCGGCTACGAGGTGCCGTTCTTCCTCGCCTGCCTGGGGCCGGCCGTCGCCGCCGGAAGCTGGAGCATCAGCGACATCGCCGCCGCCCAGGACGGCGGCCTGTGGCTCATCACCGCCGCGCCTCTGTCGTTCGCCGTGGCGATGATCGCGCTCATCGGCAAGCTCGAGCGCGTGCCCTTCGACATCCCCCAGGCCAAGACCGAGATCGTCACCGGCCCCGAGGTCGAGTATACGGGCCGCCGGCTCGCGGTGTGGAAGCTGACCTTCCTCACCGAGACCATCGTCGGCGCGGCGCTGATCGCCGCCCTGTTCCTGGGCGGCCCGCATATGTGGGGCCTGCCCTACCAGGTCATGCCCGCCTGGCTCTCGGCCATCGTCGGCATGGTCGTCCTCGCGGTCAAGATCCTGCTGATCGTGTTCTTCCTGTCCCTCGCCCAGGCCGCCATGGCGCGCATCCGCATCGAGCAGATGGTGCAGTGGTGCCTGCTGTGGCTGGGCATCCCGGCCCTCATCAACATGGGCGTGATCGTCTTTGTGATCCGCCAGGTGGGAGCGTAGACCTATGGCCCAGAAGTACAGCATCGCCGCCATGGCGATGGAGCTCATGGAGAGCCTGCTGCTGCGCAAGCCGGCCACCGTGTTGTATCCGGTGGAGCGTCTCACCCCGCCCGAGCGCTTCCGCGGCCGCCTGCGCTACGACCCCGAGGCCTGCAACCTGTGCGGGCTGTGCCAGCGCGACTGCCCCGCCGGCGTCATCACCGTGGTGCGCAAGCGCGTGGAGAAAGAGGATGGCACCAAGGAGCTGACCGGCCACCTCGAGTTCGAGATGGACCGCTGCATCTTCTGCGGCCAGTGCGAGCATAGCTGCAACTCGAACGCCATCACCTTCACGCGCGAGTTCGAGCTGGCTCAGCCCACCCGCGAACTGTTCATGATGAAGAGCGACTCGCCCGAGGTTGACGAGGGCGAGTGCGACGTGGACCCCGACGTCTCGCCGTAACGCAAGAGATCACGGCCACGCATGAGCAACGGGCGCGGCATCCGCCGCGCCCGTTTCGTCTGTGGCAACCGGGATTGCGTGACCTACCGGCTGGCCCGGAGGAACGCGCACAGTATCCCCGCGTTCGCGATGAAGCTCCGGCTGTGGATCACGCCCGACTCGGGCTCGATGTCGTGACCGTCCATCACCGTCATCTCCACCCACGCCCCGCGCTCATCCATCGCGCCGATGACGCGCGCGACCTCCGCCCGCAGCTCCGCCGTCGGCTCGGGAGTGTGTTCCGCCCGCAGCTCCGCCGGATCGGTCGCCGGCAGCTCCTCGTAGCGCCCCTCGATCGCATCCAGCCGGCTCTCACGCAGGAAGCCGTAGTGCGTGGGCATCTCGCCGAGCTCGTACGTGACCTCGTACTCGCGCGTGAAGTAGATCGGCCGGTTGGTGCCCAACTCGTAGAAGCGCGCCAGGCGGCCGTCGGGCAGCGTGGAGGCCCGCAGATACTCGATGGCGCGCGGGACCGGCTCCAGGTACTTCGAGTTGGCCGTCCACCGGTAGAGCGTCAGCAGACACTCCAGCACCCCCTGCGACTCCTCGCCGGTGATCGCCGGCGGTTCGAACTTGCGGTCCCACACCGGCCGCATCCGCGCGTCGTACTGCTGGCACCACGCCGGCTGGGGCTCGGGCATCTGCGCGAGCAGAAGAAACGCGCCCGCGTTCTCGGCCGCGGCGAGATAGCGCTCGTCGCCGTAAACCTCGTACGCCGTCAGCATGGCCGCGATCATGTCCGGCGTGACGTTGTCATTGAGGTAGTAGCAGCCGGTCCAGTCCTTGGTCCACGCCCGCGACCACTGCGCCGGGTACGAGGCCGGGATCACCGGGTAGATCGCCAGGTCGGGCCGGTGCGCCGGGAAGCGGTTGTAGTTGTGCGACCACGCGCCGATGGGATACTGCGCCAGCAGCACCGACTCGAGCGCGTACATCACCGCCTCGTGCACGGCCTGAT
>CAZTZN010000100.1:13264-16854 GCA_964617715.1 uncultured Armatimonadia bacterium | reverse complement strand
GGCAGGCGGTCGTGGTGTAAAGCACCCCGTCGATGACCTCCTCCTGGTTCCCGTGGTGGTGCGCCCCCAGCACCGCCTTCAGGTTGTGGTCGGCGAACAGCGCGATCACATCCGCCGCACCCGCCAGGGGATGGGTTGCGGTGTTCGGATAGAGCGGATGATGTGTGCACAGCACCAGCGGCTGCGCCGGGTCGGTCGCCGCCAGCACATCGCGCAGCCACGTCATGCGTTCGGCGTCGATGGGGGTGGCATCGCCGGGGTTGGAGTCGAGCATGATGAACTTCCAGCCCGCGTACTCGAAGACGTAGTTCAGCTCGCCGAACTCGCGCTCATAGAAGCCGCCCTGCAGGTCATGGTTGCCCCGCAGCGTGTAGCGCGGGCGGGTGAGCCGATCGAGCGCCATGCGCGCCAGCGCCATCTCGTCGGATCTTGAGTTCTGCGTCAGATCCCCCAGCCACAGGCTGAAGGCGATGCGCGGGTCGGCGTTGATCATGTCCACTGCGTCATTGACGATCTCGACGCTCCTGGTGTCGGTGATGTGCGTGTCGCCCGCCTGCGCGAAGCTGAACTCGGTCGCCTCGGGGTGAGCCGCTTGCCACGCCGTCCACGCCGCCGCCAGCTCCTCGACCGAAAGCGCCCGGTCGAAGACCTGTACCGAGGCCACGCCGCCCGCGAACCAGCCGTTGAGGTTCGAGTAGCCTCCGATGACCAGCGGCGTCCCCGGCTCGCTCACCAGCGCCCCGCTCAGGGGTTTCTCCGCCACCGACGCGCCATCGACGCACAGCCGCACAGTCGCCCCATCGTAGGTGAGTGCGAGCTGATGCCAGCCGGTCTCGATAGGCGCGGTGACGCCTGCCTGCCCGGCCACGGTGGTGACCCGCCCGGCCCAGTTGCCCTGCGGGTCGGTCAGCAGCCCGAAGACATCGCCGGCCGGGCCGCCGTAGTTGTCCCGACAGGCAATCCCCGCATAGGCCGTGGCGTCGCTTTCCTGCAGCACCACCACCGCGAGCGTCAGCGCCTGCCAGCCGTCGCCCAGCGCCGGACCGGCCGCGTACTGCTCCGGGCCGGTGCGCAGGAACGCGCGGCCCATGAACTCCTCCAGCGCCGCGTCATGGAGGGTCAGGTCATGGCCGTTGCCCGCGGCGTCGGCCACTCTCTCGCCCTCGACGTTCGTGACATCCCACGAGGCCACCGGCTCAGCCTGTGCCGCGGCGGTGGTGAGTGCGAGCGCGGCCAGGAGCATCATCGCAAGCCGTCGAGCGGATAGTCGAGTCACGGTCGGATCGTCCCTTCGATTGCCGGACACCGGCGCGACGGTGAGCAATTCGCGCCCTGCCCGGCGATAACCTTGTACGCAGGCAGGCCCCGTCGATCTGGATGACGAAGAGTGCGGCCGGCTGATGATGCGGGAGGCGATCCCTGATGGCGGCGCTCAAGATCGCGTACATCGGTGCGGGCAACTTCTCCGGCCAGATGATCCATCCGCAGTTACACCGCCACGACGTTGAGCCGGCGGCGGTGTGCGACCTGGTCGAAGAGAAGGCGCGACACGCCGCGACCTGCCACGGCTTCGGGCGCGTGTACACCGACTTTCGTGAGATGCTCGACCACGAGCAGCCGGATGCGGTCTTCTGCGTCGGCCGCCAGGACATGCAGTACCAGGTGGGCCTGCAGGTGTTGCGCATGGGCTTCCCGCTCTATGTGCAAAAGCCCGCGGCCATCTCCTCTGAGCGCGTGCGCGAGATGGCGCAGGCCGCGGCCGATACGGGCGTGGTCTGCCACGTCGGCTTCAATCTTCGATCAGCGCCCGCGGTACGACGCTCCGCGGAATTACTCTCCAGCGACGAGTTCGGCCCGGTGACTCTCGCCATCTTCCGTTACGGGCTGATGAGCCGACCGGTGTGGCGAGAGGCCATCCTCGACCAACACGTCCACATCATCGACCTGCTCCTGCACCTGCTGGGCGACGGCAAAGTCGCGAGCGTCACGCCCGTCCTGCAGGACGAGGCGCGCGGCTACGGGGCGACCCTGCGCCTCGGCTCGGGCGCGGTCGCGTCCCTGAACACCATCTCCGAGATGGACGCACGCGACGAGTTCATCTACTTCGAGATTGTCGGCAGCGGCGGTCACACGATCTTCTCGCACGATGGCGATCTGCGCTATCACCGGCCGGGCGGAGATGACATCTGCATGCGTGGCGGCACCTGGAATCCGCAGCGGCTTATCGACTGGTGGGGGTACTTCCACGATGTCGCAAGCTTCCTGGCCGCGGTGCGCGGCGAGGCCGAGGATATCTGTCCCATCGCCGACACTATCCGCACCATGGAGATCGCCGAGGAGATCATTGATCTGTGCCACGAGGGAGGCGCGCCTGAGTGAACTTCGCCGCCATCATTCACGCTATGACCTTCGACGGGCAGGATACGCTGTCGCTGCCCGCCGCACTGACGACCCTGCGCGAGTGCGGCTTCGCGTCGGTCATGCTCATGTCCATCCCCGGCCGCCCGGTATTGACCGCCGACACGACCCCCGACGCCTGCCTGCTCGACCTTGCGCGGTCCGACCTCGCCCGGGTTCGACGCATCTGCGACGACGCCGGCATGACCATCGTCGGCCTCTACGGCGCGGGCATCGACCCTTCCGCGGAGGACGCCTTCGACGCGAGCGTGCGGCACCTGCGTGACGCCTGCGCGATCGCGCGCGAGCTGGGCTGCCGGCACGTGGGCCATCCGGGCGGACGCGCGCCCTCGCCGGGGCTGGTGGTGGAGGCCAAGCTGCCGCAGATGCGACGCCTCGCGCGTATCGTGGATGCGGTGGCCGCCGAGTTCACGGAGATGCGCTTCGCAGTCGATGCACACTACCACGGGACGGTCGAGACCGTCGCCGACTGCGAGCGGTACCTGCAGGAGTTGACCTGTGAGCGTGCCGGCATCCTGCTCAACACCGGGCATATGACCACCTGCGGGGAGGAGGGGTGGGAGCTGCTCAATCGCCACCCCGGGCGCGTGCCGGTGATCGGCTGGAAGGACCACCGCCCCGACCCCGAAAGCCGCCGCGCCTTCCTGTCGGTGCAACTGGGCACCGGCGAGACGCCCCTGTCCCGCTACGTCGAGGCGGTGCGCGGCCGGGAGTTGGATCGCGTGCACGTCATCAACGTGGAGCACGCGCCGATGGAGGAGAAGGCGGCCGCCCTGCGGGCGAGCCTGCAATACATGTGCGCACTGCAGGCGGCGATATGAATGGCGAGCGCCGCAAGTGACATATCGTCCGAGCAGACATGATCGCAGGAGAGGCAGGCCGAGAGCGATGCCCACCATCATTGTCGAGGGGCCATCGATTGACATCGAGAAAAAGCGGGCACTGGTCAGAGGGATAACCGAGACGGCCTCTGCGGTGTACGGATTGCCCAGCCGCATCATCCACGTCCTGATCAGGGAGAACCCGCCCGAGAACGTAGGGGTGGCGGGCGGACTGCTTGCTGACCGACGCGAGGAAAGCGGCACCGACAGGTAGCCCGCACCAATCGTCATGATGGACGTGACTGCGACCCGCTTCGCGGTGGGCCGGCTCTCGTGGTCGGCGCCCGGGGG
>CAZTZN010000100.1:0-13164 GCA_964617715.1 uncultured Armatimonadia bacterium | reverse complement strand
ACGTGACTGCGACCCGCTTCGCGGTGGGCCGGCTCTCGTGGTCGGCGCCCGGGGGGCGGCGGCGAGCAATTGCGTGGACGATGGACGGGAGAGAGACCATGACACCGATCAGGCTCGCACTCCTCGGCACGGGTGGCCGGGGCCAGATCTACGTGGATGTGATGAACCGCATGGAGCCCGGGCGCGCCGAGTGGGCGGCGATGGTCGGGCGTACCCCGGCGACCGTCGCCAACTTCTGCGCCGAGAACGAGCTGGCGTGCCCGCAGGTCATCGGCGTGGAACGACTCGCCGACATGGACGACGTGGACGCGGTGCTGATCTGCACGCCCGACTACGCGCACCGTGATCCGGCCGAGGTGTGCTTCGGCGCGGGCAAGCACTGCCTGGTGGAAAAGCCGCTGGCCACCAACCCCGAGGACGCACGTGCCATCTGCCAGGCCGCACGCGACGCGGGCAGGATCCTGCACCTCGGGTTCGTGCTGCGCTACGACCCGCTGGCGATGCGGCTGCGCGAGCTGGTGCAGGGCGGGGCCATCGGCAGACCCATCGCGGCCATCGTGCACGAGGCGGTGGGGTGGTTCCACGGCTCGACCTACATGCGCCGCTGGAACCGCTTCCGGGAGATGTCCGGCGACATGCTGCTGCACAAGGGCTGCCACACACTGGACATCGTCAACTTTATCACCGGCGCCTACCCTACCCGCGTGGCGGCGATGGGCGGCCTCGATGTGTTCGTGCCGCGCGCGGACGCCGCCGACTTCTGCCACGATTGCGCGCTCACCGCCGACTGCATCTACTACGCCGACCAGGGCGAGGAGTACCGCAGGCGCTTCTACGAGACCGCCGGGCCGCAGGTGCTGCCCGAGGACTACTGCGTCTACAACGTGGACAAGGATACCACCGACAACACCGCGCTGGTGGCGCAGTTCGATAACGGCATGCGACTGTCGTACACCATGACCATGGTCTCGCCGCAGGGCGATCGGCGGGTGATCTTCATCGGCACCGACGGCGAGATTCGCTGCGACATGCACAGCTATCGCATCGAGTACTACGCGCTGCCCGACCGGCCGGTCGAGGTCATCGACGTGCCCCGCCCCGAGGGCTGGGGGCACCAGCACCACGACCGCGCGTTGCTCGAGCACTTCCTGGACCGCATTGAGCGCGACGAGGACCCGGAGGAGGGCATCCAGGACGCGTGGATGTCGGGGGCGGTCGCCTTTGCGGCGCTGGAGTCGATGGAGACGGGGCAGTTCGTCGAGATCGAGCGGTTCTGAGGGCGCCACGGGGCGGGGGGCAGTTGCCGGCAGCGCCGGGCTTCCCGGCGTCCTCAGCCGTTGCCATCCGCTGATATGCCGACGCCACCCCGTTTCTTCGGGGCGGCGTCGGCGTGCGCCTGGAATCCTCGACTAGTCCGTCAACGCATCGACGATCGCGTTGGCGATGATCATGTGCCCGGCAGGGCCGGGGTGCACCGGCTCGGGGCAGAACTCCTCCGACTCGCGATACCGCAGGTGCTGCTGGAAGATCTCGTGCGTGGCGATGTGGCGGCAGCCGAACTTGTCGGCCATCTGGCGCACGACCTCGATGTAGCCGGGCAGCGCCTCCATGACCACCGCGCGCCAGCTCGGCGAGTCATCGTCGATGGTGATGTAGAACGGGTCGATCAGCAGCATCTGCGCGCCGACCTCGTCGCGCGTGCGTGACAGGATCTCCTCGTACTTCTCGGCGTACAGCTCCACCGTCACCACCGGGTCGCCGCCGCGCAGGTACGAGTGCACGTCATTGATCCCGATGAGCACCGACACCCAGTCGGGCCGGTGGCGGATGACGTCATCGGTCCAGCGCTCGGCGAGCTGAGTGACGCGGTTGCCGCCGATGCCCTTGTTGATCCAGCGGATCTGCCGCTCGGGGTACTTCGCGGTTACCAGGTCGATGGTGAGCTTCGCGTAGCCGGTGCCGAAAGGCGCCGCCGCGGCGCGCCGTCCGGCATCGGTGATCGAGTCGCCCTGGAAGATGTACGTCTGCCCGTCCTGCACGAGAAAGTCGGCCATGGTCGCTCCTCCAAGATGTCAGGCGTCACAGTGCGCAACGCGCGGGGGTTCGGCGCGCCGGGGCCGGACTCCTCGTCGCCCTCACAGCCCCACCGCCTCCAGCCGCCAGCGCACCACGCCCATGTGGTAGCGCTGGTGCCATGGCGCGGCGTTGGTGTAGTACGCGGTCACGATGGTGCCGTCATCGAGTTGCACGCTCGACGGGTAGCCGCAATCGCCCTCGAGCAGCCCGCCCACCACCACGAAGGGCGGCGACCAGCTCTCGCCCGCGTCGGCGCTCACCCGGCCCATGACGCCCTTGAAGCGCGGGATGCGGGTGCCGTAGGTCGCCAGGATGCGTCCGTCGGCCAGCTCCAGCAGGTGCCCCGGGTGCTGCAGCGGCTGGCTCAGATCGAGCTTGAACTCCCAGGTGCGCCCCTGGTCCTCGGAGACGAACAGGCGTACATTCGCGCCGTGGCCGACGCCCACGTCCCGGCTGACCACGTTGGCCGTGCGGCACAGCGCCAGCCAGCGGCCGGAGCTGTGCACCAGCAGGTCGGTCTCGTTGTAGTTGTCCGCGCCGATTACGGACGCGTCGCCCCAGCTCCGCCCGCCGTCGGCGCTGCGCAGCAGCACCGAGTGGCGCGCGATGTCCTGTTTCCAGTTGGCCGAGCCGTAGCAGCTCACCACGCACTCGTCGCCGTTGACGCACACGTCGCCGAAGGGAATGAGCACCGGCGCGCCCTCGAAGCCGGGAATCTCGCCCTCGGCCGGTGCAATCTCGCCCGCGTGCTCCCAGGTGTGGCCGTAGTCGGTCGAGATGCTCAGCCAGGGCTTGAGCACCACGCCCCGCCCGTCGCGCTCCTCGCCCTGCAAGCTCCACCCGCTCACCAGCGCCACGAGGTGACCATCGGGGTTGAGGCCCGCCGCCACGTTCATGCGCACGCTGGGCGGATCGTGCCGCGTGACCTCACTGCGGCAGCCCCAGGTGAAGCCCCCGTCCGAGCTGACCCACAGCTCCGGGTCGCCCTCGTCCCAGCCGTGGCTGGGGTGGCTGTAGATGACCGCGCCGATCTCCCCGTTGGGCATGAGCGTCAGATTCGGCCACGCGCAGTGCTCCAGCGCAGTCACGATGTGGTACGCGCCCTCCGGCAGTTCGATGTGGTAGCCCATCGTTGAACCTCCCGCGTTGGTCAGAGCTGGAGTACGAGCAGTCCTCGCCGACACATGGTATGCTACTCACCCATCACCTTCACGATCACACGCTTGCGGCGTCGGCCATCGAACTCGGCGTAGTAGATCTGCTGCCAGGTGCCCAGGTCGAGCGCGCCGTCGGTGATGGGCACGATCACCTCGTGGTGGATGAGCAGGCTCTTGAGGTGCGCGTCGCCGTTGGTCTCGCCGGTGCGGTGATGGCGGTAATTCGGGTCGAAGGGCGCCAGAGTCTCCACCCAGCTATCGATGTCCTCGATAATCCCCGGCTCGGCGTCATTGACGTAGACACCCGCAGTGATGTGCATGGCTGAAACCAGCACCATGCCTTCGCGCACGCCGCTGTCGCGCACGACCTCTTCGACCTCATCGGTGATGTTGATGTAGGCACGCTTGCTCTGAGTCTCGAACCACAGATACTTCGTCGCGAAGTTCATGGCTGTGTCGCCCTCCCGGCGAGCACCTCAAGCAAACGGCCCCCGGAAAGCTCCGGGGGCCGCCATTGTCGGCAATGAGCGCCTCGCTACTCGTGGGTCCAGATGTGAATGCGGACCAGCTCCATATTGTGGAAGGTGAACTCGATGTTGTTGTTCTCGGTGTAGCGCAGGATGCAGTCGCGCGAGAACTCGCGGGTGACGCCGTTCCAGGTCACCGAGACCGGACCGCCGCCGGTGCCGACCTCGCCCGGGCCGGTGGAGTAGTAGGTCAGGGTCTCGTCGGGCCAGCCGTAGCGATAGATCACGCGCTTGTAGTTGTCGCCGAGCTTCACGTACTGATGCGGCTGCCACAGGCTGGTGCGGGCGAAGTCGCAGTTCTCGCCGGCCACCGCGATCGATTTGATGTAGCCGTCGCGGTCGAGCACGAAGCCCAGCACCACGGGGCCGACGCGGTAGAGCCACTCCAGCTCGTGTGCGTCAAGCGAGACCCAGACCGGCAGCGCCCACAGCGGGTAGGGGTTGCGCTGCACTCCGCCGGCGGTGGCACCGGCACCCGCGCCGGGGGCCGCGCCGGCCATACCGGGCTCGGCGCCCGGGAACGCGCCCGGGCCCATCATCTCGGGCCCGCCGGGCGCCATGCCGGGCTCAGCGGCCATCATGCCCGGTTCGGCACCGGGCCCGGCCATGCCCGGCTCCATGGGCATCGCGCCCATCATCTCCATGCCCGCGCCGCCCATGACGTCCATGCCCACACCCATGCCCGCGCCTGCGCCGCCGGAGGCGAACTCGTCGCCGTCACCGGTGGCCAGGCCCATCGGCTGGCCGTAGATATCAAGCAGGTTGATCGCGTGCATTCCCAGCCGGATGCCGGCGAGTTGTACCTCGCGCGCATCGGCCACGCCCGCAAGCAGGACGCAGGACAGAAGGCACACAATGATTGCCACGGTAGTGCGGTGACTGCGGTGAACCTGCATCTCGCACCTCACCCTTCCTGCACGGACGGCCAAATCGCACCTAGCCTGCGCGCCAGTATATCACAACTGGCGCCGCCCGCTCAAGTACCAACAGCGGCTGTTTCTCCCTCGCGAGCGATATTCCTCCGTCCGCAGCGCGCGGAGGGCTACGCCTGTTCCGCCTCGGCCTTGATTGCCGTCAACATGTTGTCGCAGTTCTGCTGAACCTTCTTGTGCAGCAGCCGCTTGATCAGCGGGCCGATCAGCGGCACGTTGTACTCGTATTCCACCACCAGGGTCACCAGCGTACCCTCTTCGTCGGGCTCAAACACCCAGGTTCCCTGGTATGAGGTGAAGTCGCCCTCAAGCATGGCGAAGTCGCACCGACGCTCGTCATCGTTCCAGAAGTCCTCCTCGGTCCACTCGAGCGTGCGGTTGAACTCCTCAATCAGCGCCACCCAGCGGCTGACCTGGCGCTCGGGCGTCTGCTCGAGGATCTCGACCTCAACTACATCGTGCATGAACTCCGGAAAGCGCTCAATATCGCGCGCGACGGCGTACACGCGCTCAACCGGTGCATTGACGACCATGCGACTCTCAATGGTTGCCATGAACAGATCTCCGTTCCATGCCGTGCTTGCTTACGACTCCCCCATCCTGCGAAATCAACGCTGCTGCATCCTCAGCCACTCGCGGTAACTGTGGCGCTCGAACTGCGCGTACATGGCCACAATTGCCGCGCCATCAGCGATCGGCGCCTGCACCCGCTCGAGCGGGCAGGGCAGCCACTCCACCAGCCCGAACAGTCGGCAGATCAGCGGTCGGACCGGGTAGATGATGCAGCGCCCGCCGCCCGGCTCCTGGAACTCGCACGGCGTCACCATCTCGGTCGGTCGCCGGATCACCGGCAGCCATCCGCCGCCGTCCAGGTAGTCGCGGATCGCCTCGAACTCCGTGCGCGTGATGCCCAGGTTCCCCGTGCAGTGGCGCGCGCAACCATAGCAGCCGAAGCACTCGTCGTTGGGCAGCCGGGCATCGACGGCGCGCAGGAACGCCGCCTCGTCTTCGCCGATCACCCGTCCGACCCCTCCTCCGAATGCGGGCGGATCACCTTGCGCACCCGCCGCTCCAGCTTCGGCCGCGGAATGCGCACTATCTGCCCGCACCCGGTGCAGCGCAACTTGAAGTCGATGCCGGGCTGGAGGATCTCCCACAGGTTCGTCCCGCACGGATGCGGCTTCTTGAGCACCAGGCGCTCGCCGACGCGCAGCCGTAGCGGACCGCTCACCGCCGCTCACGGTCGGGCCAACCAACCGGCTCCGGCGACTGCGTGTGCAGGGGCAGGTGCAGTCGGAAGGTCGAGCCCTCGCCCCATGTGCTCTCAACGTCGATCTTGCCACCGTGCGCCTCCACGATGTGCCGACAGATGTACAGGCCTACGCCGGTGCCGCTGACCCGGCCGTAGGAGGAGTCGTGGATGCGCTGAAAGCTGCGGAACAGCTTGGGCAGGTCCTCGGGTCGGATGCCCACGCCCCGGTCGGCGACCTCGATGACAATGCTGCCGTCGTCGGGATACACGCGTACGATCACGTCGCCGCCGTCCGGCGAGTACTTGATTGCGTTCTCGATCAGGTTGATCAGCACCGCCTCAATCTTGTCACGATCCACCCAAAACGGGGGCGTGTCGGCGGCCACCTCCACGCGCAGGTTGTGCTCAGAGCCTGCGCCCCGGCACAGCGCCATCGCGCCGCGCACCAGCGTCTCCGGGTCCGAGATCTCGGCCCAGTTGAGTTCCAGCGCCTGGCCGGCCTCGATGCGCGACAGGTCGAGGAAGTCCTGCACCAGGTATTGCATGCGCCGGCTCTGACGCAGGGCGATCTCCAGCAACCGCGCCGTGCGCTCGTCGCTCATGTCGATACGGTCGTGCAGCACGTGGCACGCGCCCTGCAGGGAGGCGATGGGGTTCTTCAACTCATGTGAGACAAACGAGATCAGGTCCATCTTCATCCGGTCGAGTTCTTTGAGGTGCGAGATGTCCGTGAACACCGCGCACTTGCCCACCGCCCGCTGCCCGGGCAGGTCGATCAGCGCGATGTGGGCGCGCACCACCTGACCCTCGGCCTCATCGAGCACAATCTCGGTCTCATACGCGCCACCGTGGGGCGACAGCGGCATGGCGAACAGCTCGGCCAGGGCCGGATGGTCGAATACCGTGACCGCCTGGCTGCCCATTGCCCGGCTCTCGGGCAGCGCGAACATGCGCTCGGCGGCGTTGTTGTAGATCACTATGCGCTCGGTCTCGTCGGTGGCGATGACTGCGTCCGCCATCTCGTCCACCAGCGTGGCGATGCGCGCCATCTCGTACTCCAGCCGCTCGTTGGCGCGGCGCAGCTCCTCGTTGGCCAGATCGACCTTGTCCGACAGCGCCGCGTACAATCGCGCGTTCTCGAGAAAGAGCGCCGACTGCGCCCCGATCACCTGCATGAGCTGCACGTCGTAGTCGGTGAAGGAGCCGCCGCGCTTGTTGATGACCTCCATCACGCCCACGACGCGATCGCGCAGCATCATCGGCACGCACAGGATGGAGCGCGTGTCGTGGTTGATGGCGTAGGCCACGTCACGGCTCCAGCGCGCGTCGGAGTGCACGTCCTCCGCGACGATGGGCTCGCGGGTGCTTGCCACCGTGCCGGCGATGCCCTCACCCACCCGCAGCGTGATGTCCTTGAGCATGTCGGCCTTGTCACCCAGCGCCACCTCGAAGCGCAGGTGCTCGCCGTCGGGCTCCATCAGCAGCAGTGAGCTGCCTTCCGCGTCGATCTCGCTCTGCGCCCAGCGCAGTATCTCGACCAGGAGCCGCTGCCGGTCGAGGCTGGAGTTGACCAGTCGGCCGATACCGGCGATGGCCTGCAGACGCGACTGCAGCCGTGCCTCGGCCTCACTGCGCTCGCGCTCCGACAACGACGCCGAGTTGGTGATCAGCACTCCCCCGGTGAGCGCCACGGCGAGCAGCGGCGCCGCCAGCGGTACGTAGACCCCCCACAGAAACATGCCGAAGCCGGCCGCCACCACTGCTGCGAGCAGCAGGATCGTGAGTACCAGGCCCGTCAGCGCGCGGCTGCGCGCCGCCAGCGACCCCAGCAGCAGCGCCAGGATCAGGGTCAGCAGCACCACGGTCCACGCGGGCACGCGCCGCAGCATGGTGTGCTCCACCAGGTTCTCGGTGATGGTCGTGCCCACCTCAACGCCGGGCATCAGCGGCGCTGTGGGCGTGCGCAGCAGCGTGGTCACCCCCGCCAGGTCGGTACCCACCACCACGATCTTCCCCGCCACCAGGGGGCGCAGCTCCGCCGGCGACAGCTCCATGACCGAGCGGTAGGGCACGCGCGGGAAGTCGCGATAGCCGCCGACGTAGTTGATCAGCAGCTCCAGCTCGGCGTCAGCGCGGAAGGTGGTGGCGCCCACGCTCACGCGCCGGCCCTCGACCGTGACCTCGCCCGGGGGGATGCCCTCGTACACGCGCAGGAGTTCGAGCCAGAACGCCGGATAGATCAGCCCACCCCACGAGGCGGCGAGGGGGGCTTCGCGCGCCACGCCGTCGAGATCGGGATAGATGTTGCTGGTGCCCAGACCCGCCGCCGCCTCGGCCAGCAATGTGGCCGGCGCCGCCAGGTAGCCGGGTTCAAGGCGCCGCGGTCGCGGCACCGAGCCCTCGCCCAGCGCGAAGCGCCGCACTTCCGGGCCGGGCCCGCGTTGTCCTTCGCCCGCCTCGCGAATGACGATCGGCAGAACCACTCGACCGTGGCGGCGCATGGCCCGGGCCAGCAGCTCGTCTTCGGCGGGCGACCGCGCCGGGATAACGTTCCCCGCCAGCACGGCCAGGTCGAGGCCGATGACCGCCGCCCCACCGTCGTCGAGTCGGCGCACCAGCTCCGTCAGGCCCTCGCGTGACCACGGCACCGAGCCCTCGCCGGCCTGCACGCTGCCCTCCTCGATGGTCAGCAGCACCACCTGGGGGCTGACCTCGCGCGGCCCGCGCATCTCGAAGCGCAGGCTCAACAGCGCATTCTCCGTGGACTGCAGCCGCCCGAGCGCGCCGAGCAGGCTGACCACCACGAAGATGCCCAGCCCCGCGAGCAGACCGAACCGAGCCGGTGATGAGCTGTGGGACCGCCGTTCCATGATCATCGGGCCCCGCTGTGACATGGACCGTCGGTCGAGTATTCGCCACACCCGACGCGCCCGCCTCCCGGCGACCTTGATGCTCCGGCCCCGTCCGGCGGCTCGAAGCGGCGGGTCCCCCGGTCGATCCCATGGCCTCCGCTTCGGCTCGTGGGTGAAGCTCTTGCGCGGACAGTCGGGTTCCTCGTGAGAGGAGACCGCGAAGTGGCCCGAGGATGGAGCGTGCGCAGCAGATCCCCGGGTGATCACCAGCGCAGCGAGTGATCCACGGCCGGCTTGCCTCCAGGAAGCAGCCCGCCCAGCGCCGCTGCCGCTGCCTCCCCGCGGGCGCCCCCGCCCGCGACGATGCCGGTGGCGCCGCCATCTCTATCTCCCCGCGCAGGTGTTCACGCGGGTCTACGGGAATAGTTTTCCGTCGCGCACTCGGTGATGTCGCTCCCGGGAGTGACCCCACTGGCGGTCGGCAGCTCACAGAACAAGGCGCACGTACCATCATCGGTGACGGCAACCCGGGCCGATGGCGTCACGCCACGCGCCGTGCTGATCGGCCTGATCATGGTGGTTGGCTTCACCGTGTTCGGCTGCTTCGGGGTGCTGCTGCGCTACGAGATCATCGGCACCGGGTACCTGCCGCGGGGTGCGGTGTGCCTGCTGCTCGCGCTGGTGGGTGGCAACGCGGTGATGCGCCTGGGCCGTCGCGTCGCGCCGCGCTGGGCGCTGTCGGCACGCGAGCTGCTGCTGGTCTTCCTGATGCTGCTGATCGTCGGCGCCATCGCCGGACAGGAGTTCTCGCAGCACGTCTACCTCAACATCCTCGGCACCGTCTATTATGCCACACCCGACATCGCGCCGCCGGAGCTGTATCTGGAGGACCTGAACCCCATGCTGGTGCCCGACACCTCGCCTGAGGCGCCGGTCATCCGCTGGGCTTATGAAGGTCTGCCGCCGGGGCAGTCGGTGCCCTGGCGTGCGTGGATCACGCCACTGGCGGTGTGGACGCCCTTCTTCCTGGCGATCTACTGGCTGGTGCTGTGCTTCACGGCGATTATCGCCCATCGCTGGGAACAGGAGGAGCGCCTGCTCTATCCGCTGGTGCAGGTGCCGGTCGAGGTGGTCGAGGACGAGCCGGCGGCCGCCGCTGCGCTCATGGTCAGCCCACTGATGTGGGGCGGCTTCGCCTTCGCGGTGGTGCTCTATTCGGTCAAGGCCCTGCACGCGTATTGGCCGATCATCCCCGACATTGACCTGCAGCGCAGCACACAGACGGTGCTGGGCGGACCGTGGTCGGCATTCAACCGCGTGCCGACGCACTTCTACCCGGAGATGGTCGGCGTCGCCTATCTGCTCACCGCTGAGGTCGGCTTCTCGCTGTGGTTCTTCTACTGGTTCCGGCGCTTTCAGGAGTTCTTCCGGATCGCCGTAGGCATTGATGTAGGCCACTACAACTTCTTCAAGTACCAGACCGTCGGTGGCTACGCGGTGCTCGCGACCGCTCTGCTGTGGTCGGCGCGCGCTCACCTGCGCAAGGCCTTTGGCGTCGCGCTGGGCGCGCTGAGGCCTCAACCCGATGCCGCCGACCGTGATGAGCCCTATCGGCTGGCGGTGCTGGGCTTTGTCGGCGCGCTGGCCTTCATCGTGTGGTGGTGTTCGTACTTCGGCATGTCCACCCTGTGGGCCCTGGTGCAGTACGCGGCCTTCCCGCTGGTGGGCATGGTGGTGGCGCGGGTGGTGTGTGAGGCGGGCATGTTCATCTATTCCAGCCCCTTCCGGCTCAACGAAGCGGTCTTCGAGATCGTGGGCACCGATCGTATCGGCGCGGCCAACGTGACGCTGATGACCATGACGAGCTGGACGCAGATCCGCTCCACCGCCACCATGAACATGGCTGCGGTCGCCCAGGGGCTGAAGATCGGCGGCGAGATGGGCGCTCCACGCGGGCGCGTCATGCTGGTGGCGATGGCGGGCATCGTGGTCGCCATCCTCGCTGCGCACGTCACCTCACTCTACGTGATATACACCTGGGGCGTGCCCAAGCTCGGCTGGTGGCCCAGCGGGTCGTCGCTCAACACAGTGAGCCGGCTGGCCCGCTACCTGGAGAGTCCGACGCAGATGGTGGCCGGCGACTGGGTCGGCCTGGGCCTGGGGGGCGCGCTGACCTGGGGGCTGGTGGTCATGCGCCGCCAGTTCGTGTGGTGGCCGCTGCACCCGCTGGGCTACGTGGCGTTTCTCGGCTGGCCCATCGACCGTTACTGGATGTCGATCTTCATCGGCTGGCTGATGAAGGCCACGGTGGTGCGCTTCGGCGGCTACCGCGCCTTCAACCGCCTGCGCCCGCTGGCCTTCGGTCTCATCCTCGGTGTCAGCGTAGTGCTGACCTTCTGGATTATCGTTCACTACTTCTACCCGGCCCCGTCACTCGTGCGCGAGTAGACCGCAATCCGCCGGAGGTGTGCTCATGCGCCTGCAGCGTCTGACGTTAGCCCTGTTGCTCGCCGCCGCAGGCACCGCCGCAGCCCAGCAGCGGCCCTTCCTTGGCTATGAGTGTGACCCGGAGGCCGTACGGTCCGCACTCGAGAGGAAGCTGCCGGATACCGAGCAAGAGCTACTGGCGGTCATTGACACCGATGACCGCCTCGCCGCGGCCAACGGACTTCCCGCCTGGGCCGCCGACCAGCTCTTCCGGCTGTACATGACCACCGGCGACCGGGAGGCGGCCGACCGCGCCGGGGGCATCCTTCGCGCCCTCGCCGCTCCCTGGATCGATGCCCCCGACGAGTTGTTGCGCGCCCCGATAACCGAGCGCGGCGCGCTGGATCACTCGAACCTGGCCATGCGCGAGATCGCCTGGGACCTCGCCCGCATTGCTCACCTGGCGCAGGACGAGGGCGTGGCGCACCGCACCGCGGTGATCCTGCAGCGCTTCGCCGAGGTCATGCCGCGCTGGCCGCTGGTCACACGGGAGGGCGAACTGCGCGATCAGGATGACGAGGCATATCGCCTCGCCTGGGACGCCAACGGCCTGTGGGGCGTCTGGTTCGTATCCGATGTCGAGTACGGCCTGCCCGTCGTACGCGCCTTCGATCTGATCCATGACACCGGCGCCATGCAGGACCTGGGCGCGCTCGAGCAGATCGAACGTGACCTCATCCGCTACATCCCCGAACATTACCTGAAGCGTCCGGTGGATCTGGGGAACCTCTCTCACTACGTGCTGCGCTCGCTGCCGCTCTACGGCATGGCCATCCCCGAGCCGCGCTACGTACACATCGCGGTGCAGCGCTATCGGTGGATCCTCAACGCCATGTACTACGCCGACGGCTTCTGGCACGAGGGCTCGCCGAGCTATCACAAAGATATTACCGTGGGACTGACGAGGTCCGTCCCGGCGGTGCTCGAGGGCTACTCGGACCCGCCCGGCTACACCTGCGACATTGACCTCCCTCGCTACGACGCTCTCGACCTCGCCGCGGAGTACGCCCGCCAGCATGAGCGCATGTGGGACGCGCTCAAGAAGCTGACTTTCCCGAACAAGGACTATGCCAAGCTTCACGACGCCAGCTTTCCGCACAGCGCCTGGTGGGATGTGATGCCGGTTCGGTCCCGCCCGCGCATCCTGGGCTGCCTGGGCCACGCGATCCTCGGGACCGGCGAGGGCGAGAGCATGGCCGAGCTGCACCTGCATTACTCGGGCACCCACGGTCACGAACATCTGGACGCGCTGAACATCATCCTGTTCGCCCACGGCCGGGAACTGATCTCCGAGACCCGCTATCGCGCCACATCCGGGTGGCCCACCACGCGCGAGTGGCACACCATGACCGCCGGCCACAACACCGTGGTCATCGACGAGCACAGTCAGGAGGGCCGCTTCCCCGATGCGAGTCATCGCCGCCCCATCACCGAGGCCGACGCCATGACCGCGATCGGCCAGCACGCAGGGATGGCGGTGGACATTCCCAATTGGCGCTATCGCGACGGCGGTCACGGCAACATATTGAACGATCCGAAGCTGCGTTGCTTCGTGCCGAACTGGGATACCGTCCAGGTCGCCGAGGCGGAGGCCGAGCGCGCCTACTACCCCGACCCCGAGGTCTACCGCCGCACGGTCGCGCTGGTGCGCATCGATCAGAGCGAGGTCTACGCCGTGGACATCTTCCGCGTGCGGGGCGGTCGAGTCCACGACTGGATGCTGCACGGCTGCCTGCAGGATTCCCACCAGGTCACGACCTCTCTGCCCCTTGCTCCGATGGAGGGCACATTACACAAATACCTCGGCGAGCTGCGCGCGGCGTCCGCGGACGAGGGCTGGATTGCGGACTTCCGCTATGAGTCGGGGGCGCAGATGCGCAC
>CAZTZN010000099.1:0-17016 GCA_964617715.1 uncultured Armatimonadia bacterium | reverse complement strand
CCTCGCCAGCGCCACCTTCAGCACGTCCTTGACGGTGTCGGCGTAGACGAACTCCAGCCCCTCGGTGTGCTCGGCCGAGATCTCCTCAACCTGAGCGCGGTTGCGCGCGGGCAGGATGATGGTCTTCAGGCCCGCGGACTTGGCGGCCAGCACCTTCTCCTTCACGCCGCCGATGGGCAGGACCTTGCCGCGCAGCGTGATCTCGCCGGTCATGCCCACGTCGGGGCGGACCCTGCGCCCGGTCAGCAGCGAGGCGATCGCGGTGGCCATGGCCACGCCCGCTGACGGGCCGTCCTTGGGCACCGCACCTGCGGGCACGTGCAGGTGGATGTCGGTGTGCTCGTAGAAGTCCGGATCGATCCCCAGCTCCTGCGCGTGCGCGCGCACCCAGCTCAGCGCGGCGCGCGCGGATTCCTTCATCACATCGCCAAGCTGCCCGGTGAGGATAAGCTGGTTGTTGCCGGGCATCTGCGTAGCCTCGATGAACAGGATCTCGCCGCCCGCCTGGGTCCACGCCAGCCCGCAGACCACGCCCGGCTGGCCGGTGCGCTCGGCGACCTCCGAGTAGAAGATACGCGGCCCGAGCAGCTCCTCGAGGTTGCGGATGGTGACGCGGGGCGGCTTCTCCTCGCCCTCGGTGACCTTGCGCGCGATCTTGCGCGCGAGCGCTCCGATCTGCCGCTCGAGGTTTCGCACGCCCGCCTCGCGAGTGTAGCCCTCAATGATGGCGTCGAGCGCGGCGTCGGAGATGGCGAACTGCTCCGCGGTGAGCCCGTGCTCCTCGCGCTGGCGCGGGACCAGGTAACGCTTGGCGATGTGCAGCTTCTCCCGGCGCGTGTAGCCGGGCAGCCGGATGACCTCCATGCGATCGAGCAGCGGCGGCGGGATGGTCTCGAGCACGTTGGCGGTGGTGATGAACATCACGTGCGAGAGGTCGCAGGGCACCTCGAGGTAGTGATCGGAGAAGCTGTTGTTCTGCTCCGGGTCGAGCACCTCGAGCAGCGCCGATGACGGGTCGCCGCGGAAGTCGCTGCCCAGCTTGTCGATCTCGTCGAGCATGAAGACCGGGTTGTTGACGCCCACGCGGCGCAGGCCCTGGATGATGCGCCCGGGGAGCGCGCCCACGTAGGTGCGGCGGTGCCCCCGGATCTCGGCTTCGTCGCGCACACCGCCAAGTGAGATGCGATGGAACTCGCGCCCGGTAGCACGCGCGATCGACTGCCCCAGCGAGGTCTTACCCACACCCGGGGGGCCCACGAAGCACAGGATGGGGCCCTTGGCTTCGGGCCGGAGCTTGCGCACCGCCAGGTACTCGATGATGCGTTCCTTCACGTCCTCGAGGTCGTAGTGGTCCTCGTCCAGGACCGCCTGCGCCTCCGCGATGTCGATCTTCGTCTCTGAGCCTTCGAGCCAGGGCACGTCGAGCAGCCACTCGACGTAGGTGCGCGCCACGTTGTACTCGGCCGCGGCCGGGTTCATGTTCTCGAGTCGCTTCAGCTCGCGCTGAGCGGCTTCGCGCGCCTCGTCGGTCATCTTCGCCTCTTCCAGGCGCTTGCGCAGCTCGGCCAGGTCAGGGCGCTCCTCTTCCCCCTCCCCCAGCTCCTCCTGGATGGCTTTGAGCTGCTGGCGCAGGAAGTATTCGCGCTGCGCCTGGGTCAGCTCCTCGCGTGCGTCCTGCTGCATGCGCTGGGTCAGCTCGTACTGCTCGATCTCGCGCGTGCACAGGGTGGTGACGTAGCGCAGGCGTTCATCGACGTCCAGGGTCTCGAGCACCCGCTGGCGCTCGCCGATCTCCAGGTTCAGCAGTGACGCGACCATGTCGGCCACCGCCCCCGGGGGCTCGGTGTTGAGCGCCTGAATGTACACCTCCTCGGGCAGATGCGGGGCCATCTCCACCAGCCGGCGCAGCAGGTCGAGCAGCGCCTGGGTGCGCGCCCGGATGGTCTCGTCGGCCCCCATGACCTCCTCCACCTGCTCGACGCGCGCACGCAGGTAGGGTTGGAGCTGCGTCCATTCGACCATGCGCACCCGCGCCAGCCCCCGCACCAGCAGCCGGCGGTGGCCGTTGGGGAGCTGCAGCATCTGCTGGATCACCGCCACCAGCCCGAGGTCGAACAGCCCCTCGGGGCCGGGGCGCTCGACCTCCGGGTCGCGCTGGACGACCAGACCGAGCATGCGGTTACCGCTGAGCGCCTCGTCGAGCAGCTCCATGTCCGCCGGGTTGGTGACGGTCAGGGGCGCGAGCATGCCCGGGTAGATGACGCCGTTGAGCAGGCGCACCACCGGCACCTGTTCGGGCAGCGGCGGGCGCTCCGGATTCCCTTCCGTTGTCGGCATGTCACGCTCCATCGACTGAGGCTCCCGTTCCTCGACAGACAGGTGATCAGGCGTGCCGCAGGCGGGTCAGCTGATCGGCACGCGGCGGGGCTCGCCGGGGCCGGACGCGCGGATGGGCAGGCGCACTACCAGAAAGCCGCGATCATAGCTGGCCTCAGTCGCCTCGACCAGCACCGGCCGGGGGAGCTGGACTACGCGTCGGAACTGTCCACACTCGATCTCCACGTTGAGGTAGCGGCGCGGCCGCTCCCCTGCGGGGTCCTCGCGGCATCCGGCGATGGTCAGTCGCCCGGTGCCCTCGTCGAGCGACAGGTTGATCTCCTCGGTGCTCATGCCGGCGATCTCGACCCGCACCACGATGGCGTCGGCGGTTTCGTAGACGTCGGTGGGCGGCTGGAAGCCCTGCTCGGACCTCTCCGGCTGCATACCGCCGCGGGCGCGCGGGTCCGTGGCGGTCACGAAGTTCACCAGCAGTCTGCGGCCAGACCAGTTCATGATGGTTCGGCCAACCCTCCGTCAGTTGGTGTCCGACCGATCCGACCCCGCGATGGGTGCCTTCGGCGGCGCCGAGTTCGGCGCCGCCGAAGGGAGAGGATCGCGCGCCAACCTACTCAACCGTGACCGTCTTGGCGAGGTTGCGCGGCTGATCGATCTCGCGGTCGAGCATATCCGCGATGTGGTAGGCGAGGATCTGCAGCGGGATGGCGACCGTGATGGGCGAGAGCAGCTCGGGGCAGGGTGGCACCCACAACACGTCGTCGGCCTGCCGCGGGATCTCGGTGTCGCCGTCGAAGGCCACGCCGATGACCGGGCCCGAGCGCGCCTTGATCTCCTGGATATTGCCGATCATCTTGTCGTAGACGTCGCCCTTGACCGCGATGGCCACGGTGACCAGCGCCGGCTCGACCAGCGCGATCGGCCCGTGCTTCATCTCGCCCGCCGAGTAGCCCTCGGCGTGGATGTAGGAGATCTCCTTGAGCTTGAGCGCGCCCTCCATGGCCGAGGGCAGGTTGACGCCGCGGCCCAGGTAGAGCGCGTTGGGCGAGCGGTAGTACTTGGCCGCCACCGCCTTGACCTCATCCTCGCGGTCGAGCAGTACCTGGGCCTGTTCGGGCAGCGCGAGCATGGCGCGGCGCAGCTCGATCAGTTCGTGCTCGCTGGCGGCGCCGCGCACATCGGCGAAATGCGCCGCCAGCAGCGTGATGGTAAGGATCTGCAGGGTGTAGGCCTTGGTCGAGGCCACGCCGATCTCCGGGCCCGCCTGGATGTAGACCACGCCATCGGACTCGCGCGCGATGGAGCTGTCCACTACGTTCACTACCGAGACGACCTTGGCGCCCTTCTCCTTGAACTCGCGCAGCGCCACCAGGGTGTCGGCGGTCTCGCCCGACTGGCTGACGATGATGGCCAGCGTGTCCTCGAGCACCACCGGATCGCGCGCGCGCAGCTCGGCGGCGAGGTCGCATTCGGAGGGGATTCGGGCCAGCTTCTCCATGAGGAAGCGCCCCACCAGCCCGGCGTGGTAGGCGGTGCCACAGGCGGTGAAGACGACCTTGCGCAGGTTCTTGATCTGCTCCTCGGTCAGGTTCAGGCCCTCGAGGTTGATGCTCTTCTCGGCGTCGGTGAGGCGGCCGAGCAGGCACTCGCGCATGGCACGCGGCTGCTCGTGGATCTCCTTGTGCATGAAGTGCTTGTGGCCGCCCTTTTGCGCCGCGTCGGCGGGCCAGGGGATGGTGTAGGGCTCGTGGTGGACCGGGTTGCCCTCGAAGTCGGTCAGCTCGATGTCCTCGCGGGTGATGACCGCCATCTCGTCGTCGTTGATGACGTAGACCTGGTCGGTCCACTCGCGCACGGCGCCCATATCGGAGGCGATGAAGTTCTCGCCCTCGCCGATGCCGACGACCAGCGGGGAGAACCGGCGAGCGGCGATCATCTGGTCGGGGTTGTCGGCGCACACGATGCCGACGGCGAAGGCGCCCTCGAGGTCGCGCGCGGCACGGCGGAAGGCCGCGGCCAGGTCACCCTCGTAGTACTTGGCGACCAGGTGCACGATGACCTCGGTGTCGGTCTCCGAGACGAACTCGAAGCCCTCTCGCTTCAGCTCATCGCGCAGTTCGGCGTAGTTCTCGATGATGCCGTTATGCACCAGCGCGATGCGACCGTCGCTCGACACGTGCGGGTGTGAGTTGACCCTGGAGGGCTTCCCGTGCGTGGCCCAGCGGGTGTGGCCGATGCCCACCGTGCCCTTCAGCGGCGTCTCCTCCAGCGCCTCGGAGAGGTTACGCAGCTTGCCGACTACCTTCACGACTTCGAGCTGGCCGTCTTCCACCACGGCGATTCCCGCCGAGTCATAGCCACGGTACTCCAGCCGTTTCAGTCCGGCCACACACACGCCCGTGGCCTCACGGGTGCCGATGTATCCTACGATGCCGCACATTGGCAGTTCTCCCTTTCGGAAAGCACAACGAGGTTATGGGCCGGGCCGCTCAGGCGCCGGCGTCGCTACAGAGTCGTCGTTTTCAGTGGCAGGCGGCTGGCTCGCGCCACCTTCCGAGGGCTGGACCTCATCGTCGGCAGGCTCCTCGCCATCGGCCACCCCCTCAGGTTGATTCCCCGACTCCCCCTCGATGTCCTCCCCGGCCGGGCGTGGGCCATCCTCCACAACCGGTCCGGCGCCCGCGCCGCCGCTGGAAGGTGCGGAAGTCGAGCGGGTGGTGACCGTGACCTCCACGGCAGCAGGCCCCAGTACCGACAGCCCCGCCGGGACGTTGAGCGGCACCGAGTAGGTCTTCGAGCCGCGCAGCCCGGAAATATCCAAGGGGATGGTGGCGACCGATTCCACCGCGGCCAGCCCTCCCTCGCCGGTCACCGTGACCACTACCGGCGTGGTGTTGACCGCGACGACGCGCCATCCCGACGGCGGGCTGCCCAGCACCGGCCGCACCGGCACGGTCTTGACCCGCACCTGGCGCACCGCCACCCGGACCTTCACCCGTTCGGGCTCGAAGCTGACGCCGTTGACGATCACGTCGCGGTTGTCGCGCGCTTCCACCTCGGCCTCGAACTCGGTGCTGCTGTTGAGGCCCGAGGTATCCACCACCACCACCGCCCGCGCCACCCGGCTGACGATGCTGGTGGCTCCCACCACCGTGACCTCGTCGGGCTCCACCGCAACCGCGTCGATGATGAAGCCGCCGGCGGGTTCACCGCGGCGCACGTACTGCACCGGACGGGCGCGCTTGATGATCTTGTCGAGCTGCACCCGCGCGGTGGTCGGGTAGCCCGGCAGGACGCTCAGCGCGTAGGGCAGGCGGGCAATGCGCAGCGGCACCTCATTCTCGCCCACCCGCGCGTTGCGCAGGTTCGCCTCGAGGACGGCTCTGGACGGATCGGTGTTGCGGAAGGTGCTCTCTCGCCCGCGCACGCGCAATTCGACCGTCTCGGGGCTGATGCTGATGACCGCCAGGTCCGCGGGTGTGTTGATCGGCTTCACCGGCACGGTGATCGCCTGCGTGGTTTGCGGATCCTCGCTGCCGAGCACATAGAACCACAGGATAATCGCGATGATCAGCGAGATGACTTTCAGCGGCCAGTTGACGAGCACTGCGTCAAGCATGCCGGGTCTACCTCACCGACGGCGGCCGGCGGTCACGACCACGGCCACGAGGGCCGTGCGTGCACCGCTATCTGCGCCAGAACAACAGTCGCTGCCGGTCGTCGGGTGCCTCGAAGAGCCGATTGAGGCGCTCCGCAAGCTGGGTGCGCTCGAGATCGGGGGTCAGGTTGCCGTCAACTGCGATCGAGATCGCGCCGGTCTCCTCGGAGACCACCACCGCCACGGCGTCGGTGCGTTCGGACAGCCCCAGCGCCGCGCGATGACGCATGCCGGTGGCCACCGAGAGGCCGGGTTGCTCGGAGTGCGGCAGCACACAGCCGGCGGCGATGATCTGGTCGTCGCGAATGACCACCGCTCCATCGTGCAGTGGCGTGTTCGGGTAGAAGATGGTCACCAGCATGTCAACCGAGACGCGCGCGTCCAGCGTCTTGCCGGTGCGCGTGATGTCCAGCAGTCCGCTCTCGCGCTGCAGCACCACGAGCGCGCCGATGCGCCGCGCGGAGAGTTCTTCGGCGGCGTCCACGATCTCGTTGATTACGCGTTGCTTGGTCCCCGGCTCGACGCGGCCGAACCTGATGCCGAGCACGCCGCCGCGGCCGAGGCGCTCGAGGGCCATGCGCAGCTCGGGCTGAAAGATCACCACGAGTGCGATAACCCCGGGCAGAACCAGTTGGCCGAGTATCCAGTTGAGGGTCGGCAGCCACGACGTGGCCCACAGCAGCACCAGGACCACCAACAGGCCGCGGATGACCGAGCCACCACGCGTGCCCTGCAGCAGCAGCAGGGTGCGGTAGATGATGTAGGTCACGACCAGGATGTCGAGAACCGCCCGCGCAGCGTCGAGCATCCCGATGTTGAGCACCGTGGCCGTTAGCTGTTCCCAGACTCCGACGCCCATGGAGTTCGTCCTGCGGGTGCGATCATCGTTGGCCGCGCGGGGGGACGGTGAAGCGCGGGAAATATAGCACAGGTTCGGCGGCAGCGTCAACATGCCCCGCAGCCGCGGTGCCCCGGGCCGGGCCTTGTTTTCCCGCTGCGGAGGAGGTATCATCCGGGGGGTGAAACAGTGGTGAGAGGGAGGCCGACGATGGACCAGGCCGAGAGCGTGTCGTGCCTTGTGTTCGCCGAACCCGGGGCGCACAACACCGACGCGACGCTGCGCATCGCGGCCGAACGCGCCGCCGCCCTGGGCATCGACACCATGGTCGTCGCCACCAGCACCGGCCGGACGGCGGTCGGCGCCGCCGAGGTGTTCGACGGCACGATCATCGCGGTCACGCTCGCCGCCGGCCACTGGCAGAGGTATTGCCCGCCCGATCCGGAGCTGATGGCGCAGGCCCGGGCGGCGGGCGTGCGTGTTGTGACGGCCACCCACGCGCTGCTGGGAGCCGTAGACAGTGCGGTGCAGGGCATCGGAGGCGTGACCGCTGCCGAGATCATGGCCCGCACCTACTACACCATCAGCCAGGGCGCCAAGGTCGCCGTCGAGTGTACCCTGATGGCCGCCGATGCGGGACTGCTGGACATGGAGCACGAGGTGGTGAGCATTGCCGGCAGCGGCGGTGGAGCCGACACCGCGCTGGTCATCGCCCCTGCCTTCACCAACACCTGCTTCGACCTGCGCATCCGCGAGGTCCTGGCCAAGCCGCGGTAGTCCACGGTGGGCGCGCATGGGACGTGAGCCGGACGTGCTCAAGAAGTTGCTGATCTACGACGCGCCCGACGCGATCGGGCTTGATGTGCGCGTGGTCGCCCGGCACCTCGCCGACCTGCTGCCGCAGGTGCGGGTGGAGACGCGCACCGACTTCTTCACCTGGCACCTGGGGCAGTACGACTTCGAGCAGGTCGAGATGCTGACCGAGGAGGTGGCCGCCCGCCTGGAGGAGCGGGAGGTACACAACCTGGTGGCGCCGAGCCGGCGGGACAAGTTGGAGCCGGTCTCGCCCGAGAGCCGCGACCTGGGCGTGGTCTACGTCGCCGACCAGCTCCAGGACGTGATGCGCGTGCTCCTGCAGCAGGACGAGCACGGGCCGGAGTTTCTGCACCTGGCGTACATAACCCAGTGCCTGGGGCGTTGGGTGGCGGACGAGAGCCACCTGCGCCTGCAGATCATCCAGCACGGGGAGCCCACGATCATCTCGACCACGGGCTTCGTCGAGGCGCCGGCGCTGCCGCGCGAGTACGCCTTCCGCCGCGCCCAACTGCTGGCCTTCGGCATGGAAGAGGCCGCTGAGGAACTCGACGAGCAGTTCGCCGGCTCGGCACTGGCGCACGGGGATCCGCGGATCAACCGCGTGGCGGCGGGTTACGCCCTGCAGGCGGTGTTCCGGCAGATGTTCGGCGAGCAGGCCTGCGACACGCCGACCTGCCCGCTGCACCCGGCCACGACCCACGACGAGCTGGCGCGGGCGCACCTGAGCGAGGACTCGCGGCTGTGCGACCGTCATGCCCGCATGCTCATCATGGCGCGCAGGCCCGAGGGCGGCGTCTGAAGGGGAACCCGGGCCCGCGCGGGGGCGTCATAAGTGCGTACAAACCAGCCGCGCGCCGATCACAGATCAGGAGTGCGAAGTGCAAGCATGAAGAAGCGACCCAGCCGCGTCCTGCGAGTGTTCCGGGTCTTCAACGCCCTCATCATCATGGGGTCATTCGGGGTCGCGGGCTTCATGTACGGCGCCTACGACAGCGTCAAGTCAGTGCTGCCCGAAGACACCGACCTGACCGCGTACCGACCGCTGGGCACCACAGAGATCTACTCCACCGAGCGACACCGGGACGGCACGGTCACTCACACGCTGCTCGCGCGCATTGCCAAGGAGGACCGCACGCCGGTGGCGTTGTCGCAGATCCCGATGAGCCTGCGCCAGGCCACCGTCGCCATCGAGGACGAGCGCTTCTACGAGCACCGCGGCATCGACCCCCGGGGCATCCTGCGCGCGGCGCTGGCCAACCTCCGCAGTGGCGCCATCCGCCAGGGCGGCAGCACCATCACCCAGCAGCTCGTGAAGAACGTGTGGCTGTCGCAGGAGCGCACCATCGACCGCAAGCTCAAGGAGATCATGCTCGCCCTGCAGTTCGAGACCAAGTTCTCGAAGGACGAGATCCTCGAGATGTACCTCAACGAGGTCTACTACGGTCACGGGGCTTACGGCGTGCAGGCGGCGGCGCATACCTTCTTCGGCAAGGATGTCTCCGAGCTGACCCTGGGCGAGGCCGCGCTGCTGGCAGGGTTGCCGCGCCGGCCCATCCACTACTCGCCCTACAACGACCCGCAGGCGTGCAAGGAGCGGCGCCGCGTAGTGCTGGCCAAGATGGTCGAGGCGGGCTACATCACGCCCCAGCAGGCGGCCGACGCCGACAACGAGCAGATCCAGAGCCGGCTGGCCCCGCTGCGTGAGGAAGGCGTTGCGGTGCTGCGCGCGCCCTACTTCACCAACCTGGTAATCCGCGAGCTGTGCAATGACCCGCGCTACGGGGCCGACGCGGTCTACAAGGGCGGGCTGCGCGTCTACACCACCCTGGACATGCGCATCCAGGAGATCGCCGAACGGGAGTTGACCAAGCGGATCGAGCGCCTGCGCGGTCACGGCCTGTGGCCCGCGCCGGTCGGTCAGGGCGCGCTGGTCATGGTGGGCGTGAACACCGGCGACGTGCTGGCGATGGTGGGAGGCGTCGGTGAATACCGGGACGTGCAGTACAATCGCGCCCACCCCGGCCCTCCGCTTTACGGCCGCCAGCCGGGCTCGTCCTTCAAGCCCTATCTGTATGCATGCGCCTTCGAGTCGGGCTACAGTCCCAACTCGGTATTCAGCGGTGGCCCCCTGACCATCGGCAACTGGAGCCCGAAGAACTACTCCTCGGGCCAGAGCGGCAACTACACCATCAAGCGCGCCATCGGGCTGTCGGTGAACCTGGTGGCGGTGCGCGTGATCCGGGCCGTGGGTATTCAGAAGACCATCCGCTACGCGGCTCGGATTCTGAACCTGCCTGAGTCGCGCTTCGCACCCTACCCGTCGCTGGCGCTGGGGGTCTCGGAGCTGTCGCCGCTGGAGCACGCATTGGGCTATTGCACCTTCGCCTCCGGCGGCCTGCGTCCGACCCGGCGGCTGTACTATGAGATCCGGGACTACACCGGCGAACTGATCGAGCGCCGCGACCCCGAGCAGGTGCGGGTGCTGTCCAGGCCCGCCGCCATCAGTATGATCGAGTGCCTGCGCTACACAGTCACCTCGGGCACCGGGCGTCGGGCCAACATCCCCGGCGTGCCGGTGTGCGGCAAGACCGGTACCACCCAGAACAGCAAGGACGCGTGGTGGGTGGGCTTCACGCCCGATCTGTGCTGTGCGGTCTGGGTGGGCAACGACAACAACAAGCCGATGCATGGGGCATCCGGCGGTGGCTTTGCCGCTCCGGTCTGGCGCGAGGTGGTGCGCCAGGCCATCGAGATTCTCGGCTGCAACGGCTCCTACCCCGAGGGCAGCGGCGTTACCGCCAGTCGTCGCGGTGAGACCACTCGCGAGGAGGACGAGGAGAAGGACGAGGAGGAGCAGCCGCCCACCACGACTACCGGGAGCAGGCGGGTGACGGTGTGCACCGTCTCGGGCGGCCTCGCCGGTCCGTACTGCCCGGACACGGTTGAGCGCGTCCTGGCGCCGGGGGAGAGCCCGCCGGGGCCGTGCACCATCCATCGCCCTCCGCGCCGCAGCCGGGAGGAGACGCGACCGGAGTCCTCGAGTCAGCCCGCGCCCAGCTCGAGCAGGGGCGGCGGTGGTGGCATGGTCACGGTGACCATCTGCACGCAGTCGGGCGAACTCGCGGGCCCGTACTGCCCGGACACCGTCGAGCGCACCTTCCCCGCGGGCAGTGTGCCCGGCGGACCGTGTCATATCCATCGCGGCGGAGGTGGCGCATCGTCACCCACACCGCGCCCCGAGCCTCCTCAGCCGGAGCCGCCACAGGTGGAGCCTGCGCCCGAACCGGAACCGGAACCGGCGCCGGAGCCCGCGCCCCCGCCCGCCCCGACCGATGACGGCGAAGCCGATGCGCCGGCCCCAACCGAGGCCCCATGACGGACGGGATGGCTCACCAGTGACCGGCTTTGACCTGCGGCTGAAGGTCTTCGGGCTCGTCATCAGCGCGCTGCTCGCAACGCTGACCATCCGCCTGTGGATGCTGCAGTTGACCCGCTGGGTGGACTACACCGGCCGGGCGCTGGCCAATCGCACGTCGGTCGTCAGCACCACGGCGCCCCGCGGCCTCATCTACGACCGCGCCGGCCATGTGCTGGCCGAGAACCGGCCGACGTGGGGCATCGCGGTGACGCCCGCCGACTTGCCCGACGACCCCGTCGAGCGCGAGAGACTCATCAAGCGCCTCGCGAGCATCCTGCGCGACCGCGACGTGAGCACCACCGACGTGCGCGAGGCCATCGAGCATATCTGCACCCAGGGCGTGGTGCGGCCGATGGACCTGGGCAAGTTCGCCCAAGACCTGCCCATCGAGATCGTGGCGCAGATCGAGGAGCGGCGTCTGGACCTGCCGGGCATCTCCATCAGCGAACACTTCAAGCGCTTCTACCCGTTCGGCGACCTGGCCGCACACGTACTGGGCTACGCCCGCCCCATCAACGGCGAGCAGTACGATCAGTGGCGAGATCTGCAATACCCGGGGCCGAAGCCCGAGCCGGGGGACTCAGCGGGCGTCGAGCCCTGGCGCGACGACCCGGTGTACGGTCCGGACTCGATCTTCGGTCAGAGCGGGGTTGAAGCCGCGTGCGAACTCGACGAGACCGGCGACCAGCCGGTCCCGGTGTTGCAGGGCCGACGCGGCATGCTGGTGTGGGAGGTGGATGTGTTCAACCGCCCGCGCCGGCTCATCCGCGAGGAGCGCGTCCCGCAGCAGGGGGCGGGGGTCTACCTGACGCTCGACCTCGACCTGCAGCGCGCCGCCGAGGAGGCGCTCGAGCGCGCGGTAGGCACGAGGCTCACCGGCGCGGCCGTGCTGCTGGACGTGCGCACGGGCGAGATCCTGGCCATGGCCTCCAAGCCCAGCATCGACCCCAACCGCTGGGTCGAAGGGTTCTCGTCGGAGGAATACCAGAGGCTGCTCAACGACGAGCGCCATCCGTTCTACAACAAGGCCATCCAGGGCACGTACCCGCCCGGCTCGATCTTCAAGATGATCACGGTGCTGGCCGCGCTGGGCACCACCGACCTCTCGCCCGAGCAGTACTTCGAGTGCAAGGGCGTCATCCACGAGGGCGCCGACCACCAGCCCTTCCGCTGCTGGAAGCGCGCCGGCCACGGCTGGCTGAACCTGTGGGAGGCGATCTCGCAGTCGTGCGACGTCTACTTCTACGAGATAGTGCGCAAGGCGGGCACCACGTCGGACGCCATCGCGCGATACGCCCGCATGTTCGGACTGGGCGAATCCACCCACTGCGGCCTGCCGGGCGAGGAGGCCGGCCTCGTGCCTGATCGCGAGTGGAAGGCCGACGCCCGCGACGAGGACTGGTATACCGGCGACACCCTGCAGATGGCTATCGGCCAGAGCTTCCTGCGCGTGACGCCCCTGCAGATGGCGGTGGTCACCGCCGCAGTCGCCAACGGAGGCACGCTCATCCGGCCGCACATCGTGCGCAAGATCGAGTGGCCCGAGTATCTCAAGCGCGCCCCGACGCTGTTCAAGGCGCAGGTGGTGCGCCGGCTTGACGTCGATCCGGACGATCTGAAGATCCTGCAGCAGGGCATGCGGCGCGCCATCGTCAGCGAGCACGGCACCGCGCACTGGCTGGCCGGCAGCGGGCTGCCGCTGGCGGGCAAGACCGGGTCGGCACAGTTCCGCCTGGGCCGACCGACGCACGCCTGGTTCGTCTGCTACGGTCCCTACGAGGATCCGCGCTTCGCCTGCGCGGTGCTGGTCACCGAGGGCGGTCACGGCAGCGAGACTGCGGCGCCGGTGGCGTTCACCATCATGAGCGCGGCTCTGGAGAAGTACCGCGACGGCAGCATCGAGAGCCTGCAGGACCTGCTCACCGAGGCCGAAGAAGCTGCCGCCGGCGCGCAGGGCGACTGAGCGCGGCGCTCCCTGAGCCCGCCCACGCGAAAGAGGCCTGATCTGCCCCATGCTTCTCGACGAATCCCGCCGCGACGAGTGGAATGAGTTCGTGGCCGCCTCCGCGCACCCCAGCGTCATGCAGAGCTGGGAGTGGGGGCGGCTCAAGTCCGCGACCGGCTGGCGGCCGATGGTCATCGCCATCGAGGATGGCGGGCGCATTGCCGCCGGCGCACTGGTGCTCGAGCGGCTCCTGCCGCGCGTGGGGCGCGGCCTGCTCTATGCTCCGCGCGGCCCGGTCCTCGACTGGGACACGCCGGCGCCGCTCAAGGCCTGGCTGGCGGAGGTGCGCACGGTCGCCCGCGAACGCAGGGCCATCGCGCTCAAGATCGACCCGTCCGTCTCCACCGAACGCAGCGACGTGGTCGTCGCGCTTGAGGCGGAGGGCTTTCGCTTCACGGGTGACGACGACCCCGACCTGGGCGGCACCCAGCCGCGCTATGTCATGAAGACCGACCTCACGCCCGAACCTGAAGAGCTGCTGGCGAGCTTCCACAGCAAGTGGCGCTACAACATCCGCCTGGCGGCGCGCAAGGGCGTGACCGTGCGCGCGGGCACGCGCGAGGATCTGCCCGAGTTCTATCGGATTCTCGAGGTGACCGCCGAGCGCGACGAGTTTCGGGTGCGCGGCTTCGACTACTACGAGGCGCTCCACGACATCCTGGTGCCCGCCGGGCTGGCGAAGCTGTTCGTAGCCGAGTTCGAGGGGCAGATGGTCGCCGGCGCCATCGTCTTCCGCATGGGCCGCGAGGCGGTCTACGTCTACGGCGCATCCGACAACGAGCACCGCAACCTCATGCCCAACCACCTGCTGCAGTGGGAGATGATGCAGTGGGCGCGGACGCAGGGCTGCACGGTGTACGACTTCCGCGGCGTCTCGCGCGAGGTGGACGGCGAGCCGATCGGTGAGCTGGGCGGACTCAACCGCTTCAAGCGAGGATTCGCGGCGCAGTACATGGAATACATCGGCGAGTATGATCTTGTCTTCTCCCCCCTGTGGTACCGGGTCTACAACCTGGCCCGCAACCTGCGGGGGGGATAGTGCGACCTGGCGACTCCGGCGTGATGACCGTGCCGCCGGGGCGTGGCGGGAACGAGGGGACTGCGATGCGTGAACTGATCGAGGAGATCCTGGGCAGAGCGCGGGCACGCGGCGCGCACTTCGCCGACATTCGGGTGACCGAGGGCGAAGGCACGTCGGTCACGGTGGAGGACGGCAAGGCCGACAGGGTGCGCTCGTCCGCCCCCTCGGGCGCGGGCCTGCGGGTCCTGGTCGATGGCGCGTGGGGCTTCGCCCCCACCAACCTGGTGACGCGCGATGAGCTGATGCGCTGCCTGGATGACGCCCTGGCGATGGCGAAGGCCGCGGCGGGGCACGTAACCGAGCCCGGCATGGTGGCCGAGGTCGAGCCGGTCGAGGCCAGAGTAGAAATGAAGGCGAAGATCGATCCGCGCACCGTGCCGCTGTCCGATCGCGTGCAGCGGATCTTCGAGATCGAGCAGGTGGCGCGCGAGCGCGATGAGCGCATCGTCAACACCACCGCCAGCTACAGCGACGCCGCCGGCAGGCTGATCATCGCCAACAGTTTCGGCACCTTCATCGAGCAGCAGGCGGTGCGCTGCTCGGTGCGCATCATGACCACCGCCCAGAGCGGCGAGGTGCGGCAGTTCGCCTCGGAGAGCGAGGCCGGGCCGCGAGGCTACGAGATCGTCGAAGAACTGGACGCCGAGACGTGGGCGGGCGGTACCGCCGACCGGGCGCTGGCGCTGCTCGACGCCGCCCCGGCGCCCGCGGGCACCTTCGATGTAATCATCGACCCGCGCGTGTGCGGCCTGCTGGTGCATGAGGCCTTCGGGCACAATGCCGAGGCGGACGCGGTGTGGGCGGGCGAGTCGATCCTCGCCGGGCACGAGGGCGAGGTGGTGTGCTCGAAGCTGGTGACCATCATTGATGACCCGGGTATCGAGGGCGCCAACGGCTCGTTCACCTACGACCACGAGGGTGTGCCCGGACGACGCCAGGAGATCATCCGCGAGGGCGTGCTGTTGGGTTATCTGCACAGCCTCGAGACCGCGGCGCGCCTGGGCGCCGAGCCCAACGGCCGGGCGCGCGCGCAGAGCCATCAGGATGAGCCGCTGGTGCGCATGAGCAACACCTTCATCGAGCCCGGCGACGCCACCCTCGAGGAGATGATCGCCGATACCGAGCGCGGTCTGCTCCTCAAGGGCGGCTACTGGGGCTACGTGTTCACCGCGCGCGGGCAGTTCACGTGCAACGTCGAGAACGCCTGGGCGATCGAGAACGGCAAGCTCGGCCAACACTACCGCAACGCCTCGTTCGCCGGGCTGACCATGGAGATGCTCTCGCGCGTGGACGCGGTGGGCAACGAGCTGAGCCTTGACCTCGGGGGGATGTGCGGCAAGGGCGGGCAGGGGATGTATGTGGATGCGGGCGGGCCGTTCCTGCGCATTCGTGACGTCGTCGTCGGCGGGCAGCAGCAGGCGGGAGGGTAACTGATGAGCGAGCTTCTGGATCTGGCACAGGCGGCGGTCGAGGCGGCGCGCGCGGCGGGCGCCGACTGGTGTGACGCCTACTGCTCGGACACCACCGAGATCTCGGTCGATGTCGAGAAGAGCAGCATCAACTACTGCGCGACCATCCGGGACCAGGGCCTGTCGGTGCGCGCCTACAGCGCCGGTGGTCAGGGCTTCGCCAGCGTGCAGCAGCTTTCGCTGGAGAGCGCCCGTGAGTGCGCCCGGCGCGCGGTGGCCATGTCGCAGGCGGCGCATCCGGACCCGGACTTCGTGGCCCTGCCCGAGCCCGAGGCCTTCGCCGAGGTCGCCGATCTGTTCGACGACGCTCTCGCCGGCCTGAGCGCCGACGAGTTCGTGCAATGGTG
Organism: uncultured Armatimonadia bacterium; assembly: GCA_964617715.1. Classification (GTDB taxonomy): domain Bacteria; phylum Armatimonadota; class Zipacnadia; order Zipacnadales; family UBA5352; genus JALGVA01. The sequence continues at coordinate 1,050 of CAZTZN010000099.1, read as the reverse complement.
CGCGCGCGGTATCGAGGAGGCGCGGGCCGCGGCCGATGACGCCATCATCCAGGGCGGCGCGGGCGCGGGTTGGGGCGAGTCGGCGCTCGCGAGTTCCACGGGCATTGCGGTCACGCGCCGGGGCAGCTCCGCCAGCCTCTACTTCTTCGTGATTATCAACCGCGACGGCGACGTGGGCAGCTACTACGAGTACGATCAGGCCCGGCGGCTGGCCGACCTGCGCACCGAGGGCATCGCTACCGAGGCGGCGGAGGGCGCGTTGCGCCAGCTCGGGAGCCGCCCCATCCCGACCGGACGCCTGCCCATCATCCTCGGGCCGCTGGCGACCATGTCGCTCATCGGCTCGGTGATCGGCGCCGCCAACGCCGAAAGCGTTCAACGCAACCGCTCGTACCTCGCGGGCCGCGAGGGCGAACGCATCGCCGCCGAGCTGCTGACCGTGCGCGAGGAGCCGCACGTGCCCGCGGGCATGCGTTCGATGCCCTGCGACGGGGAGGGCGTGCCCACCCGCGCGCGGGCGCTCATCGACGCGGGCGTGCTCACCACCTACCTGCACAACTCGTACACGGCCTTCAAGGCGAGCGTGCAGCCCACCGGTCACGCCTCGCGCGGCGGCTACGGCTCCAGCGTGGGTATCGGCGCGAGCAATCTGCAGATCCAGCCGGGCGCCAGGACCGAGGCGGAGCTGATCGCGGAGGTCGATGAGGGCCTCTACATCGCGCACGCGGGCCTCTCGCCCAATGCGGTCACCGGCGAGGTCTCGACCACCGCCGACTTCGGCTTCCGCATCGAGCGTGGCGAACTGACCACGCCGCTGTCCACCACGCTCATCGGCAGCACCGCCGACGAGCTGCTGGGCGGCATCGACGCGATCTCCAGCGACTACCGCGAGGAGCCGGGCTTCATCATGCCCAGCCTGCGCATCGCCTCGGTGCAGGTGGCGAGCGAGGGGTAGGGCGGCGCGGATCTCGGCGGCGCGGGCGCCGTCGCCACCGACGGCCACGGCGACCGCCGAACATGCCGTTCGGAGGGCGCGTCTTCAGACGCGCC
>CAZTZN010000098.1:0-17273 GCA_964617715.1 uncultured Armatimonadia bacterium | reverse complement strand
CCGACGAACTGAGCGTCGCGCGCGAGGTCACGCACGATCTGCCGCGTCAGCGCGTAGATGTCCACACTCGCGGACGCGGGCTCCCGGGGCGCGCAGATCACCACCAGGAAGTCGTCGAGCAGGCCGTCGATGCGGGCGCCCTGCTCGGCGATGATCCCGAGCATCTCGGCCTCCCTCTGCGGGCGCGCGTCATCACCGAGCATGTAGTCGGCCGCCGCCGACACCGTGGCGGCCAGGGAGCGCAGGCGGTGCGCGAAGGCGCGCACGGTGGCCATGCTCACCGACACGCGGTCGTCGGGAACCGACGACTCGCCGGCGGCCGGCGGCGGCGGAGACGGCGGGCAGGTGCGCGGCGATGTCGGATCCGGGTCAGCAGTCATCGGCGACGGAGCCTCCCTGCGAGGTTCATGGACCGCAAAGGTACTATCGGCTCGCGGCCCGGCGACTTGAGGTGGTCCGGTCGGCGCGGTGTCGGCCCGATGTCAGTCGAGGCCGAGGTCGTCGAGATGACGCCGGAGCGTGCGCGACGAGATGCCCAGCACCCGGGCGGCGCGCGCGCGATCGCCGCCGGCCGCCGCCCACACGCGGCGGATATGCTCCGCCTCGACGGTGGCGAGATCGGGCATGGCGTTCAGGTCCCGCGTGGAGACATCGGGGGGCGGTTGATCGGGGGCCGCGGTATCGAGGTCGAGCATGAGGTGCTCGGGGCGCAGCGTGTCGCCGGTGGTCATGAGCAGGCCGCGCTGCACGGCGTTCTCGAGCTGACGCAGATTACCCCGCCAGCGCTGTACACGCAGCACCGCCAGCGCCTCGTCAGAGATGGCCATCCGGCCGCGACCGTGGCCGCGCGCGTGCTTGTCGAGAAAGAAGCGGGCGAAGGGCTCGATATCCTCCGGACGCTCGCGCAGCGGGGGCAGGGCCAGGGGCATGACCGCCAGCCGGTAGTAGAGGTCCTCGCGGAAACGCCCGTCACGCACCGCCGCGGAGAGACTCTGGTTGGTGGCACAGATGATGCGCACGTCCACCTCGATGGGCTGCAGCCCCCCCAGACGAGTGAAGCTCAGGTCCTGGACGAAGCGCAACAGCTTGACCTGGTTGTCCAGGCTCATCTCACCGATCTCGTCGAGGAAGAGCGTGCCGCCATCGGCCACCTCGCACAGGCCCTTCTTGGTCTGGGTGGCGGAGGTGAACGCGCCCTTTTCGTGACCGAACAGCTCACTGGCGAAGAGCTGCTCGGGCAGCGCGCCGCAGTTGACCGCCACGAAGTGCCGCTCGGCACGGTCGCTCATGTAGTGGATCGCGCGCGCGAGCCAGTCCTTGCCGGTGCCGGTCTCGCCCTCGAGCAGGACCGGGGTGCGCGTGCGCGCCACGCGCGCGGCCGCGGCATAGGCGCGGCGCACCACCGGGCTGCGGCTCATCACGTGCTCGAAGCCGAAACGCTCACGCAGCGCCTGCCACAGGTAGTCGGGATCGCTCTGCGCATCGGGGTCGCCCTCGGCCAGGATGGCGCGGGCGCGTTCGAGCAACTGCGCGGGTTGGAAGGGCTTGGCGAGGTAATGCATGGCCTGGTGACCGAGGGCGTCGATGGCGGTGGCGAGCGTCGGCTGGGCGGTGACGATGATGGCCGGAGCCCCGACGCCCTGCGCGCGCATCAGGCCCAGCAGCTCCACGCCGTCGGCGTCGGGGAGCATACGATCGAGGATAAGCAGCTCGACCCCGGCGCCGGCCGCCTCGAGCGCCGAGGCGCCGTCGGCGGCGGTGATGACACGGCAGTCCAGTTCGGCGAGGGCGTCCTCGAGCGTCTGGAGCATGGCGCGGTCATCGTCTACGATGAGCACGGTCGGTCGGTCGCGGTCGGACACGGCGGCGCGATCCCTCCACGACCCCGGCACGCCGAGCGGCGACGGGCGCGGTCAGCCGGCCAGCCGGGCCTGCAGGCCGGCGCGCAGGCGTGCGATGGTCTGCGTGTGAATCTGGCACACGCGCGATTCGGTCACGTCCAACACCATGCCGATCTCGCGCAGGGTCAGCTCTTCCTGGTAGTAGAGGCTGAGCACCAGCTTTTCGCGCTCGCTCAGCTCCTGAACGACTTCAGCCAGCAGGCGGCGCATCTCAGCCTGGTCGGCGATCGCCGAAGGCGTCCAGTCGGTAGCGCCGGGGGCGAAGGTGCTGGCGGCGGGCACATGGGCGTCACCGGCGGCCTCGGTCAGGGCGTCGAGCGACACGATGGCGACGGTGCACGAGTCGCGCAGCAGCTTGCGGTACTCGTCGGAGGTCAGGCCCATCTCCTCGACGATTTCAGTCTCATCGGGCTGGCGCCCCAGGCGGCGGCGCAGCTCGGACACGGTCTCCTCCAGTCGGCGGTAGCGGCCGCGCAGACCACGCGGGGCCCAGTCCATCCGCCGCAGCTCATCGAGGATCGCGCCGCGCATCAGCGAGGTGGCGTAGGTGGCGAAGCTGGCGCCACGAGCGGGGTCGTAGCGGTCTACGGCCTTGATCAGGCCGATCATGCCGGCGCTGATCAGGTCCTCCCGGTCCACCTGTTCGGGCAGGTTCGCGGCCACGCGCTCGACTTCGTACCTGACCAGCTTCGCGTGACGGCGGATGAGCGCGTCACGTTCGGCCTCGGACAGCTCGGGATGTGTGCTCATTGACGACCCCCGCGGTCGGTCCCCCCGGCGTCCCGACGTGAGGCCCGTACCCGAGCCGGTCCGCCCCCGGGCCGTTGCCGGGGCGGTCGCCCGGCCCGATGAAGCGGCCGCCAGTGCGACCGGGAGATCAGCGTCCCGCGGTTTCCCCCGCGTCTGTGCAGATACCTTCATGGTGTCCCTGAAGCTACGTTAGAGACGTGTGAGTATCTCGCTCGAGTGGCCACCGGAGCCTCTCGGGCGACGCTCATGGCAACCACGGTCCCCGCTTCGGTTGGTCGGGTGATTCTCAAACTCCCGCGATGCGCGACCGCGATGCCGCGCGCGATGGTCAACCCCAGACCCCGATGCGGCGGGTGCTTCGTGGTGAAGAACGGTTCGCAGGCCCGGCGCGCCACCTCGGGGGTCATGCCCCGACCATCGTCGCGCACCGTCACCACGCTACGCGGCCCCTCGATGCCGGTGCCCACGGTGATACATCCGCACCTGCCCGCGGCCTCGATGGCGTTGAAGATGATCCCCACCAGCGCCTGTCGCAGTTCGGCGCCATCGCCCCACGCCGGGCACGGCCTGTTGAGTTCAGTCTGCGGATTGACCCGCGCCAGCGCCGGCCACGGGGCGCACAGCGCCCGAGCCAGCCCCACCACCTCGCGCGCGAGTTCGCTCAGATCAAGGCGCGCCATCTGCCGGGCGGACGGCAACAGCGCGTAGTCGCGCAGCGCGCACATCAGCCTCATCCCCGCTTCCGCGGACTCATCGATACGCTGCACCAGCTCCGTGATGCGCGGGTCGTCGGTCTCCCCCGCCAGCATTTGCAGATTGCCCAGGATCGCGCCGAAGACGTTGCCCAGCGAGTGCGACACGCCGAATGCCAGGTTGCTCAGTTCACGGCGCCGCTCATCCGCCTCGATCTCGGCGATGGCGGCGCGCTCGCCGGCGGTGCAGCCCGCCAGCGCGACCGAGGCCGACGCCGCCAGCGGCTCGAGCAGATCCATGCGCGCACATGGACGCCCCGGGCGCGTTCCGCCCACCACCAGCGCAGCGCCCGGGTCACCCGGCCCGGTAGACAGCGGCATGCTCGCCCACGAGTTCAGGCCGGCATCGCCGAGCCTGCTGTCAAGCATCCGGGCCAGCCCGCCTTCGCCGGCGCCACTGTGCCAGGAGTGCTTGAACAGCCGCGCCGCCGCCACGCCCAGTTCCCACGCCTGGCCCGCGGCCGGGAGGTCGTCGCCGCGGAAGGTCGCGGCCGCGATCTCGACCACTCCCGGGCGCCGGCCGTGTGCCACGACGAAGGCGGCATCGCAACCGAGCAGCTCCAGGCCGCAACGCGCGACCACCGTGGCCGCGCGGGTGCGGCTACCGCCGCTGACCCGCGCCAGTGCCTCAAGCTGCGGCGCACAGCCGGATGTGCCGCTCAGATGCCCGGCTTGAGCGCTCTGGGTTTCCACAGCCACGACTTTCCCTCCCTGAGCCGCCCGTGCCGGCGTCGCCCCGGCAGGCGGATACCGCGAGTGTCCGCGGTCAGGCGCCCCGGCAGCTTCGTCTGCGCGCGGCCGATGACGCGATGCCGAGTGCCCGGCGGTATTTGTTGATGGTGCGGCGGGCCAGCTCGAAGCCCTCGTCGCGCATTATCGCCACGAGCTGCTCATCGGTGAGCGGCGCGTCGGGTGGTTCGCTCGCGACCAGGCTGCGCAGTACCGTCCTGGCGGGAAGTGCGTCGTCGAAGAACACGGAGAAGGGCACGCTGCGCCCCCGCCAGGCCTCAGCCTCCTCCGGGAGCATGATCAGCTTGCCCGCGGTCGCACGCGACACCGTGGACTCGTGCAGCCCGGTGATCTCGGCGATGCGTGCCTGGGTGAGCGGCAGGTGGTGCAGCGGGCCGTGCAGGATGAAGTCGCGCTGGCGGCGGACGATGGCGCGGCAGATGCGGTAGAGGCTGAGTTCGCGCTGCTGCAACGACCAGATGAGCTGCCGGGCCGCGCGTGCCTGGGCACGTGCGCGCATGGTGGCGTCATCGCCCGCACGTCGGTCAGTGGCGCGCAGATGCCTGTCGAGCCGCTCATAGGCCTCGGCGACGCGCACGGTCAGCGCGCGCGAGCTGACCAGCTCGACCTCAATCTGGTCGCCGTCAAGACGCAGGATCACGTCGGGCATGGGGGCCGAGTGAGTGGGAGGCAGCAATGAATGCCAGGGCGGACGGAACTGCTCGCCCGGGAAGGGAGTGAGTCGGCCGCGGATGGCCGCCAGTGCGTCGTCGAGCTGGTCGGCGGTCAGCCCGGACCACCCCACCAGGGCCGATGTGTCGCCACTGTCCTTGATCTCGTGACAGTGTTCGACCACGACACGTGCGTGCGTTGGCGGGTGATCCATGGCCGCAAGTTGCAGCAGCAGACATTCGCGCAGATCGCGCGCGCCCACCCCCGGTGGCGCCACTCGCTGCACCGCACGCAGGGCCGCCTGGACCTCAGCGGCCTCCACGCCCAGCTCGCGGGCCGCGTCGAGGATGGTCGTCTCGAGGTAGCCGCGCTCGTTGATGTTCTCGATCAGGTAGGCCGCGATCTCGCGCTGCCGGCCGTGCGTTGTCCAGCCCACGCGGCGGTGCAGCTCGTCGCGCAGAGTGTGGTCGGCCGGGACGCGGTCGAGCGCGGGCACGGCTGTATCGTCGCCCGCAGACGGCTCGGGGGGCGGGGCCCACGCGGGCACGGCGGTCGGTATCTCTTCGAGTGGCGGGGCGATCTCCAGCTCCAGGGCGGGATTGTTGTCGGCTTCCTCACGCAGACGCGCGACCAGGTCGAGCCACGGCAGCTCCAGCAACTCGCTGCGCACGATGAGCTGACAGTTCACGGCCGGCGCCTGTTCGACGGTGGCGACGAGATCGTTGCGCAGTTCCAGCACCTGGCATTGCCCCCTGATCCGAGGCGTGGCTCACGGCGGCCCGAGTGGACCTGGTGGGGGTACATCGGCAACTGCGCGCGAAACTTGAGTCATCGCGCGCAATGAGCCGTCGGGGGCAGGGACAGGCGCCCGGGCGGTGGCAGCCGGCGGACGCGGTTCCGGGCGTTCCGCGCCCGCCTCGAGCGTGTCCGGCGCCCCGGCGTTCGGGGCGGGGCAGCCCGCCGCCACCTGCGGGCCCCGGCCGGTGGCCGTGGCCCCCTCATCCATGCCATCGGCACGTCGGCCCCGTCGGTTGAGTCGGCGCGGGCAAGCTTGCCCGAATCAGTCGGGGCTCCCGTTGCCGGGAGCCCCGCAGGTGGTCTCATCTGCGCGCCGTGGCTCAGAAGTTCAGTGTGGTGCGCAACTCCAGCAGGTTGCTCTCCCCGTCGGTCGCACTGTTCACCGGCTCCTGGCGCGCCCAGGTCAGCGAGGTCTCGACGCTGTCGTTGAACTCGTGGCGCACGCGCGCGCCGTAGAGCCGATCGTAGAAGAGATCGTCCAGCGGGGCGTCGTCCCACCAGTCGCTGTTGGGAGACACACTGTAGTAGAAGAAGTCCAGCGGATACTCACCCGCGCCCCAGTGCCAGGTGCCGTAGCCGCCTACGACCTCGAGGTTAGTCATGGTCAGCGGCCGGCGCAGCCAGCGCTCGTAGGGGAAGGTGCGTCGGTTGTACGGGGTGCACAGCAGCTCGTAGTAGGGGTGCAGCGACGAGTAGATGATGTCGTACTCGGCCTCAACATCGCTGATCACACCGGTGAGTTCCAGCTTATCGGTGGCGATCAAGTCCACGATCAGCATGTAGGCCTCGGGGTTGCTGTTCTCGTCGCGCGTGTAGATCGGCCGGTTGGCGTGACCCTCCTGGTAGGCGTACTCGAAGTAGAGGTCGTTGCGGCCCCAGTAGTTCCACCAGAAGTCTACGCCCCATGCCTCCTCGTCGTACTCGTTGCCATCCGGCGTGTCGGTGGAGTAGCCGTTGATCAGCCAGGGGACACCCACCGACCAGCGCGGTTGCACGTATTCGAGATACAGCGACCCGTAGCCGTCGTTGTTGGTTGACCACGGCTCGGAGAGGAAGCCCGTGTTGGCGCCTCCGTAGAACGCCTCCAGGCGCAGGTTGTCGAAGAAGAACTCGGGCACCTCGACGTGGACTCCCTGCTGCGCCAGCCGCTCGTTGTTGACCACCAGGCCCAGACCGTAGGCCTGGAACTGGCGGCCGACGGTCCAGCGGGCGTCGATCGGCCAGTGTCCGTCGAAGGCCACCCAGGCCTCATCCAGGTAGATGTCGTTGCCCAGATAGCCGAGGCGGGGGTCGGGGCTGTCACCCGGGGGGGCGTAGGGCGGATTGGCCTCGCCCACCTCCACGCCCAGCGCCGCCAGCGGCTCACGCCCGTCCGCCATCTTGAGCGAGATGCGGCCGTAGGTGTCGTCGCGTCCACCCAGGTAGCCCTCGATGCCCACCACCATGGTCAGCGCGTCGAACTCGTGGTCGAGGTCGATGGGGGCGCACACCGTGCCGATGCGGTAATCCACCAGGCCGGTGATGAGCGGCCACTCCTCCATGCGCTCCAACTCGCCGATGCGCCCGCCCAGCTCGTCGATCTGGCTGCTGAGGTCGTTGAGGTCGGCGCGCACCATCTCCAGTTCGTCCGCGAACTCGCGCGTGAGGCCCTCGATGACCTCCTGGATCTCGGCATCGCTGGGGCCGGGGCCCTGGGGGCCGGCGGGGCCGGCCTCACCACGCGGGCCTGCGGGGCCCTGCGGACCGGCCGGGCCTTGCGGGCCGGCCGGGCCATCGGGTCCGGGCGGTCCGGGCGGTCCCGGGCCGCCACCGGCCATCTGCCCCGCCCTGAGTGTGTCGAGCAGACGGGAGATAGCCATGGCGAACTCATAGCGTGTCAGCGGGCGATCACCGTGGAAGCCGCTCTCGGGGTAGCCGATGATGATGCCCTGCTCCATGAGCATCTCGACGGCGTCGTAGGCCCAGTGGTCGAAGGGCACCAAGCCCAGAGCCCCCTCGATATCCTCGGGCTGAATCTCCTCCTCGCCCGGGGGTACGGGGCCCGGCTGTACGTAGACGTTCCCCGCCAACATGCGGTCGGTGGGTGTGCCGCTGACCACAAGGTCCGGGGGACCCGCGCGGCTGGTCGTGGCACCGAGGGTGGACGACTGCGCGCCGACCGGTGCTGAGACCAGCGCGCACATGAGGCTCACGGCCGCTGCAAGCGCAACGAGTCGCAATGCAGACACCCCTTGTGCTTCGTTCGAGTGATGCGGAAAGGGGCTTGGTTGACACCCTAGAGATAGTATAGGTTAAGGCCGGAAAAGTCAACCATCGCCCCGGTTCGCCCCCACGGTACATGACACCAGCATGCCCCTTTTTGGTCGGAGCACACACTCGCCGGGTATCAGTTCCTCATCCGACCGCACACTCCTGCACACCGGGAAACTGAGTTCTCCGCGGTGGCGCCGGCCCGTGCGCGGGAGGGCGGCGCCGGTCGATGTGGAAACTCGCCCGCACACCGATCTCGCGCGGAGGTGCTGCCATGTCGGTACGCTGGGCCATCATCGGCTGTGGCGACATCACTAACAAGGCCGTTGCTCCCGCCATCAACGCTCAGGCCGACTCCGAGCTGGTCGCCCTGTTCTCCAACAGCCCCGAGCGCGCCGAGGAACTGCGCGCGGCCCACAGGGCCCGCCGAGCGGTCTCGGACCTCGACGAACTCCTCTCCGCCGACGACATTGACGCGATCTACGTGGCCTCACCGGTGCATCGCCACGCCCCCGAGACGATCGCCGCGGTGCAGGCCGGCAGGCACGTGGTCGTCGAGAAGCCCATGGCGCTTACCGTGGCCGACTGCCGGCGCATGATCTCCGCCGCCGAGGACGCCGGCGTGCTGCTCACCTGCGCCTACTACCGGCGGTTCTTCCCCAAGTCCCGCAGGATCCGTGCGCTCCTCGACGAGGGTGCGATTGGCAGGCCGATTGTGTGCGAGATCACCATCTGCAGCCGCGCACAGATCGCCCCCGACAACCCCAAGTACTGGCGCCTCATCCCCGAACAGGGCGGGGGCGGCGCGCTCATGGACGTAGGCAGCCACCGCCTCGACCTCGCCTGCTACTTCCTCGGCGACCCGGTGCAGGTGACCGGCTTCGCCGACCATCTCGACCGCGACGACATGCTCGTGCCCGACACCGAGTGCCTGCTCGCGCGCATGGAATCGGGCGCGCACGTGCACTGCACGGCCTCGTGGGCGACCGCGGAACGCGCCGATGACCTGATCATCCGGGGCAGCGAGGGCACCATCGAGGCGCGACCCTACGACCGCTCACCGCTGCTGCTGCACCGCGGCGGCGAGACCGAGAGCTTCGACCTCGAGCCCGCCGCGAACTGGCACTTCCCGCTCATCGACGACTTCGCGCGCGCCATCGTCGAGGGCCGCGCGCCCGAGTTCACCGCCCGCGACGGGCTGCAGGCCTCGCGCATGATGGAGGGCTGCTACCGCTCCAGCGAGACCGGACAGACCGTGAGGGTGTGATGCATGTCGCGGGCATCTGCCGCCCCCGCCCGCGCAGCGAACGCGACATCTCCTTCGGCTTCGATCACTCGGGCGCCGGTAGCAGGTCCGCACACCCCCTCCACCGAAATTCCAACGCAGTCACGCATACGCGAAGGAGGGTTCGTATGCAGCTTCGGCAGATCGGCACATCGGACGTAACCGCGACGCCCATTGTCTTCGGCGCCTGGGCCATCGGCGGCTGGCTGTGGGGCGGCACGGATGACGAGCAGGCCATCGCCGGCATCCAGGCCGCACTCGACGCCGGCATCAACGCCATTGACACCGCGCCGGCGTACGGCTTCGGCCACTCAGAGCGCATCGTTGGCGAGGCCATCCGCGGCCGCCGCGACGACGCCCTTGTGTTCACCAAGTGCGGCCTGCGCTGGGACTCCGACGAGGGCCGGCACCACTTCGATACCGTTAACAACGAGGGCAAGCCGGTGCAGCTCTACCGCAACCTCTCGCGCGACAGCATCCTCTACGAGTGCGAGCAGTCACTCGAGCGCCTGGGCATCGACTGCATCGACCTCTACCAGTGCCACTGGCCGGACCCGACCACGCCCATCAAGGAGACCATGGGCGCGCTGGTGGAGCTGCTCGATCAGAAGATGATTCGCGCCATCGGCGTGAGCAACTTCACGCCCGAGATGATCGACGAGTGCCTGGCCTACGGCCCGGTGCACTGCTCACAGCCCAAGTTCAGTCTGCTCACGCGCGAGCACCTCGACGGCGTCATCGCCTGGTGCGACGACCACGACATCGCCTCGATCGTCTACTCGCCGCTCGAGCAGGGGCTGCTGACCGGCAAGGTCACCGTGGACCGCGAGTTCAGCGAGGGCGACCAGCGCAACGACAAGCCGTGGTTCACCCGCGAGAACATCGAGCGCGTGAACGCCGTGCTCGACGAGGTCATGCGCCCCATCGCCGACGCGCATGAGGCGACCCTGGCTCAGGTCACGCTGGCGTGGACCATCGCGGCGCCGGGCATCACCTGTGCGCTTGCGGGCGCCCGTAACCCCGACCAGGCGCGCGAGAACGCCCGCGCGATGGACATCACGCTCAGCGCCGAGGAATTCGAGACAATCCGGGACGCGTTCTGGCAGATCGAAGGGCCGTAGCGAGTGCGCGATGGGCGCGAACAGTCTCTTGCATTAGGCCGCGCCTCGTGATAGAATAACCGTCCGACTTGGCGCGGAGAGGTGGCCGAGTGGCTGAAGGCAGTCGCCTGCTAAGCGATTAAGGGGGGTAAACCTCCTTCGCGGGTTCGAATCCCGCCCTCTCCGCCAGAAAACGGCAGATAGCAGCAACGGACGACGGAAAGCGGCAGACAACAGCAGCAGCCACGGACGGCAACGACCAAGACGACGCCACACGGCGTGCGCCCGTAGCTCAGTGGATAGAGCACTGGCCTCCGGAGCCAGGGGTCTCGCGTTCGAATCGCGACGGGCGTACCATCGACATCCGCGGCGCCGGCTGGTCCGGCGACTTGACATACCGCGCAAGTACAGCCACACTTGTTGTGGCCGCCAGAGGAAATGCGCGCCGGTAGCTCAGTGGATAGAGCGCCGCCCTGCGGAGGCGGAGGTCCCGCGTTCAAATCGCGGCCGGCGTGCCAGAGTTATCTCAACGGCTCCGCGTGCGGTTTCGCGGAGCCGTTCCAGCGACAACCGGCGACGCGGGCGGTACCGGTGCCCGCCCACGCGCCCCCGTAGCTCAGGTGGATAGAGCAGCAACCTCCTAAGTTGAAGGTCGCCCGTTCGACTCGGGCCGGGGGCGCCACAGAGAATGTCACGGGCCCCCCGCCGCGACCCGGCGGAGTGGATCGATGACAGACCGCCGCCCCGGCGGCCGCCAGTCCGGGCGGTGAGGTGGCAGAGCGGTTGAATGCGCACGCCTCGAAAGCGTGTGGACCCTTGCGGGTCTCGTGGGTTCGAATCCCACCCTCACCGCCATGAACGGCAGCAAGCGAGAGGGCATGGCCGGGCGTGGCAGACGCCGGAGGCAGCGGCGAGGGCGCACGAGCGGCGATCCCTGATCCTTGACATCACGACGAGAGTGCATCGCCTCACAGGACGACACCGCGTCGCCAACACATGAGCTGCGCCAACTGCGGAGAGGTGACCGAGTGGACGAAGGTGCTCGCCTGGAGAGCGGGTAGACCCGGAAGGGTCTCGTGGGTTCGAATCCCACCCTCTCCGCCACACGGCAGCAACGAAGGCGATGAAGGTAGCGGCGGCAGCGACGGTGACGGCAACGGCACCACGGCCGGCGGCGAGGCTGAAGGCGACAGCGTACAGGTGCGTGTCGGAGACGGAAGGGTCAGCCCCTGTGGGGAATTCCCGCGACCTGAAGATGCCTGGAGCCCCGGAGGCATCCTGTCGCCGCCAAGGTATGAGGTCGCTTGGCGATTGTGCTGCGCTCCAACTTCGGTGTCGCCGCGCTCGTCGCGGCCGCTGTCATCATTGCCGCCCTTGCTGTCGCTGCCGTCGTTCGCGTCGTTCCTGTCATTATCGTTTTATCCGGCTGTGCTAGGCGGGGTGCTGGCGGTACCCTGAACCCACAACCCGCCACAGTGGGGCTGAATTCCTGCCCGAGGTCTCGTCGCGTAGCGTCTGACCCCCGCAAGTGGTGATGAAGGCCGGGTCCTGCGCAAGGCGAAGTCCGCTGAACCCCGTCAGGCCCGGAAGGGAGCAGCGGTAGGCGGATGGGCGCCTGTGCCGCAGATCACCTGGCCGGAGCTGGCTACGGGGGTAACGGCTGGGCGGCGTTATCGACGGTTGGGTGCACAGCCGGAATCATCTTGACTGGTTGCGGCGCCGGGGCCGGAGACAGTTGCGTGCGGCCGGCGACGTTACCGGTGTCATGTCGTCACTGCGGAGCACACCGCGGAAATCTGTGCGCGCGCGAACCGCGCTCGGCAGGCCGTGCCCCGGCGCGGCAGGCGGCGGTCCACGGCCGGAACGGAAGGGCATAGATGGCGTACCAGACCTTCGCACTCAAGTACAGGCCGCGCACCTTCGACGAGATCGTCGGACAGGATCACGTCGCCATCACGCTGCGCAACGCCGTGGCCAGCGGCCGCGTAGCGCACGGCTATCTGTTCGCCGGCCCGCGCGGCACGGGCAAGACCTCGACCGCGCGTGTGCTCGCCAAGGCGCTCGCCTGCGAGCGGGGCCCGACCCCTGATCCGTGCTGCGAGTGCGCCATGTGCCTCGCAATCGATTCCGGCCGGGCGCTCGACCTCATCGAGATCGACGCCGCCAGCAACCGTGGCATCGACGAGATCCGCAGCCTGCGCGAGGGCGTTGCCTATGCCCCCACCAACGCCCGCATCAAGTTCTACATCCTCGACGAGGCGCACATGCTGACCGACGCGGCCAGCAACGCCTTCCTCAAGACCCTCGAGGAGCCACCTGAGTTCGTGTACTTCGTCCTGTGCACCACCGAGCCGCACAACATCATCGGCACGATCCGCTCGCGCTGCCAGACCTTCGAGTTCCGCCCCATCGCGCCCGCGCTGATGGTCGAGGCGCTGCGCGCGATCGCCAGCCGCGAGGGAGTCGAGGTGGAGGACGAAGCGCTGGGCGCGATCGCGCGCGCGGCCGGCGGGGCCATGCGTGATGCCGAGTCGATCTTCGACCAGGCCATCGCCTTCGCCCGCGGGCCGGTGACGCTCGAGATCGTCAACACGATGCTGGGCGCGACCGAAGCCGACCTGCTGGTCGCGTTCGCCGACGCCATCGCCGGTGGTGACATCCGCGCGGTCTTTGAGACCGTGGACACGGTCGTCGCCTCCGGCCGCGACATCGGCCAGCTCCTCGAAGACCTGGGTCTGTACTTCCGTGACCTGCTGCGGCTGTCGCTGGGCGTGAACCCGCCACGGTGGATGCAGGCCCCCGCCGCCGGTCGTGAGCGCATGGGGGCGCAGGCCGCCGCCATCGGCGCGCGCCGACTCGCCAAGATCATCGAGGCGCTGGGCAACGCAGGCCAGACGCTCAAGGAGACCGCTCAGCAATCACTGCTGCTGGAGGTCACGCTGGCGCACCTCGCGTCGGCGGGTGAGGGTGCGTCGGCGCCGGCCGCGCCGCAGACCGCCGCCGAGAAGCCGGCGTCGGAGCCGGAGGCGGCGCGCGCCCCGGCGCCCGTGCAGCCCGCACCGCCCGCACAGGCTGAGCCGCGGGCGGCGGAGGAGGCCGTCGCCGCCGGGGCCGATGACCTGCCCGTCGAGCTGCCGGAGGGCGGTCTGACGCTGGAGGTCGTGCGCGAGCACTGGCGGACGGTGGCTCGGCGGCTCGAGCAGACCGGGCAGTTCAGCGTGCTCGCCATGATACGCAGGGCACGCCCCGCGTCGCTCGAGGCCGATGCGCTGACACTGGAATTCCCACCCGATTACCCGTGGACCCGCGATCGCGTCGAAGAGGGTTATCTGGGCAGATTGCGCGAGGCGGTCGAGGCGGTATTCGGCACGCGCCTTGAGGTGCGGTGCGCGCCGGCGGGAGGGGACGAGGAGGCGCCGGCACCTGAGGCGTCCCGACCACCGGAAGAGCCGTCGAAGGCCGGGGAGGCGGAACCCGCCGCCGAGGCGGCCGCCCCCGCGAGCAGCGATGAGCAGGAGCGGCTGGTCGAAGAGCTGAAGCTCAACTTCGACGGCACCGAAGAGTAGCAGGCGCCGGCCATCTGCAAGCGAGGTCGTGGGGCCCTGGGCGCCGAATACGCGGGACGATTGCGCGTGACCCGCATGATCAGGAGATGCCGAGATGCTGAACCCGTTCCAACGGATGATCGAGTCTCAGGTCGAGGGCGTGCATCGGCAGATGGTAAACGCCGCCGACGAGCTGCGCGCGATGGAGGTCGTGGGCAGCGCGGGCGGAGGCGCCGTCAGGGTGACGGTCAGCGGCCTGGGCGAAGTGATAGGCGTCGAGATCGACCCGCAGGTGCTCACGGAGGGGGACGTCGAGCTGGTACAGGACCTCGTGGCGGCGAGTGTGCGCGAAGCGATGCGGAAGGCCGGCGAACTCAAGCGCGACAAGCTCAGTTCGTGTCTGCCTCTGGCCAGCCTGGGGATGGAGCTTCCCGACCTCCTCTGACCGGTCCGCCGCGCGGCGGACCCGGGCCCACTCGTGACGTGCCCCGGCAGGGGCTACGTTCTCGGCGAAGCAACAACGAGGCGGTTTTCCACGCATGCTCAGCTACGCTCGGCCAATTCGGGAGCTGATCGAGCAACTTGAGACGCTGCCCGGCATTGGCCCCAAGAGCGCGCAGCGCCTGGCCTTCCACCTGTTGGCCGCCGGCCCCGAACGGGCTGCGCGGCTCGCGCGTGCGGTTGCGGATCTTCACCGGCTGATCCGCCGCTGCTCAGAGTGCGGGAACTGGTCGGTCGAGGCCCTGTGCCCGATCTGCCGGGATCCGGCTCGCGACCGCATGACCGTATGTGTGGTCGCCGATGCCAAGGATCTGGCGGCGCTCGAGCGCGCCGGCGAATACCGGGGGCTCTATCATGTGCTCGACGGACTGCTCTCACCGGTGGAGGGCATCGGGCCGGGTGAGCTGCGTATCACCGAGCTGCTCGAGCGCGTGGATGAGCTGGGGGCGACCGAGGTCATCCTCGCCACGCCCCCGACCGTCGAGGGCGACGCGACCGCGGAGTTTCTGCGCGAGGTGCTCGCGGAGTTGGATGTGCGCGTAACCCGGCTGGCGCTGGGGCTGCCGGTAGGCGCCGACCTCGACTACGCCGACCAGGTGACTGTGGCGCGCGCGATGCGCGGCCGGACCGAGATGTCCGACTGACAACCACCCCGGAGCCGGCGCGGCCCGGGAGGCGTATGGCTGCGAACCAATAAGCCCGCCGGCCAGGGTGCCGGTAGCAGATGGAGGAGGATAGTCCATGGCACAGTTGACCGAAGTTCGCTTCCACGGTCGGGGTGGGCAGGGCGCGAAGACCGCCGGCTACATCCTGGCCGTGGCCGCCGCCGAGGAGGGCTGGAAGATCAACGCCTTCCCGGAGTACGGCGCCGAGCGGCGGGGCGCGCCGATGAAGTCGTATGTACGCATCAGCGACGAGCCCATCCGCCTGCGCTCGAGCGTCAAGCACCCCAATGTGGTGGGCGTGCTCGATGACACGCTGCTTGCCACCGAGAACGTGCTCGACGGCATGGACGCAGATGGTGTGCTTGTCGTCAACACCGACCAGAGTGCGGAACAGATCCGTGCGCAACTGGGCAACCCCGACGTCAAGATCTTCGTGGTGAACGCCACCCAGGTGGCGATGGACACTATCGGGCGGCCGATCCCGAACACCCCCATGCTCGGCGCGATGGCCAAGGCCGCCAACATCGCCGGCCTCGAAGCGCTCAAGCACGCAGTCGCTGAGCGGCTGGGGGGCAAGCTCTCCAAGTCCGCCATCGAGGCCAACTACGCCGCGCTGGAGCGCGCGTATGAGGAGGTCACGCAATGAGCCACTACCCGCCAGATGCCAAGTGGCACGAGATGGAACGCGGGGGGATCATTCCGCAGGCGGGCAACGCGCAGGAATACCACGTCGGGGGCTGGCGCAACGAGCATCCGGTGCGCGACGACGAGTGCTGCATCGACTGCCTGTTCTGCTGGGTGTATTGCCCCGACAGCGCCGTCCACGTCAAGGACGAGTCCGTCAAGGGCCTGGGCTTTTCGGCCGAGCACTGCAAGGGCTGCGGGATCTGCGCCCGGGTATGTCCCAAGGACTGCATCACCATGGCCCCCGGCGGCGAGTTCGAAGAGAACGCCGCCCAGCCGGAGGAGGCATAACCGATGGGCAAGCAGATTGCAATGGAAGGCAACGAAGCCGTAGCGGAGGCGATGCGGCAGATCAATCCCGACGTCGTCGCCGCCTACCCGATCACTCCGTCCACCGAGATCGTGCAGAACTTCGCACAGTTCGTCGCCGATGGCGCGGTGGACACTAACTTCGTCGCCGTCGAGTCCGAGCACTCGGCGATGAGCGCGTGCCTGGCCGCCGCGGTGGCGGGCGGGCGCGTCATGAACGCCACCTCGGCCAACGGCCTGGCGCTGATGTGGGAGATCCTGTACATCGTCTCCTCACTGCGCCAGCCGGTAATCCTGTCGGTGGTCAACCGCGCGCTGTCGGGCAACATCAACATCCACTGCGACCACTCCGACGGCATGGGCGCCCGCGACACCGGCTGGGTCCAGCTCTACGCCGAGGATGTGCAGGAGGCCTACGATAACCTCATCCAGGCCGTCGTCATCGGCGAGCGCGAGGAGGTGCGCCTGCCGGTCATGAACTGCCTCGACGGCTTCCTGCTGTCGCACTCCTACGAGCTGCTCGAGGTCGAGGACGACGAGGCCGTGCGTGAGTTCGTCGGCCCCTACCAGGCCATCAACCCCATGCTCGACATCGAGAACCCGCTCACCTTCGGCCCGCTCGACCTCTACGACTACTACTTCGAGCACAAACGCAGCCAGATGGAGGCCTACCCGCCCGCCAAGGAGGCCATTATCGCCGAGGGCAAGCGCTTCGGCGAGGTCTTCGGCCGCGAGTACGGTCTGCTCGAGGGCTTCATGCTCGATGACGCCGAGCTGGTCGTGGTCGCCATGGGTTCGACCTGCGGCACGCTGCGCGATGTGGTGCAGGCCGCGCGCGCCGATGGCGTGAAGGCCGGCATGCTCAAGATCCGCGCCTTCCGGCCCTTCCCGGCCGAGGAGATCGCGGCGGCGCTGGGCAACGCGTCCGCCGTCGCGGTGCTCGACCGCGCGGTCAGCTTCGGCGCGCACGCCGGGCCGCTCTACGCCGAGATCACCTCGGCGATGTACAGCTACGGCAAGCAGGTCCCGACAAACAACTACATCTACGGTCTGGGCGGTCGCGAGATCCTGCCCGACGACCTGGCGACGTGCTTCGCGGACCTCGCCAAGGTCGTCGAGAGCGGGCAGCCGGGCGAGCCGGTCAGCTTCCTGGGCCTGAGGGAGTAGGAGGATAACGATGCCTACGCTGAAGGAACTGTCACATCGCGAAGAGCGCCTCACCGGCGGCCATCGCCTCTGCCCGGGTTGCGCCGAGCCGATTGTCGTCCGCCAGATCCTGATGGCCACCGAGAACCCGGTGCTGGTCACCAACGCCACCGGCTGTCTCGAGGT
>CAZTZN010000097.1:0-17446 GCA_964617715.1 uncultured Armatimonadia bacterium | reverse complement strand
AGCCGTTCCGCAACACGGGCGCTCCACCAGTGCGTCATTGCCGTCGCCATCCGCCGTCTGCCGTCTGCCGTCTGCCGATTGCCGATTGCCGATTGCCGTCTGCCGATTGCCCGCCCTCAGCCGAACCAGACCTGGTACGAGCGGTGCGCTTCGCCCCCGAAGACCGCAATGATCGACCAGATGCCCGCCCCGACGATGAAGTGCCCCAGCACCACGCCCACCGCGCCGGGAATCAGCCGCCGATAGAGCCCGACGCCGCCCAGAGTTACCGCGAGAGCCTTCACGATGGCCGCGCCCAGCAGGCCGCCCCAGGCCCGGTAGCCCCGGGTGGTGCCGATGATGAAGCCCAGGTGGTGCAGCGGGAAGCGCAGGAAGCGGTGGCGGATGACGGACAGTGCGATGGTGGCGAGCGCGCCCCAGGCGAGGGCGATGGTCTTCCCCCGCCGGGGCGCGATGCCGCTGTGGGCGGCATCGCTCAGCAAGGTGAAGCCGTAGCGCGCGGCGCCCACGCGCATGCCGCCCATGTGCGTGCCGCCCTCGAGGAAGTTGGCGCCGTAGTCATAGTACGTGCCGAGCTGTACCCAGTACGACACGGCCATGCCCAGCACCATCGCCAGTACCAGGATGGCCGCCATCTCGCGCCGGCGCACCCCGACCTCGTGCGCGATGTGCAGGCCTTCGAAGTGGTAGGCCGACAGGTTGGGCAGGTAGCCGCGCGTGAGGAACCAGCTCGTGTAGAGCATGGTCAGGTTGCTCAGCCCCCCGGAGCGTTTGAGCGCATCGCTGCCCATCGCCCAGACCAGCGACTGGTTGGCCTGGGTGACCGGATAGCCCCACTGCAGGGGCAGGCCGGTCTCGGCGCGGATCCGCGCGTAGGTGAGCGCCATCAGAAAGAGCAGGCCGAAGTAGGCGAAGATGGTCGGCGTGGACATCCCCGCCAGCCGCCACCACAGCCAGGTACCGACCATGCACCCGATCAGCCCCCAGACCGCCCGGCGCGCCACAGGCCTCGCCCGGCCGTCGAGCGCGCTGCGCAAGGACACCAACAGAGCCCTGCGCGCGCGCCACAGCAGCAGCAGGGCGAAGGCCACGAACGCACCGGCCGACTGGCTCTCGAAGTGCGGGAACTCGGGGATATCGTAGCCCAGCGCGAGCGCGCCCACCCCTTCGAACTCTACCAGCCCGTAGAACACCAGCGAGGATACCACAACCTCCTGGGGCATCAGGTAGCCGAAGCCGAGCACCTCGGGACGGTGGTGCAGAACGACCCCGCTCAACGCCGACCACGGCCGCTCGGTGAACAACCGCCCCACCGGGTAGCTCAGGCCCAGCGCCGGCATCGCGGGGTTGAGGGCGTGCAGGATGTTGAGCAGGTTGTGCATCGCCGCCAGCGCGAAGCCGCTCCACATGACGGGGTCGCGCCAGAGCTGAGGGATGCGCACATCGACTCCGGCGGGCGCGGTCATCGACAGCGGCAGCTCGGTCACCTGAAACTGCAGTCGCTCACCCTCGGCCCACTCATCGTAGAGCAGCACCGCCAGGCACAGCATGCCGCCCAGCATCAGCGCGAAGAACACCGACCACGAGGTGAGCGGCAGCAGCCATGCGCGCCACGGCACCGGGCCCTCGGTGGCCTCGTAGTAGGTGCGCACCACTTCGGGATCGTGGGGCGCCAGCCACGCCGGCTGGTACTGCACGAACTCGCCCCAGCCGTTCTCGGGCGTAGCGA
This sequence comes from uncultured Armatimonadia bacterium, assembly GCA_964617715.1. Classification (GTDB taxonomy): domain Bacteria; phylum Armatimonadota; class Zipacnadia; order Zipacnadales; family UBA5352; genus JALGVA01. The sequence continues at coordinate 15,717 of CAZTZN010000097.1, read as the reverse complement.
AGTACTGCAGAGCGGTCAGCTCGGGCATGAACTCACGCAGCGCGCCGCCCGAGGTCAAGGCCACCGACAGTGTGAGGAAGACGTAGATGCCCAGCAGCTCGTGGCGCGACAGGCAGAGCCGGGAGGCGATGGGCCGCAGCAGCGCAACCAGGCCCATGAGGACGACCAGGCCCATGAGCGCGGGCACGGGCGGGACGCTCATGGTCACCTGCGCGCTGACCGTAACCAGCGCGGCGTACTTCATCCAGATGTTGGCCAGCACCAGCAGCGCCAGCGCGATGATCAGCGCGCGGAGGGTCAATGCGCGTCCGCCGCCGCCCGCGGGGCGCGATGTCGCGGGGGCATCGAACTCGGACCGGGGCATTCGCCTCACCGTGCCCGCCATGAATGGGAGTGCCGCCCACTCCCTTCGCCACACGCTCTCGGGCGCCCTTCCGCAGCGGCTCCCCTCAGCGCGCGTTGCCGCGCACGGCGAGCGTAATCGGCAGGTTCGAGCCGGCGGTGGGAATCAGTTGCACGCTGACCACGCGGCCGGTCCCGGGCGCGAGATCGTACTTGGCGAGCACTTCTTCCTCGCCCGCGCGCAGCAGAGTGCTGGACACCGCAGTGCCATCTATGCGCGCGACCACGCGGGCGATGCCGCCACCCGCGCGCGTCACGATCTCCACGCGCCCGATCGCCGGGCCGGGGTTGTGCAGCGCCACGCGCAGCCGGTGCATGACACCGTAGGCGCCATCGAGCGCCACTCCCTGCTCGTTGACCACCGGGTCCCGGCCGATGCTCAGATGCGCGAACCGCCCCCCGAGTTCGTAGCTCAGCTCACCGTCCAGCATGGCCGGGAACTCGAAGGGCGTGACCGCCAGTGGGTCGCCGGGGTTGCGCAGCCGGGCGAATCCGGCCGGATCGTCGCGCGGTTCGCGGCCCACGACCTCGACGTAGAGTTCGCTCCCCTGATCGACGACGATGTCCATCAGACCGCTGACCACATCGGTGGAGGCCATGGGCGTCGCCACGGTCTCAAACGAGCTGCCGGCGGGGATGCGGAGCTGAAGCGCCTGACCACGCATGACCGTCTCCCAGTAGCGGCGCATCGCATTGAAGCCCACGAAGATCTCGTCCGGATCGGGGCCCGCATCGGCCCAGCCCACACGCAGAGAGGCCGTCTCCGGGCCGGCGTTGATCAGGCGCACGGCCAGCACTATCGACCGCCCCGCGTAGTTCTTGTGATGCCACAGCAGCCGGGTCGGACGCCCGATCACCAGCGACTGGCGCATCAGCGCGCCGACTCCGGTGACCCGCTCGGGGCAGTTGCTCACCAGCAGGGCCTGAGCAGTGGGGATCGGGGGCAGGCCGCCCACGAGCGTCACATCGATGTCGCCCGCGACGGGGATGAAGTCGGCGCCCCCCGCCCGCATCGACACCGTCAGCCCGGTCGCCGTCGCCGTCTTGGGCACGATGTGCACGGTTGCGCCCGCCTCGGCATTGACGGCGTCCAGCACCGCATTGAGCGCCGCCACCTCGGCCATCTCCGGATCCAGGTCCGGCCCGGTGGTGCGTGCCGTCGCCTGCGCCACCATGCGCGCCGCCCAGCGCTTGACCTCGACGGTAATCGCATGGCGAGTGCGGCCCACCGTGATGGTGGCCACCGTGCTCCCCACCCCACGACCGGTGAACACGATGCGCCCCGCGGCGCGATCCACCTCAGCGGTGGCCGCCTCGGGACTCATGCTCTCCACGCTCGGGAGGGCGGCGATGGTGCCACCGAAGCGCACCGACCTGGTCTCGCCCAGGGGCACCAGAATCAGCTCGTCCGGCGCTACCGTGACGTAGGGCTCACGCAGGGCATCGGCGAGCCGCACCCGCCAGCTCTCGCACAGACTCTGCGGAGTCATCCCCGCGGCTTGAGCAGTGTCGGCATCCGCGGTCACAATCAACTGCCCGGCGCCGGTCAGCGCCCACTGGCCCGCAACCTTCTCGACCGCCAGTTGCTCAGGCTTGAGGCCCTCAAGCGCAAGTTCCCTCAGCCGCCGGGCGATGATCTCGGCTTTTCCTGTGAGCGAGGAGGCCTGCGCGGCCCGCAGCCGAATGACCGCCAGGCCATCGATCATGACCTCGGCAGAAGCCGCGCCGGCGATGGTGCGGTTCGACGTTCTGAAGATGAGCACGCGATCGCCCAGCAGCGGTGAGGCCGCAAGCAGCAGCCCGCACAGCGCCAGCAGCGGTACACGCACGCCCCGACGGCTGCCACCGGGGGAGCACACACCCGGGCCCCGTCGGGGATCAGTGGTGGGCGGCTCTGCGTCCTCCAGGTGCCGCCGGTGCCGCCTCTCAGCCTCTCGCATCATCGTCTGCATCACCGAGACGGCCGCGCAGCTCCTTCACCGTGCTCTCCAGCTCCTTGATGCGCTCAACCAGCTTGGGCAAACGGCGCGTGAGCGCCGTGATACGAAGCTGCTCGTGATGGGGGCGCGCGGGATGACCTGAGTAGACGCCCGGCTCATCGATGTCGCCGAAGACTCCGGCCTGCGCGGCCAGGATGACGCCGGCGCCGATGTTCACGTGATCGTTGACGCCCACCTGCCCGCCCATGACCACGTTGTCACCGATGCGCGTGCTGCCCGCGATGCCCACCTGGCCGCACAGCAGGCAGTTGCGCCCGATGATGCAGTTGTGCGCGATGTGCACGTGGTCGTCAATCTTGGTGCCCGCCCCGATACGCGTAGCGCTTACCGTGGCCCGATCCACCGTGCAGTTGGCCCCGATCTCCACGTCGTCTTCCACGATAACGGTGCCGATCTGCGGGATCTTGCGGTGGCCCTCCTCGGTCTGCAGGAAGCCGAAACCATCGGCGCCGACGGCCGCACCGGCGTGGATGGTCACACGCTTGCCGATCTGCACCCGAGCGCCGATGAACACCTGCGGATGCACTTCGCAGTCCTCGCCGATAGTCACCTCGGGGCCGACGTAGGCGAGAGGGCGAATGACGGTGTTGTCGCCGACGATCGTACTGTCACCCACGTACGCATGCGCCCCCACGCTGACACCCTCGCCGAGGGCCACGTTCTCCCCCAGCACGGCGGTCACATGCACGCCGACCGGGGGGCGCATGTCGGGCGCGAACATCTCCAGCACCTTGGAGAAGGCCAGCCGCGGGTCCTCGGTGACGATGAACGGCTTGTCATGCACTTCTACGTCCGGCGGCACGATCAGCGCCGAGGCGTTGCTCACCTCACACAGCGGCTGGAGGCTGGGGCCATCGGCGAAGCTGATGTGCCCGTACGAGGCGTCCTCGAGGTGAGCCGCGCCCGTGATGGTTATGTCACCATCGCCGCGCAGCTCGCCATCGAGGATTTGCGCCAGCTCGGCCAGTCTGAATGAGACCTGCGCCACCGTCGTCAACTCCTTCGCCCATCGGCATCGCTCCAGAACTGCTCGAGCTTTGCAGCGATGCTTCCCGTCATGTTCTCACCGCGGGCCGACCCGCCCGGTAGAAGCTGCAGTTCGATCCCGTCGCGATGTGCCACCACCAGTGCGGCCGTCTCCGTGCCCGACTTCACCCGCGCCCGCAGCCGGCCCAGCGCCCGCAGCAGTCGCCGCCGCTGCTGCTCGGCGGTCTCGCGGCGCACCTGCTCGGCGCGCGCGCGCATACTCTCAGCCATCTCCAGCCGAACATTCGGCTCAGACACGTCCGCAACCGCGCCGACCTCACCCGGCGGCTCCCCCTCCCACGGCCCCGACAGCTCTTCGGCCATCTGGGCGTAGAGATCGGCCCCGACGCGCTGCACTTCGTCACGGCGCCCGCTCGCGAGAGCGTCGGCCCGTTCCTGTGCGCTCATGATGCGGATCTCGGCCTCGCGCCGCAGACGCCGCGCCATCTCGGCCAGCAGTTCGCGCCCCGCCTGCCGCTCGGCTGCGAGTTCTGCGTCGATGGCCTCCCAGATGCGCTGCTCTTCGGCCTGCGCCGCCTGGGCCTCGTCTTCACCGCCCAGATTCGCATCGATGCGCAGATTGACCAGTCGTTCCTGGTAGCGCGCTACCAGCGCGGCACGCATCCGCGCCAGCCGCCGGCCCTCAGCCGCCTCAGCACCCGCCATCTGTTCGGCGATCACCCGCTGAGCCCGCCGTCGCTCCCACTCGATACGCGTCTGCACATCCGGCGAGAACGCCCCCGGCTCCACCGCCAGGTCAGGGTAGGCGCCTCGCCACTGCTCGTGCAGCGTGATCAGGCGGTCGGTCGGGTCGGCGAAGGCCAGGCTCTCAAGAAACACGATCTGCTCAAAACGGTCGTCAAGAGGTTCAAGCACCGGGTCCCACTCATCGTCGCCGAGTTCCTCGAGCGCCCTCTCGAGTTCCGCGATCGCCCGGTAGAGTGGGTGACGGGCCATCAGCACGGCCGTGTACGCGTATCCCTCCCGCGGCTCGGCGACGCTCCGACGCGCCGTCCCACCATGCGGGCCGCAGCCGGTGATCGCGCCGCCCATCACTGCCGCCGCCAGCGCGACTGCTGCGATGCTGCGCGCGCGCTGCGTGCTACTGGCCGCCGCCCTCGCCACCTTCCTGACCACCGCCGGTATCCTCGCCGCCACCCGTCGGCGCCGGTTCAGCCGCAGGCTCGGCCGCGGGCTCGGCCGCGGGCTCAGCCGCAGGCTCGGGCGGGGGCTCGACGCCGGCATTCAGCCGCTCCAGCACCGCATCGGTGATGTCATCGCCGCCGAAGAACACGGCGTCGGCGTCGAACACCATAGTGTAGCCGCCCTCCTGTGCCTCCGCCGCGATAGCCGTCTGGACCGTGGCCATCAGTCCGGCCACGGCCGTCTGGCGCCGATCACCCAACTCGCCCATGGTGGCGTTCCACGACTTGTCGAGTTCGGCCAGGCGCGCCTCCTGGATCTCCTGCAGGCTGCTGAACTCCTCACTCTCCGCCGGCGTGCGAGCGGTGTTGGCACGCAACTCCGCCCAGCGCGCATCCTTCTCGTCAGAGATGGCCCGCAGCTCATCCAGCCGTGCCTGGTCGGCCTCCGACAAGGGCCGCGGCTTCTGCAGCAACGCGACGACCTCCTGGAAGGCCTCGGACGACAGGAAGACGTAGTTCATCAGCTCCTGGTGAAAGGTGCGCCGCTGCTGCAGCCACTGCCCGAGGCTCTCCTCCTGAGAGCGCAAGGACACGTACTCACGTTCGATCCGCGCGAGGCTCACCACCGCTATCTTCGGAACCGGCGCAGCCTCCTGGGCGTACGCCGTTGCGAGTGCGGTTACCAGAAGCATCACCAGCGCGGTCGCACGCGTGAAGATCGGATTCAAGGCCATGAACACTCTCCTGACTGCGGACGTAATGCGAGGGGAGGCGGTTCGCGCCGCCCTCGAAGACATAGACAGTACCGCGACCGGGGTGGTTTCTCCCCCCGCGGACGCGATATGCCGTTAGTGCGAAGCCGCGCCGGACCCGGTCCGGCGCGGCACGCGCGGCGAGATGACAGGGCCGACCTCAGAAGGTCTGCCCGAAGCTGAAGTGCGTCTGACTGCCGTCCTCCCCCCAGCCCACGTCCAGGCGGATCGGGCCGATCGGTGTGACTACCCGTAGCCCCACGCCGGCGCTCACATGAGGTGTGAACGACTGGTCGTCCGCCTTGATGTCAAAGCCGGGAACAACCGTCTCGAAGGTGCCGCCCCACGCGCTGCCGACGTCCACGAAGCCGACCGCGGTAAGCGTCTGGGTGATGGACTTGCGGTACTCCACGTTGCCCAGGAGCAGGCTCTCTCCGCGCCAGCGGTCGGCCTCATAGCCCCGTAGAGAGTTGGCGCCCCCGACACTGAACGACTCGTACAGCGGAGGCGAACCGAGGGTGGTCCCGCCCATCAGCCGCAGCGCCACGACATCGCCGCCACCGACCTCGAAGTAGCGCCGGTGATCGAGGGTGAGCTTCCCGAATTGCGTGCCGCCTCCAAGGAAGTCGCCCGCCTGCTCGAACGACACCTGGCTGTAGGAGCCGCTGTGCGGGTTGGTGCGCACGTCACGGGCGTCATCGACCAGCCCCAGGGTGACGCTGTTGACGCGTCCGCCGGGGTGCAGCGGCGCCGCCACCACGATCGGGGTGGGCAGGTCGCCGGGCTCGGGCACGTCTGAATGCAGGTCCGGGTTGTCGGGGGCCGGCAACCTGTCGTCCGAGCCGATCGGATTCTGGCTGGACCGCAACCCTGCTGCGGAAAGCGTGCCGACACCGGGCGCCAGAGTGGTGGTGCCCTGGAAGAACGAACTCGACACCTCCTCGGAGCGGAAGCGCAGCGTCCAGGCCCGGCGCTCAGTGATGGGGCTGGTGATCGTGAAGTTGCCACCGGTGCGCCGCTCGTCGAATTCGCTGTCGGCGAGGGCGACCGTAGTGCCGCCGACGAAGCGCCGCGTGCGCTCGGTGTCGAACAGGTTCACCTCAAGGGTGGTGCCCCGGCTATCGACGTAGGGCTCGAAGAAGCTCAGCTCGTAGCTCTCGCGGCCGCCCATCTCCACCGTGACCGAGGCGCGCTCGCCGCGGCCACGCAGGTTGTTCTCCGACGCCGACACCATCACCACGAACTCGTCAAGGCTCGAGTAGGCCATGGCGAACGACGCCCGGCCGGTCTTGGCCTCAGTGAGCTTGAGCACCAGGATGACGTCCTTGAGCGGGTTCTCGCGCCCGGGGCGGATATCGGTGTCGATACTCTCAAACAACCCCAGGCCGTACACCCGCCTGATGGCGTTGGTGACCTGAGACTGCTCGAACAGCTCGCCGGGCTGCAGCCGCAGTTCACGGCGCACCACCCACTCCCTGGTGCGCGTGAGACCCTCGATAACGATGTCCTCCAGGCGCGCCTCCTCCACCACGAAGGTCAACACGCCGAACTCATCGACCTTGGCCTCGGAGACCTTGGCGATGTAGCCCCTCTGCTCGTAGTAGTCCTCGATGCGCCGCACGTCCCGCCCGATGGCCCGCTCGTCGGCGACGTGGCCGGGCTTGGTGTTGATCGCGTCGGCCAGCTCCTCGTCGGAGATGACCGTGTTGCCCGCAAACATGACCTGCTCGATCCGCCGCTTCTCCACCACGGTGATGACGACGCGCACGCCCTCCTCCAACTGCTCCGTGGAGAGCGTGACGTCGTCGAAGTAGCCCATCCGCATGATCAGCCGGCGCGCTTCGGTGGCCCTGGTCTGCGTGAACTCCTGGCCCACCGCGAGCACATCCTTGACCTCGTCCAGGATGGGCTCACGCGCTACGTAGTCATTGCCCTCAACCACCACCTCCGCGATCAGCGGGTTGTCCTGAGCGAACACAACCGCGCTCGACAGGGCCAGCGCAACCACGACGGCGATCATCATGCTCCGCTTCATAACCATCCCAGGCTCCTCACAACTGCGCGCACTCGGCCCCACTCGCGCGCGGCTTGTCAGGGTATCTCCTCCAGCAGCTCCTCGAGCCGCTCGCGCAGCACACTGCGGGCCCGGAAGAGCCGGCTCTTGACCGCCTCAACACTGCAGCCCAGCACCTGGGCGATCTCCCGGTAGCGCAGCCCCTCGAGGTCGCGCAACACCACGACCTCGCGGTAATCATACTTGAGCGCCGCCACCTCCCGCAGAACGATCGCGCGCAACTGATCGTTCTCGGCCACCCGGTCGGGCGCGAACGCCCAGTCCTCCACCTGGCGCGACACATCGTCACTGTCGAGCTGCAGGGGCGCATCAAGCGAGAACGCCTCGCGCGCATCAATGCGCTGCTGACGCTCGAACCGGTTCTTGGTCAGGTTGACCGCGATGCGATAGAGCCAGGTGTACGCCGACGCCTCATGCCGGAAGCGCCCGTAGGCGCGATGGGCGGCGATGAACGTGTCCTGCGTGAGGTCCGCCGCCTCTTCGTCATCGTTGACGAGCCGGTATATGACGTTATATATGCGCTCATAGTTCTCCGCGACCACCTGGGCGAAGGGCGGATGTGGCAGGTTGGTGTGCATGCCCTCGCCCCCGAAGCTGGCCGCCTCACGAGCCCTGGCGCCGGCATCGCCGTTCACTTTAGACAGCCTCTCCCGCTGCGGGTTGCGCACTGTGCGCGCCCCATCCCCCGACGTGCGTCAGAAGCTCCGCACATACTCCACAAACACCCGGTGGTCGTCCCTTTCGTCGGTGCTGAACCCCACCTGGAACTTGCGCTCGACCGTGTACGACACCGCCAGGTCGTACTCCTCGTTCGGCCCCAGCACCGACGTGCGGTAGGTCACGAGCAGGTCCTCTACCAGGTATCCCCCCAGGCGCAGCGATACCGGCTGGTCGAAGGCGAAATTGACCTCAAACACCGACAGGCCCAGGAGCTGCTTCAAGTCCTCCTCGAACGGTTGGAAGACGTAGTGGCGGAAGGCCGCCCCCAGCGCCGAGAGGAACTGCTCGGTCATCATATCCTCCAGGCTGCCGCCCCCGGCCAGCCCTCCGCCGCCCGAGAACGGGGCGGTGCCCAGCAGCGCGTAGATCTGCTCCTCCGCCAGCGGCGGGGTCGAGCTGACCTGCACGATGATGTTGTCGGGCAAGGTCCCGCTCACTTCGAGCTGGATCTCGATCGGACCTACCTCACGCCCTTCAACGACCGTTGACGCGATGGTGCGCGTAGCCGTCGCCTGGACATGTCCCTCGAGGTCCAGCGGCACCGGCGGCTCGCGCCGCCTCGTCCCCAGCCCGGGCCGCACCAGGATGTTGGCTCCCGCGCTCTGAATGTCCAGCACACCGCCGGGCACGCTCGCCTCTCCCTGCTGCACCTCCACCTGCCCCCGAATGACGGGCCGCTGCGGAGTGCCGGTCACCACCAGCGCATGCTCGGTCGGCTTCAGTGGCGCCGTCATGCCCGTGGTCTTCACGCGCACATCCGGCCCGATCGCCAGCCGCACGTCGAACTCGGGGGACGGGAAGTCCGCGGGCATCCCCTGCAGCTCGCGCTCCCCCTCTCCGCTCGAGCGCGGAATCCCCAGCTCCGCGTGGGAGATCTCCATCGCACCCGTGATCTCCATCTGCTCCCCCGGAGACGGCGTCTTGAAGCCGAGGCTTCCGTTGATAGTGCCCAGGAAGAGGTTCGAGTACCGCGGGCGCGCGCGATCGGCGACCAGCATCAGGTCGAAGTCATTGTCCGCGAGTTCAGCGGGCATGAAGCTCCTGATCCGGACGGTGCCGTCCAGCAACACACTGCCGTCGCCGAAGTCGGCGCCCAGGTTGTCGATGGTCACAAGCTGCGTCCCGTCTTCCTGCGTGTCCAGCGCAACCGTGCCCCGCAGCTCGTGCGCCGTCAATCCGTGCCCGAAGCTCTGCTGCGGCGCCGAGACACTGGCCGCGAAGTGGTAGACATTGTCCTGCAGCTTCGCGACCTCATACGCCGACATCTCCGCCCGGCCCTCGACCTCCAGCACCGTGCTCCCCACCCGAGCAGATATTGTGCCCAGGTCCACGATGGTCTTCCCCCCAACGCCGGTGAAGGTAACATCGAGCGCAACATCCTCGACCGGACTGCCCAGCCACGGCGTCGCAATCGAGGGCGCCTCGACGACCACCTGACCGTCAAGCTCCGGCCGCTCGAGCGTGCCTCTCACCTCTACCAGGCAGTCCACAGTCCCCGTCGCCTTCACCTGCGCCAGCGGCTGCTCGGAGCCGTCGCCGGCGGCGAGCGCGTCGGCGATCAGCGGCGGGAAGATGCCGAGGTCAGTCTTATCCGCGCGCGCGACCACCCTGAACTCGCCGGTGGGCGGGACAGTGCGCGTCTGCCAGTCGAAGGGGATGGCGCCGTCCACGTATATCTCTTCGTCATCTTCGCGCACCACGAGGCTGTCGATGTCCAAGGTCGAACCGTCGTAGCGGAAGATGGGCGCGGTGATGATGTCGAACTGCACGCCGTGCACCTCGGGGTCGAGGATATCGAGGCTCCCGATGATGCTCGGTTCGGCGGTCGAACCGGTAGCCTGGACGGTCAGGTTGAGTCGTCCGCCCACCGATTTCGCCGCTTCCGGCATCCACGGCCGCAGCGCCGCCAGGTCCAGCGCCGACACCTCGGCCAGCATGTCGATGTCGCCCTGCGGTCGCCAGCTCCCACCCGCGGTGATCAGCGCATCACCCTCGGTGGCCTCCAGCGCCAGCCGAATCGAGGCCTGCTCGGTGATGCCGGCGGTGATCTCGGCATCGGGCAGCGCCTTGCCGTCGAAGCCCGCATTCCGCCAGGCCACCCGCATCTCTCCCGTGAGCGACTTCAACGCCGCCTCGATCGCCTCGCCGGCGTCCGCATCCGGCTCCACCTGCGGCACCTCACCCGCGACCGACACCGATCCCTCGAGCTGCCCGTTCAGCCGCATCGACAGTGACGCGAGCCGCTTCGACAGCGGCTGCCCGCCCTCGGCCGGATCTTCCGGTGGCCCGTCCCCGAATCGCGCCGCCAGGGGCACCGCAACGCGCAGCAACCTGGCGATCGACACGTCGGACAGCTCCAGGTGTGAGGGCATGATCTCCGGCCGATCCCCCAGCCGCAATTGCCCCTCCACGGACAGCTCCCCTCCCGCCAGCGCCAGCGTAGTGCGGCGCAGCATGAGGGTGTTCTCGTCGAACACCACCGTCGCGGTGACGCCGCCGATCTGCTCACGTCCCAACTCAAGATCACGCGCTTCGATCTGCGCAAAGCCGTTGAGATCATCGAGCGGACCGCTCAAGCTCAAGAAGGGCAGGTCCACGCGGCCGCTGAGCGGCAGGTCGATCTCCTGCCACGGCGCCAGGTCCTGCAGCACAATGTTCCGGGCGCGTACGCTCGCGGACACGATCGGCTCGTCATAGATCGAGGTCACGCTCGCCTCGCCCGTCACCACTGCGTCACCAACCGGCACCCGTAGCTGCTCCAGCTCGAGCACGTCGCCCTGCAGGCTGACCGTGAGGATCGCGTCATCAGTGGCGATCGTGTCGTAGTGGGCGTAGGGCAGCCGCACCTCGCCCCGTGCGTTGGGCCGCTTGAGCGTGCCCCCGACCGCAATGTCGGCGCGCACTGCGCCCGCCATTGCATGGCCCTCCAGGTTCGCCAGCTCCAGTGCGCTCCGATCCACCGGTCCGGCGAGCGTAACCTGGCCGTCGATGGCTATCTCCTGCGCCTCTCCGGGAGCCAACTCCGAGCCCTCCGGCTGCGGGGTGAGCGTACCACTGACCCGGGCGACGATACGTCCCGCCGATGCATAAAGGTCATCGATGTGCAGTGCGTCCAGGCCTCCGCAGACCCGCCCCACGACCGCGTCCACGGCGTAGTCGCCCCAGCCCGGGGCAAAGGCACGGACGGTCGCGTCAACCCGCGGGGCGTCCGGCGTGCCGCTGAAGTCGCCGGTGACAAAGACCTCGCCGCGCAGCCGGTCGGTCTGCAGGTCGAAGCGCTCGTCGAGCATGGCGAGTTGGACGCCCGCGACCGCGAAGCTGCCCGCCGCGTCGCCCTCGAACGGCATCACGCCGCTGACCCAGCCCGAGGCCAGCGGGTCCTCGAAGGTCAGGCCGCGCACCTGCACGCCGTCGGCATCGAGCATGACCAGGCCTCGCGCAGTCTCCACCGAGTACTGCTTCCAGCGGGGCTCGTCGAGCGCCGCCTGCGCGATCACCGTCGGCGCCCTGCCGTCCCAGCCGCCGGCGAAGCGCGCGGAGACCGTGCCACCGAGGCCACTCGTGTCTTCCAGACCCGGCAGCTCCGGCAGACGCGACAGATCGACCCCCGCAATTTCGCCGCGCGCCCATGCCCAGGGCGCGTCCGGCCCGGTGACGGCCACCACGGCGTCCGCGCTCAATTGCGCCCCCAGCGGTTCGGCGTAGAGGTCGCTCACCACCAGCACATCGCCCGCGAGCGCCAGGTCGGCGCTCACGTTGCTGACCTCCAGGTCGCCGACCGCCACGTGCGGCAGCACCAGCCGAGTCTGCGCCAGCGGCAGCTCGGGCGACCACAACATGTCGGCCTCAACGTCCTCAAGCGGCGCCGCCGCGGGCTCGCCCTCGATCTGCTCGGGCAACACAGCGGCCAGCGGCGCGAGATCGGTCGGATCCACCTCGGCGATCTCCGCGCGGGCGCGTACGTTCGGGTTGCTCACGTCCAGCAGATCGACGCGCACGTTCAGCGGCCCGGCGGTGATCTCACCCACATCGCCATCGGCGAAGCGCAAGCGGCCCGGCGCGCCCACCTGCGCGCTCAGGTTCGCCTGAGCGAGCGGTCCGCTCAGCCTGCCCGATACCAGCAACGGCCCGCTCAGCGACAGGCCCGCGAGCTGTTCCTCCATCCCTGCATCTTCGGGCACCAGGTCGAGCAGCTCCTCGGGATGCGCGGCCCGCGCGTCGAAGCTCAGATCGAGCACCGGGTCGGCGAAGTCGCCCAGGAAGCCGCTGGCGTCGATGCTCAGCCCGCCCAGGCGCGCGTCCAGGTGGTGTACCTCCACCCCGGCCATGGTCCCCCCGGCATCCAGGTTGCCCGTGATGCGCCGCCCTCCGAGCGCCGCCAGCCGCACCGCCACGTCGCGCACCCTAAGATCGCCCGACACCGACGCCTGTGGCCGGCCCCGACGCTCCACCAGCCCGACCGTCGCCGCAATGTCCGCCCGGCCGCGCTCGATCATGATGTCGCGGCCGGGCACGAAGCTCTGGAACCACCACGCAACGTCCACGGCGCCCAGGCGCACCTTCGCCCACACGAAACCTGCGTCCATCTCGCTCTCGCCCTCGACCAGCAGCGACCCGATGCGCCCCAGTCGCTCGCTCGCCGATAGATCGATCTTCGCCCATCCGATCCGCCGCAGATCGATCTCCGCGTTGATCTGCGTCAGCTCGAGGTTGAAGTCGCCGCCATGTGCGGTGGGCAGCGCGTGGTCGTCGTAGACCACCTCTGAGTCGGTGATGCGCACCAGGCCCCGGAAGCGCTCCTCCGGCGGCGCCGGCGGCCCCTTGGGCAGCAGGTTTTCAAGGTTCAGTTCACCGGCCTCGTCACGCACCGCGTGCAACCACACGCCGTCCAGCTCGACCAGGTCGATACCCGCAGCCGGTGCCACCTCTCCGCGCAGCATCCCCATGAAGTCGAAGCTGATGCGCAGCCGATCGGCCCGCGCGAGCAGACCGTCCGCCAGCAGGAACTCCTCGGCCACGGCCAAGTCGTGTGCCTCGACGCCGCTGAGTGAGAGTTCGGTCACGGGCCCCAGCCGTACCTGGCGGTTGAGGGTATCGGCGGCCTGCTGAGCCACCAGCGCCTGCAGCCATCGCTGCCACCGGCCCTCGGGGGTCACGACGTTGCGCCCGGCCTCGCCCAGCAGGCCAACCGTAACGCCGAGGATCAGGACAATTGTCAGCACGCGGTTGGTCATGACATGCCCAGGCGCATCGCATGACTCGGCTGCGCGGCCGGGTCGCGGGCCTAGAGGGCCGCGGCGTCGGCCGCCTGGTAGCTGCTGCGCACGAAGGGCCCGCTGATTACACGCGCCAGCCCGCGCTCGCGGCCCATGCGCTCGTACTCGGCGAACTCCTCGGGCGTGACATAGCGCTCGACCGGCAGATGCGCCGGCGAGGGCCGGAGGTACTGCCCGATGGTGACCACGGAGCAGCCGGCGTCGGCGAGGTCCCCAAGCGCCTCGCCCACCTCTTCCCGCGTCTCCCCCAGGCCCACCATCAGGCCGGACTTCACGATCGTATCCGGCGCTCGCTGCGCCGCGTGGCGCAGCACCGCCAGCGATCGCTCATAGCCCGCCTGCGGCCGCACCAGCTTCTGCAGCCGCCCGACGGTCTCGATGTTGTGGTTGTACACCGTCGGTCGCGCGGCCAGCACTTCATCCACCGGGTCGAGGTCGCCGCCGAAATCCGAGGTCAGCACCTCGATGCGCACCCCGGCCAGGCGTTGGCGTAGCGCCGCCATCGTGGCCACGAACTGCCCCGCGCCACCGTCCGGCAGGTCATCGCGCGTCACGCAGGTCAGCACTACGAAGCGCAGGCCCAGGCGCGCCGCCGCCTCGGCTACGTGCGCGGGCTCGTCCGGATCGGGCGGAGCAGGCTCGCCATGCCTGACCGCGCAGAACCGGCAGTCGCGGGTGCACACGTCCCCCAGCAGCATGAAGGTGGCGGTACCACAACTGAAGCACTCGCCGATGTTGGGGCACATTGCGGCTTCGCACACCGTATGCACGCCGCAGTCGTGCAGCAGGGCGCGCGTCCGACGCGTCAGGCCGGCCTTGCCTGTCTTGACCTTGAGCCACTCAGGCACACCACCACCCCGCCGACGCCCCGCCTGCGGCTGATTTCCTCGCACAGTGAGCACTCCCTTCAAGAGGTGGGTATTGTACTTCCCGGGAGGACCTGCCGTCAACGTGGTGAGCGGCTCACGTGTGGATCCCGGTTGTCGGTGCACAACCGGGCGGAGACGAAGGAAGACGCGCGCGCTCCGGGACGATACTGAACGGCGGGCGCCACCGCCCGCTGTCGGCAATCCCCGGACGCCCGCACCGGCTCGACGACAGGCTCGCATCGGGAGCATTCGGCTCTGATACCCGGTACGCACACCGGCGACGAAGGACATCCGTCCCCTCCGCCGCCGATACCGGAGGCCGGCTTTCCGCGTGCGCTCAGAACGCGCACCGTCTGCGCCACGCCTACAGCGTCCGCCCCACGGCCTCACACACCGCGGGCAGCTCGCTCATGAGCTGCTCGAAGGCCGAGGGCGTGAGCGACTGGTGGCCGTCCACCATCGCCTCCTGCGGACGCCAGTGGGTTTCGACCAGCAGGCCGTCGGCGCCGGCCGCCAGTGCCGCCTTGCACAGCGCGGGCACCATCCAGTCATGGCCCGACGCGTGGCTCGGATCGACCACTACCGGCAGATGGCTGAAGCGCTTGAGGGCCACCACCGCAGAGATGTCGAGGGTGTTGCGCGTGGAGGTCTCGAAGGTGCGAATGCCGCGCTCGCACAGGATCACGTCGGAGTTGCCCTCCACCATCACGTACTCGGCGGCCTGCAGCAGGTCCTCGACCGTGCCGCTCATGGCGCGCTTGAGCATGACCGGTCGGTCCACCTTGCCCAGCTCGGTCAGCAGGCTGAAGTTCTGCATATTGCGCGCGCCCACCTGGTAGATGTCCGCGACCTCGTGCAGCGCCTCGATGTCGCGAATGTCCACCACCTCGGTCACGAAGGGCATGCCCACCTCCTCCTTGACCGCCCTGGCGATAGGGATGCCCTCTTCGCGCAGGCCCTGGAAGTCGTGGGGCGAGGTGCGCGGCTTGAAGATGCCGCCGCGCAGCACCTGGGCACCGGCTGCGTGGACGTACTGTGCGACGTGCGAGAACTGCTCGTAGCTCTCGACGGCGCACGGTCCCGCCATCACAACGACGCGTCTACCCCCGATCTCGACGTCTTCAGAAATCCTGATGACCGAGGCTTCGGGCCGCACCTCCCGCCCGACCAGCTTGTAGGGCTTGAGGATGGGGATGATCTGCTGCACGCCGGGCATGGTCTCAAGGGCCTCGATCTTCTCCTGAGTCTTGCGCCCGACCACTGCGATGACAGTCTTCTCAACTCCGAAGATAGGATGCGGCGTGAAGCCCAGCGACCGCACCTTGGCGATGAGGTTGTCCACCGTCTGCTGATCGGCTCCGCTCTCGACGATGATGACCATGTACAACGCCTCTTGACGTCAGAATACCGGGCCGGCGGCTGAAGTATAACAGAGCCGGGAGCGCGAGGGGAA